>JAZOSO010000182.1:0-2974 GCA_045657185.1 Victivallaceae bacterium | reverse complement strand
GCGTTTTGAATCAACTGTTGTATTAACGTGAAATTTTGTTTTGTTATTTATATCGGAGATGTTGAATACAATATTTTTGCCGATTGCGGCAATACTTTTATTATAATTCAAATCAGTGGTATCCAAATTCAGCATACAACCGCCGTTCTGATTATCGCTGACTATACCGACTGCGGAGCTGCGGTTATTATCTTTGAGCTGAAAATTAAGCGGCCCGTTGTCATAAACAGCAGTTGACCCCGGCAATCTCCGCCAATCCCACAAAACGGGCATATATTCATATTCATCACCGGATATTTTGTACTGCATTGTGCCGTTGCCGAGGTGTTTTCCCTGAAGGTTTTCTGAATTGATAGTTTCAGTGCCGTCAACCCGTTCTGAACTCATACGGTAGGAAAAGAAAAAGTTTTCCCGTCTCTGAATCATGTGGTCACTGCAAAAGAATGCTCTGTTCCCGGAGAGCAGATGATCCGCATCAAAAAAATCCTTGACCTGTTTTTTTATATCTTTTTCATCGGCAAAATGTTGTGTTGTTTTTACAACTGCGGTATAATATTCACGGGGAATATCATTGTTCATTTTTCTGCCGCATGCAAGAATATCCATCTGCTTTTTATAAAGTGTCCATCTGATGCCTTCAAGGAAAAATTGTCGGAAAATTTCAGCTTTGTAGGAAGGCAATTTATAATCAGTGCCGTTCAGCAGAGCCAGAAAATAAACTGCGTTATGTAAATCTGCTTTGCCGTAAGTGCCGAACTGCTGCTGCGGACCGTGCATGTGATAACTGTAATCTATCTGCAATCCCTCTATGCCGCGGGGAGCCAGCTCCATAACTGAAGATATGTTTTTGATTCCGTTTTGTATTCTTTCCGGTGAATTGTAATAAAGTCCGCGCCACATTTCAATATAGGAAACGCAAAAAAGATTATATCCTGTAAATCTGATTCCGCGGACATTGTAAAATCCTGAACGGGCAAAACACGGTTCAAGATCTTTTATGAGCTGCGGCGGTATTTCTTTGTACATAGTATTTATAATACGTATCAAACGATACGGAATCGCTATACATTGCCAATACCAATTCGGATTTGCAGGCATTTTTTCCGCCCAGAATTTCATTCCTTTGATGATACTGTTGCGGTATTTCGCATCTTTGGTTGCATGCCATGCCGAGGCAAGTATATCCAAATTGTCCCAATGGATTGAACCGTCCCAACTGCCGAGTGTTTTGCCGTTATAGTCAAGATTTTTAAAACTTCCGTCCGTTTTTTGCAGTGCAATAATTTTGTCGGCAGACGGAATATCGGCTTTTGCAGACGGATAAATTGAGTTATAATTTTTTATCATTAATTCCAAATTACTGTCAGCAGAAACTGCGCCGCTGATAAAGAGAATAACAAAAGTGAAAAATCGTCGAAACATAATGTTCTCCTTTTTATGGTTTCATTAAGTTGATTTGCTGATTAGCGGCGAAAAATTTTTGTTTGTGCCGGGAATGCGTCTCCGGCAACTTTGGCATTGCGGCTGATTTTGACATTTTTCAGTTTTTCGCAGCCGAAAAATGCCAGATTACCGATGGTTGCGACATTGTCAGGGATGACTATATTCTGCAGATTGCTGCACCCCATGAACATTCCTTCGCCGATAGAATTCATACTGCGGGGCAGAACAATGTCAGGCAAACCGAAACAGCCGTGAAAAATATTATTGCCGACAGTTGTGAGGTTTTCGGATAAGACAACTTTTTTCAGATTAAAGCATCCTTTGAAAGCCATACTGCCGAGGGTTGTAACGCTGTCCGGCAGTGTAATGCTCTGCAATTCAGGACATGATGCAAATGCCATATTACCGATAGTTGTAACGCTGTTGGGAATTTTTATAGTTTGTAAATTTGAGCAGGCAAAAAATGCCATATAATCAATTTTTTTTATGCTGTGCGGGATAGTGACATTTTTCAATCCGGAACAGCCGTAGAATACCATTTTTTCAATAGTATCAATACTGTCGGGTATTGTTATACTGTGCAGTTTTGCGCAGCCGATAAACATGCCGTTGCTGATTTTTCTGACACTGCGCGGAATATGGATTTCCGTCATGGAGAGGCACAATTCAAAGGCTTTTTCGTTTAAATAAATAAGGCTGTCGGGCAGTTTTACGCTTTTCAGAGAGGAACAGCCGTAAAATGCGATATTTTCGATAGTTGTGAGAGTGTCGGGAAAAGTTATTCCCTGCAAGCCGGAACATTGATAAAATGCTCTCGTGCCGATGGTGGTAACTCCGGCGGGAACGGAATAGTGACCGCTGAAATTTTCCGGAGCTTTCAACAGAACTTTTTTATCTGCACTGAACTTAAAACCGCGCGCTTCATCAGCAATGATGGATTGCATATCAATTTTTGTATTATTACAGCATGAACAGCCTGTAAACAGAGAAAAAATTGAGGCAAAACAGCAGGATAGCAAGATTCTAACTGTCATTTTTTTTCTTTTTACTATTTTTTTCATTTTGTAAAATCCTTTATGATTATTGAAAATTTTATGAAATATAAAGATATTTGTTTTTTCAATATAGCATGGGTAAAAAATATTTCAAGCAAAATGGAAAGTGGTAATACAGGAATGTTTGTTAAAAAAACAGTTTATAATGTTAATAAAATATATTGCTGTGAGATATAATGTGTTAATGTTAATTAAAAGTAGTAATACCACTTTTAAAGGGCAGGGAAAGTAAAAAATGATTTTCTTGGTTCTGACTAAACATTATTCTGATTGTATGAGTTTGCAAATGATGTTGAGTTTCTGCGGTATTTCAACATTAAACGGAGTAGCTCGGCTTCCGGCATTCGGGTTGGAGCCCGAGTTATATCGTTGATATTTTTTTGTGATATTAACTTGTATTTACGAAAAAAAGTTAATTATCTCTAAAATTTTTGGCTGTATTATAAACGCTCTGTTCCCGTTGAGGGGAGATAATG
>JAZOSO010000181.1:0-16941 GCA_045657185.1 Victivallaceae bacterium | reverse complement strand
TAAAATCCTTTCATTTATGTATTTAGCAATAGAATACTGATATTCTTCAAGAACAGTCCTATAATATATCACAAATTCGTGATTTTTCAAACAAAAATCCGTCAAAAATACACTTTTTTCAACGACTTAAGTGACTTATTTGACACAGAATACTGATAATCAACAATTTACAAAAAATGACAATAAAAAAAATCACAAAATACATACAATATAAAAACATCTTACATTCTGAAACACAGTCATAATTAGTTCATTTTTATTCAACAAAGACACAACTGATAAATTGATTTTTTAACTTTACGTGATATATTAACAGTAATTATTACTAACTTCCGATAAACTATATTATTTGCATTTTTTATACAATAGACTGCATTCCTCCTTGCGTTAATGGTAAATATTTTAAGTTCAATAACTTCCGATAGTATAGTTTATAAGCAGTTAATTACAACGAAAAAATAATAATATATCCACACAAATTTTATAATAATTGACTGCGAAAAATCACCTTTATCAAAAAAAACAGTAAAATCCAAGGCCTTTACCATGAAATTCAAAGTATTATCACTCTGTGCAGCAATTATATTTTCATCTTTCTGTATTGCTGAAGAAAAAATTACAGTCAAAAAAAATACATCTCCGGAAAAAATTTGCATCCTGATAACAGATGTCGGAACTATTGATACCGTCGCGAAAACAGAAGAATTCCTCCAGAAAATAAAACAGTTTAACATAGAATCAGCTCCGAAAATGTCAGATGCTGACAAAGCTGCTGACCCGAGTATAAGAAAAAAAGAAATTAATTTCCGTTTCAATGACAGCGTCAAACGCTATAATGAAGCTGAACGGGAAATAGCCGCACAAAACCGCCGCATGGGAAAAATCCTCGAAAACCTGCGAACATCCATCATCGGTAACGAAAATAAACGTGATATTGTCGTTGCCAAACAATATCTTCAAAGTTATCTTTCAAAATATAGTGATTTCATTCAAATCATCGACCGCAGTAATACCAACATTGCTGAAGTAGAAAAAGCAATCAACGGAAATTCTCAACAGGACATTGCTTCCGCATGCTTCTTCCTCACTGTAATCATGCAGGATATGAAATCCGAATCATCCACTGTGGCTATCGGCAATACAACCATCAAAAAAACAACATACACCCAGAAAGCAGTAGGTAATTTACGCGATTTCAACGGCAATGTAATCACTGCATTCAATGTTGCCGCCCAAACTTCACGCCGCCAGACAAGTGCATCTGCCCAGCAGGGATACAGTCCATCCTCCGACCTCATGGAAGCCGTTCTAAAGGAAATTTCCAACAAAATCGCAGATTTTTATTTATGCAATCTCAATATCAAATGCATTGGTCCCAAAGATGACGAAGACTTCGATGAAGACACCGTGACTTTCACTGTTGACGGCAAAGAATTCGATAACGGCAATAAAATCCTCTCCGGCTCACATACCATTGTTGCAGAATGTGATGGCTATCAGACTGTGAAAAAAACAATTCAGGTAAAACGCGGCCGTCCGAAAATGATTACAAAAATAAAATTCAAAAAAGCAGCCGCAACTCAATAATTTTACACATATAAGGAATATCAAAAAAATGAAAAAAACATCCTTATTGTTTTATACTGTATTTGTTTCAATACTATTCACCGGCTGTACAACTTTTCATGACTGTACAACAATGTCGGGTGACAAGGATACAGATGATGCAAATATGCCATTTGTAGCTCAAGATATAAAAGACTACGAAGCTCGTATAAAATTCAAAAAAAATGTATCTATTACAATGTCAGAACGAGCAAATCGTTTTCTGAATACTACCGCACATAGACGCAATTCTTCAGAAATCATACTTTCCAATGAAATGCGAAAAGACATGCTCGCGTGTGCGGAATCTAAACTTATTCAAATCGTAAGCAATCTGCGTGACTTCTCCATCGTAAATCAGGAAACAACCAATGTTAGTGCAACCGGTGTAAGTACCATACGCATTCCGAAATCAAATCAGCCGTCAGGTCCGTATGTTTTTACATACAATATCAATAATATTGAAGTGAAAAATATAAAAGACAATCTTCAGGCTGTAGGCAATATTGCAGAGATAGGAATGGAACTGGGCGGAGTTTCAGGAAGATACCGTAATGCGGCAAGAAAAGCTCAAAATATCGACTGGTATAAAATTTTTGTATCACTGGAAGTCAATCTGACCGACCCCTCCGGTAAAAATATTTTCGCTTTTGACGGTGTCGTAAGTTCTACAGAAAACCTCCCCTCAAAAAACCCGTCTATCACTTCAATAAAAGATGCCGTCGAAAACGCTATCGTTAAAGCGATGGGAAATTATGTAATAAAATTCGGGCCTCCGCTTTTTGTTGACCAAACTATCGGAAACGGACTTTTTGTCAGATTATCAGCCGGCAGCGAATATGGTATCAGCAAAGGTCAGAAAGTCAGATTTTTCCGTTCCGTTACACAAAAATATCCTACATTATCCGGAGAACCGCCGAAATACAAACGCCACAAACAGCTTATTCCGGTCACAGGAGAAGTCGGAGCTCGCAATGCCCCGGTTGACAGCAACCACGCATGGGTTTATGTCAGTGGCAATGATGAACCGGGTAAAAAATCAGTCTTCACCTGGACATCCGCTGAAATTATAAAATAAGGAATTTTGTAAAAATGAAAAATTTGTCTAATATTTTTGCTGTACTCTTATTGTTATGTACTGCATTTTCAGCAAAAGCAAATAACGATGAAGGGGCGGACACCCGTCCCATCGTTTGTATCGATATTGAAAAAATCCAAAACAAAACCGATAACAAAAAAGCTAATTTTTCAGCATTGATTGATCGTCTCAATCACGAATTGGTACAATGTGGAATTTACCGTGTTGTCAATATGGCTGATGTCGCAAATGTACTTAAAGCTACAGATAAATTTGCAGTAGTTTCAGATGACGGCGGCAATCAAACAAAAATACAGACTCCGGGATTTTATATCCGTCTTGCTATTACCCGCTACGGCGTTTCCAGCGAAAGAAGCAGAAATGTACTCTACAATACAGCAAAAGCAAAAGAAGTAAGTACCGTTGAATTGATTCTTACTCTAGTTGATATGAAAACTGCTACCACTATTGCTTCAAAAAATATCAAACGCACTGCAGTAACTTCAGTTTCCGCCGCCGCCGGCTCAAGAGTACAAGGAAATTATCAGGAACAAAGTCTGCAGGAAGCATGTCAATATGTCTGTCAGGATATAGTGAAAGAACTGGTAAAATTCACCCCTTTCTATGTTATTGATATTGACGGAGACAACATTATGATTGATGCACCGGCATCGCTCGCTCCAGTCGGAAGCATGTTTGATATTTTCAAAACAGGCAAAGCCATCAGAAACCGCCGCACAGGAAAAATAACTCACCGTGAGACAAAAATCTGTACAATCCGAATAGCTTCTTCACATGAAGACAGCAGTACCGGCAATATTGCAGTAATTTATGCAAAAGAACCAATCAAAGTCGATTATATTGCACGCCCCGCCGCACCCATCCAACATACTGCGACACCGGCTTCCGCCGCAAATCCGTTTTAAAAACACTCTGTTCCCTTTAAGGGGAAAAATAAAATTGTTTTTTAGAATAAAAACTTGAGGGGGGGGTATAGATAGTTGCAAATGCAACGAACGGCACTACCATAACTATAACAATCGTGGCGAAAGACTTGTTTTGTCATTCTCTCCAAAAATAAGAAGGACAAGACGAGAATTTCGCTATATTTACTATTCGCATCACCACATAAGCTCACATTTCCCGTCCATGAGAACATCGTTCACATATCGTACGGAACGCAATAGATATCCCCCTTGCAAAATGAACAACGCGTAAAGAATCCCCCAAAAGAGACTGTTACCCAACCTTAAAAAAACAAGCAACAGTCCTCCTTTTATACATAAGTATAATTCATTTATTACTGCTGTATTTTTTGTTCTGAACAAACTGCCACAATGCAGGGTCTTTGCGAAGGAGTTTTTCAACTTGGGAACTGCTCATTCCGAGTTTCAGACCGCATTCTTTAAATGAATAATTCACACTGTCAAGAATATCAAGCAATTTGGCAAGAAACAGCGGATATCTGACATTTGAAGGAGCAACGACCGTCAGAACTTCATCAGTGACACTCTCCCGCACCGTCATGGCAAGTTTATGGCGCAATTTCTGCAAAGCCTTGCTGCGGTTGAGTTTCTGACTGCGTTCAGTACAATCCTCTGCTAATATATCAAACTCTTTCAATTTTACGCGGACGGCAGAAGAAGTCTTATTTCTTTTCTGACCGCCGTTGCCGCTGCGCTTGAAAAAATCAAACTCGACAATCAAGCTCAATTCATCTTCGCTCAATGCAAGTATTTCGTCCCGTGTCATAGCACCTCAACGGTTGAGCAATATCGCCAGCACTGCCAGCAAAACTGTAACATACCAGTAAATCGTACGCTTTTCATGAAACACCAGAACTGATGTCAGCGACGCAAAAAGCAATGAAGTTACTCCTGAAAGTGCAAAAACCACCACCGCCGGAGCATCCATAATCAACAGCTGAATTCCGAATGCACCGACTCCGCCGATTGCAACAAAAATACCGCCGAACCAGAAATATTTATTGATATTCCATGCTTTTGACAAACTCAAATCCAATATTGCCGGCAGCATCATACTCAGATAAGTTATTGCCATTATCTGATTGCCGAAGCTGTCCAGCAGAGAACCTTCTCCGTAACTGACATAATTTGCCGCTTTGAGAACAATATAAATAACACCTCCGAGAACAAGAATTGACAACAGCAGAATTCCGTAAATGACTGCCGCTTTTTTATTTTCAAGGCTTTGACCGCCGCCGGCAGTTTTGGCATTCCCGATTGAAGCAGTTACAATCGCCCCGACGGTTGCACATACAGCCAATATCTGATAAACAGTCGGCGTTTCATTGCGGAAAAACCAGCAGTAAACCAATACCGGCACAAAACACAACCCGACAGCACACCATGCAGGCGACAAAGGTCCTCTCTGCAACGCTTCACGCAAAAGACGGATCGCAACATACTGCGTCAATCCTGAAATCATACCGCACAGCCAGACTGAAGCAGGGATATCATACTGCCACTTGGCCATAGAGCTGAACATAACAACTCCTGCAAAATCCAGAATCAATGCCGTCTGAATCGGAAAAACCTTTCCTTTTGAACCGATTCGATAACCGATACCGATCAAACCTGCCAGCACACCGCCGACAATACTTAAAAAATACGCTGTCATAAAAATCCTTTATATTATATGTTTTAAATAAAATTCTCTCCGTTGTTGAAAAACGGAGAGAATTGAAATCATCAATTTTTAACCTGTCCGCAACAGTTTTACTCTTCTTCCGAATATTGGTCGAAAAGTTTTTTGTCAGTTGCTTTGTTATACGCTTCCTTGCCGCTGATAAGTCCGTTTTTGAGCAAAGTCTGCAATGTACCGTCCATAGACTGCATACCAGCACCTTTGTTTGATTCAATAATAGTACGGATATTATTGATCTGTCCCTCACGGATAGTATTGGGCAAGCCGTCAGTCCACAGCAGAATTTCATGGCTGGCGATACGGCCGCCGCCGACTTTCTTGCACAAAAGCTGGGAAACAACACTCTGCAGACATGCCGCAAGCATGGTGCGGATCTGCGCCTGTTCATTGGCGGGGAATGCGTCAATGATACGGTCAATGGTCTTGGGAGCATTGTTGGTGTGCAATGTACCGAAAACAAGCATACCCATTGTGGCACATGTCAATCCGAGACGGATAGTATCAAGTTCGCGCATCTCACCGATAAGCACAATATCCGGGTCGGAACGCATCGCACCGCGCAGAGCCTGCGGAAATGACGGACTGTGAATACCGATTTCACGGTGAACAATTGTACATTTTTTATTCTGATGAACAAACTCAACAGGGTCCTCAATGGTGATGATGTGCTTTGAAAAATTATCATTGATATAGTCAATCATGGCGGCAAGAGTGGTGGATTTACCGGAACCGGTAGGTCCGGTAACAAGAACAAGACCGCCTTTAAGCTGACATATTTTTTTCAGAACTTCGGGAAGTTTCAAGTCTTCAAGCGTCAGAATTTTACTGGGGATCTGACGCAAAACTGCGGATTGCCCCCAATAATCATAAAGATAATTACAGCGGAAACGCGCCAGACCGGGAATTTCATGTGCAAAGTCAAGGTCGTGCCGTTCAAGATAATCATCCCAGCGCCATTCAGGCAGACATATTTCACGAAGCATGAATTCCATCTCTTCCGCATCAATAATATGGTCGTCTGCGGGATGAAGTCCGCCGTGAACACGGAATTTGGCAGGGAAGCCGACGGAAAGATGCAAGTCAGAGCCGCCCTGTTCAAGCATACGGCGTAGAAGATCATTGATACGTGGTTCAGCCATGGAATACTCCTTTCAATTATTTATGCCAATGAATCCAGTAATTTCAGAATCTGCGGTAAAAGCTGTTTTTTACGGCTCAATACTCCGGGCAGGTCATAGAGATTGTCCGAAAGTTTACGGAACGGAAGATTATCAAGAATTTCAGAACTGCCGACAGCAAGCATTATGGAACTTTCCTGCTCAACATTGGTAACAAGCAGGCCGAAAAAGTCCAGACGGTTGTTTTTTTGAAACACTTTTGCCGCCGCAAGCAAATCATTTTCACGGTTGTAAAATTCATCAAAACTGACCTCCTCAACCTGAGAAATAGTAAAGTTGAACTTGTCCAGATGCACAAAGTTCTTGGAGTCGGCAAGAAAAAGTTTATCTGGTTCGCTCTTGGCGATAACTGAGCCGATTGTAAATATTTCGTGCATAAGTTCTTCCGATTTTACACCGGTAATTTTTTCAAGTTTTTCCAGCACGATACGGTCACGCTCACAGCTGGTGGGAGAACGCAAAAGCAGAGTATCAGTAATAATCCCCCCCTGCATGATGCCTGCTATATTTTTAGGAATTGATATTCTGTGCGACAGAAACATTTCAGCAATCAAAGTGCAGGTACTTCCGACAATATCGCAAGTTATGCGTATAGGAGAATTCTGGGCGGGCATATTGAAACGGTGATGGTCAACTACTTCAATAACATTGACATCATAAATACCTTCAACACTCTGCTCAAATTCATTATGGTCAACCAATATCAAACGGCAGTTTTCGCCGCCTTTGGCAAAATCAGTACGATTGAAGCAGCCGCAAAGTTCTCCGTTGCGGTTGATAACCGGAAAAATATCGTCACTGTCAGACATCACTGAATGTTTTATATCTTTCAGACAATCGTCCAGACGGAAACACTCCACATTATTTTTCATCAGATATCTGACAGGAGTGGAAAACTTGAGACGGCGGACAACCGTTGCAGAGTCAAGCGGAGTTTTGACAATAGAGATGTTGCGTTCCTTTGCCACCTGCAGAACCAGCGGGTCAACCTGCCTTGCCCCGGTAACAATAATCAGCCTTGTTCCGAGATTGATTGCCTGCAAATGTATGTCAGTACGGTCACCGACGATAATCGCCAGAGATTCGGGATTGTCATAAGGCAGATGCTCCTTGAAACTCTCAACATTCATAGCAGCAACATAAACGGAAAAGTTCTGCTCTTTTTTGCTGTCAAAAAGACTTATCGGTTCTCCCTCCAGCACTTTGACAATCAAATCAAGAGATGAATAAACATTCCGCCCTGTCATGCCGCTGGAATCTTCCGCCGTAGTCTGCAAAACAGAACTCAACATTGAGAAAAGCGATAACATTCCCTTATATCTTTTTTTGCTGTCAACAACAGGAATTCTGGAAATAAGAAGTTTATTCAGTTTATCCAGAGCAAAAAACAGTGCTTCATCCTCGCGGATGGAAAAAGTTTCGCTCATAAGAATATCTTTTACTCTTGGATAAACATCCTGCTTGAGCTGCGGGAGAGGTGTATTGAATTTTTTAAAGAGATATTCAGTGCGTTCTCCTACCATACCGCAACGGCAGGGGGAAATATTGCGCAAACCTGTACGGCGTTTGAATTCCGCCAGAGCGCAGCTTGCACTTACACTGTCCGTATCGGGGTTTTTATGCCCCATAATCAAAGTTTGTATCTGTTCATTTTTCATAATACAGAGAATTTACCACAAAAAGAGATAAATTCAAGAAAAAATCTCAAAAAATTTGCTTCATACTATTGACAAACAGCTTTTTATAATGTATTATAATACCATGTGGTACTAATTAAGGAGTTTTTTTATGGATACCCGAAAAAATCAAATCAATAAACACCTGCAAACTATAACTCTTGAACAATTCAACGACCGGACCCAAAATACATGGGTAAGAGAAGTCACTGACCCTTATTTGCCGGGACACCGCAACCCGTTTATCGGCAACGGCTTAATCGGCATGAGAATACCAATGGAAGGCAATCCCTTCATTTTCCCCAACTTCACCGAACCCAAAATGGCACAAAGCGGCACACTCATGTACGGCGTTTACAATCAGAACGGTATGCTTGACGCTTTCAATTTCATGGGCTTAAAAATCACTCACGGCCGCATGGTTTTCCGCCGTGACAGCGGTGCAGTAATAAATTACAAACAATCTCTTGATTTCCGCAACGGCAAAGTCACAACTGAATGTGACTGGGAACACTGGGGCGGCAATCTGCATATCAAAAGTAAAATTTTTCTCTCCCGCACTCAAAAACATGTAGGCTGTCTGGAAATGGAACTTACTTCAGATTATGACACAACTTATGTTGTTTATGATGCTGTTGACGGTTCAATGCTTGAGGATATCAGCGATGTGAAATTTCACTTGCGTACCGAAAGCGCAGTCCCCAAAGTCGTTACCGCCCGTATCGGCAAAGCCGAATTGAGTGCGGCAACAGTGGTTTCAATGAACGGAGAACTCAAGGCAGGGAATACAACAGCCAAACAGTTCGGTTTTGAACGTTATTTCTACTGTCCGATGAAAAAAGGCGAAAAAGTTATCATCCGCAAATGCGGTGCTCTTTACACCAATGAGCAGAGCAATGACCCCGTAAACTCTGCCGCGACTGCCGCAGTTTACGCCTTACAGAACTTTGAACGCATTGAAAAACAGCACGATGACGCATGGGCAAAAGTCTGGGAACACCGTATTGAGGCGGAACATGCGGGAGTTCAAGCACTTGCCAACAGCGCACTTTATCAGCTTTACAGCTGTCTTGACGAAAAAGAAACAAGCGGTGTTCCCGGTCCTGCCGGTCTCGGCTGCAATGCGTGGTTCGGACATATTTTCCATGATGCAGATACATGGACCTTGCCGCCGGCATCACTCTTCAACCCCGCCATGACAAAAAATTATGTAAAATACCGTATTGACACACTTGAAGGAGCCAAACGCAATGCCGCCGCCATGGGACTTACAGGCGCGCGGTATCCGTGGGAAGGCGGTTTTTCAGGTGATGAACTCATTCCCGGACTGGTCTATTGCGAACAAATCCATATAAATTATGATGTAGTTCAGGCACTTTGGCGTTATTATCTCAACAGCGGCGATGAAGCCATGCTTCCCGGCATTGCCGAAGTTGCCGCTGAATGTGCAAACTTTTTCGTTGCACGATCAATTTATAATGAAGCAAAAGACCGTTACGAAATTCATAATGTCTGCTGTCCTGATGAATTTCACAATAATGTCAACAACAATGCTTTCACCAATTACGGTGCAGTTTTTGTGATGAGACTTGCCGACAAACTGGCAAAAAAACTCAACAGAACCGTCAATCCCGACTGGCTGACCGTCGCTGACAAAATGTTCATTCCCATCGACCATGACAAAAAAATCATCATGGAATATGAAGGCTACGATGACAGTACAATCAAACAGGCGGATGCAGTCCTCTGCATTTATCCTATGAATGTCGATATGCCTGATGAATACAGAAAAAACACCAATCACTATTATATTCCGCTGTATGAAAAGCAGAAAATTATGATGAGTTCCGCCATTCACGGCACGATTGCCGCCAGACTCGGCGAAGTTGAACACAGTTATGAGATGTTCCTTGACCTCCTGCCGCATATCCGTACCAATTACTTGATGGCAAGTGAAGCTCCGCGCAATGAAACTCTTTCACTTCTCACCGGTCTTTGCGGTATGCTCCAGCAAATATTGATGGGCTGGGCGGGGATCAATATCACCGAAGAAAAACTTGAAATCAATCCCGCCGTTCCTGCTCAAGTCGGTTATTTGAATGTTATCGGACTTTATTATAAAGGCAAACCATACGATTTGAAAATCAAAGACGGCAAATACGATTTAACAGAAAAAAACTGCTGACTTATAAATAACCCTTAACAGAAAGGATAAAAAATGAAAAAAACATTCACTCTCATTGAACTGTTGGTGGTAATCGCCATCATCGCCATTCTTGCAGGTATGCTGCTGCCCGCTCTCAACTCCGCAAGAGCAAGAGCCAGAGATATCTCCTGCAAAAACAATCAGAAATCTATTGCCATGTACACCATTATGTATGCCGATGAAAACGACGGTTTTGCATATCACACCTCAGGAAACAATATGGAATGTGTACATCGCGGTATTATTGCCACTGCTGACGGCTTCTCCGCCGAACTTTCCGATACAACAAAAGCCCAAGCCGGAAAATATCATCAGGGTTATACCAGTGCGCCCAAAACACACAAACTTATCACCTGTCCTTTCAACAAACAATCAAGAACTGAAATGAGCTGCAAATTCGGTTCAACTTATACAATCAACGGTCTTCTCGTTTCAAGCAAAGGCACTTCCGACTCCAGATACAGCAGCAGTGTCAAAGTAAAAAGATTGTCTTCATTCAACAATCCCAGCGTGGTTTTCCTGTTTATGGAATATCCCACCAACTGCCATCTCGGAACAAGCTCAAGTGTCACTCTCGCTTCACTCATGCCCGACCACAACAAAGAAAAAATGAATATCAGCTATGTTGACGGCCACGTTGCAACCGTAAAACACAAAGATTTTGTCGATGCCGTAAACGGAAGCTATCTCTATATCCCCTGGCAGGACACTCCCGCACCTTCTGCAAACTGATTTGAGGATAAAATATGAAAAAATTTATTGCACTTTTACTTGCACTTACGGCATTTTTCGCCCTGCGTGCCGATGTCGGTATAGTTTTGAACGAAAATCCCGATGTACTTGAAATCATGGCGGCAAAAGAACTTGCCGAACATATCAAACTTGCCACAAACAAAAATGTATCCATTGTCAACGGCAAACCGCAGGAAAAACAGAACATCTTCGTCGGTTCTCACCCCGAAGTCAAAAAACTTGTCGGTGACAAAAAATTTGACAAAGAAGAATATCTCGTTCAATCTTTCGGCAAAAATACACTCGTCATTACCGGCGGCAAACCGCGCGGTTTGATTTATGCTGCTTATGAATTTCTCGAAAATGCTTTCAACGTTGTCTGGCTTGACGAATGGAACACTTACATTGAGAAAAAAGACAAAGTTGAATGGGCTGAAAATCTGAAAATCAGCGGCAAGCCATCTTTCCGTATCCGCGGCACCTATCCCTACTTCGGCGCAGCTAAAAATGAACGCCATTTGTACCACGCCCGCAACCGTGCCAACCATTTCCACGACGAAATGTTTAATGAAGGCGCAAGCTGGGAACGAGGTGTACATCCCATGGTAGGTTCTCCCCGTTCATGCCATACTTATTTCAATTACACTGAAAACTGGGGCAAAGACAAAGATGAGTGGTTCTCTCTCAAAGGCAGCCGCCGTCTGCGTGCCGTTACAGCTTCAGGTCCGGGACAGATTTGCTACACCAATCCTGAAGTTGTGAAAAGTTTTATTTCACAGCTCAAAAATTACATTGCAAGCGATATCAAACGCTTCGGCAAAGACCGTGCACCTGAAATCTATTCCGTCACACCCAATGACAACGGCGACCATTGCGACTGCAAAAATTGTTCTGCTGTCGTCAAAAAATATAACGGTCACTCAGGTTTGCTCATTGACTTTACCAACAAACTTGCCGCCGCTGTTGAGGACGAATATCCGCATGTCAAAATTATGACATTTGCCTACATGAACGCCAAACAGCCGCCCGTCGGTATCACTCCGCGTAAAAATGTGCTTATTCAAATCGCACTTTTAGGCGGTGAATATTCAGGCGAAAACCGTGACACCCACCGTTCTTTCCTGCATCCGTCCAACAAGGATTTGGATAAACTTATTACCGACTGGAGCAAAATTTCCAATATCGCCATCTGGGATTACTGGTGTTTGAACGCTGACCGTGATATTTACCCCGCCACCAATGCAGTAAATATCGCTGAAACAATGAAATACTACAAAACAAAAAATGTCGATTTCATCTTTGCTGAATGCGGTTCAGTCATCCATTCCGCATTTTTCCAGCTCCGTCTGTGGCTCGGATTGCGTGCCGCTTACAAGCACAGCATCGACACACACAAAGAAATCGAACGCTTTATGAAAGCATACTACGGCAAAGCTGCTCCCATGATGCTTGCATATCACGATTTACTGCAAAAAGGCAACGACTCTCTTGCAGGTTCTCTCTGTTATCTCCCCTTGAACCGCCGCACTGATTTGAACGACAAATTCTTTGCCGAAGCCGAAAAACTCATCGCTTCCGCTCTCGCTGCCGAGAAAGGCAATGCCGTCATCACCGACCGTATCAACCACGAACTCATTCCGCTTTACCGTGCAAAAATTGACAAACGCAGCGAACTCAAAAATATCTCTCAAGCCGATGTCGTACGCATGGCAAAATTCTATCAGGCAAACACTCACAAAATCATCAAAAAATATATCTATCCGGCAAAACAGCAAGCACAGATCAGACGCATTGATGATTATGTCAAAGGTGCACTTGCCAATGTTCCGCCCTTGAAAGGTTTTGAAAATCGTACCGTTATCGCCGATTACGCATGGCCCATGCTCTCAACTCACCGCAACACCGCACTCATTGACGACCCCGAAGCCGCCGGCGGCAAAGCCGTAGCCATGATTGCCCGTACAGGTCGCGGTTACAACGGCAAAATTCACGAAAACCGCGGTATTTACTGCGGCGTTTACGACTTCCTCAACCGCAAACATCTCATCAAAAGTTCCATTCCCCGCAACGCCGTCACTCAGGATGAACAGTATCACTGGTACTATGTCGGCCGTATCAAAGTCACCGAGAAAGCATTTCTCTGGATGCACTGGTCATGGCTCAGCCAGCAGCTGCTTACCGGCGTTTATGACACATCCGGTTTGAACAATGATATTGATATTTTTGTCCATATCAAAGTTCAGGGCGCACATCATGTCGCAAATTCAAAGAAACTTGATGCCTACGCTATCGACCGTGTAGTTATCTGCAAAGCCGAAAACGCCCCCCACCCCGCCATGACTGCCCTTCCTGACGAACTCAAAGACCGCAAATGTCTCCATGAAGTCTCACTCATGGCTCTCGGCGAACCTTACGGCTTGCTCAATGTTTATGATGAAACATCTCCTGTTAAATGCGCCTTGAAACTCAATGACAAAAAAACTTCACACCGGGACCGTGAACTCCATATCGGTTTTTACAGTGCCGATGCCAAACGCGTTATCGCCCGCAAAATGTTCAAAACCGGTGTACCGCAGGATGAAAAATTCCACCTGCTCTCTCTCGGTGTGATGAAACTCCCGCAAAAGGGTTATATTTATGTTCATTCATCAGGTTATCTGCGTGTGGACAACGACCGTTTTTACAGTGCCGCTGACGCTGACAGAAAATATGAAGTTGTCGTTGAATACAAAGTTGAAGGTCCTTCATATGTCAAAGGCTCAAAAAAAGCTGACGGAGCTTACATAAGCCGTGTTTTCTTCCTTGAACCGAAAGCAAAATAATATGCGTATTGATTTTGAAAGAAAATATGATGTTCTGGTAATCGGCGGCGGAGTCGCAGGCATTGCCGCCGCAATCAGTGCCGCTGAGTCAGGCATGCAAACCGCACTTATTGAAAAAAGTGCCATGCTCGGAGGACTTGCCACAATGGGTATGATTTATTTTTATCTTCCCATCTGTGACGGCAAAGGTACGCAGGTGAGTTTCGGTCTGGCGGAGAAACTTCTCCGTACTTCAGTCAAATATTCTCCTGCCATGGATATTGAAAGCTGGAAAACTGACCCGAAAAACTTCCGTTTCCGCACAACTTTTTCTCCTGCGGCATGTATTCTTGCCTACGAAGAACTGCTCTTGGAAAAAGGTGTTGAAATCTGGTACGATTCAGATTTTATCGCAATTGAAAAAAATTCAGCAGATATCACTGAACTCATCATCCGCAACAAAGGCGGTAACGGTAAATTTACCGCCCGCGCCGTCGTTGATGCCACCGGTGACGCTGAAGTTGCCCGTGAATGCGGATGTCCTTTCGTTACGGGCGAAAATCAGCTTGCTTTCTGGAGCATAGAAAACGATGAAGACAATAATGATGAAACTTGGTCACGCATGGGCAAATCTCACCTCAAAGGTTTGATAAAAGGTATTATCAGAGAAGATTATCTCCCCTATCATGCACTTGCCCCGCGCGGCACAAGCGATTTTATCATTGAGTCAAGGAATTGGGCAAGAAGTGTTTACAATTCACCTGAAATCAACAGGGAAAAACGCTTCCCCGTCCTCATTCCGTCAATGGCGGATTACCGCACTGCCGCACGCATTGAGAGCTTGAAAAATGTTCCGCATGACACACATAACTGCCGCTTTGAAAATTCAATCGGCATGTCTGCCGACTGGGGAAGTGTCGGAACCGTTCAGGAAATCCCCTACTCTGCACTTTTGCCGCAGAAAGGCGAAAATATCATTGTTGCCGGACGCTGTATCGGTGCGGAAAATTACGCATGGGAGCTTACCCGTTCAATTCCTGCATGCGCAGTAAGCGGTGAAGCTGCAGGTGTTGCCGCCGCATTGACAGTTCAGAATAAAACAGTTTGCGCAGAACTTGATATAAAACTTCTGCAAAACAGACTTTATGAACGAGGCTGTAAACTTCATCTTTCTGATGTAAATCTTCCGTACCGCAATGAAAAAGGGTATGTTGCCCCCGACTTGAAATTCAAAACACACTAAAGGATTTTTATGGATTATATCGTTTCAAACAAAACAGGCGAAGCTATTCAGCAAGCCATTGAAAAAGCCGCAGCCGCAGGCGGCGGCAGAGTAGTTCTTGAACCCGGAATTTATCCGTCAGGTACAATTTATCTTCGTGACAACATCAATCTGCACCTTGAAGCAGGAGCAGTTATTTCCGGCAGAGAAGGCTCTGATTCATACGATGATTTCAACCCGGAAGCCATTCACGGCGTTGCCCCCGAAAAAAGTCAGAAATGTATCATTGCCGCCGACAGTGTGAAAAATATTTCAATTACAGGCGACGGAGAAATCAACGGCAACGGTTTGACTTTTTATGATACAAACGTTCCCGAAGGCGAATGTTTTTCCAAACCGCCGCACCCCCGCCCCCGCATGATTCAAATGGTCAACTGCACCAATATCAAACTGGAAGGCATTTCCGTTCTTGAATCACCCAACTGGAATATTTATCTTGCTTTGTGCCGTGATGTCAAAATACACAATATCCGTGTCATGGGCGACCACCGTTTCAACAACGGCGACGGAATTGATATGGACAGCTGTTCAAATGTAGTTATTTCCGACTGCATTTTCAATACTTCCGACGACTGCCTCATTCTGCGTGCAATCCGTCATGATTTGAATATTCCGTCAATCTGCGAGCAAGTAAGTGTCACCAACTGCGTTCTCAACAGCCGCTGCAACGGCATCCGCCTCGGCTGTCCGAGTGATGATACAATCCGCAACTGTTCTTTCAACAATATCATTTTCAAGGGAACCGGTTCAGGAATTCACTGCGAAGTGCCTTTACGCTATCTCCGCAAAAACTGCACAGGCTACCTTAATATTTACAATATTTCTTTCAACAACTTCAATATTGACTGCGGCCGTTATCCCATACGCCTCGGCATTGAAGACGGCTTGAAAGTACGCGGCATTGACAATATGCACTTCAACAATTTTATAATCAAATCAAACATGCCGATTTTCTTCAAAGGCAGTGCAAAAAGTCCGCTGACCAATATTTCTCTCAACAATATTTCAGGCGTCATAAATTCAGACAACCCGCTCCATGCCCAATTCGTCCGCAATCTCAAACTTGAAAAAATCGACCTCACCGCCGAAATCGGCGAAGAAGTCCCCTTCAAGCGCGTTGAATGGGAATCATGGGAAACAAAATTCTGATTGACAGAAAATACTATAAATATTCTTTTCTCATAGCTATGTTCCCAATATGGTGAGATAACTTTTACTTGCGTTTTTTGCAGGGGCTTGCGTCGCCCCTGCACCCGACGCCGGGTACGACCCGGTGCGATATAACGGCATAGCCGTGATGTCAGCGACTGGGTAGTGTCAGGCATTATTTGCGGTGAAGTATTTGCTTCATCCTTCCTCTTTTTTGAGGAATGATGAAGCAAATATTTCACCGCGATTAGCCACAATTGGGGTATTGCCGTGTTTTGCTTACGCAAAACACTATCCCCCAAACCCCTTAATTTTTTATTCTCAAAAAAATAATTTCATTATCTCCCCTCAAAGGGAACAGAGCGTTTCTCATTTAGATAAAACAGCTGTTTTTCAGGGGGAGAAGTGACTCTATCCCCCCCTGTACAGCCGATTATGATATGCGCTATGTAAATTGACGCAAGAGACATCACCTCCTGCAAAAACATACGAAATTCAGCTGTCTTCCGATTGCGACAGCAGAGCCTTAAACGAAAGAGTTTATATAGGTAATATGAAACTCAAATT
>JAZOSO010000180.1:0-2944 GCA_045657185.1 Victivallaceae bacterium | reverse complement strand
AAGTAAACTCATATTTCGGAAAAGTCTTTTCTTTATTATAGTCAACCGCAGTGTAAACAGGAGAATCCTGACCTGAAAGTGTGATGTTTTTGCCGTCATAGGCAACTTTCCAGTATTCGCCGATGACTTTGCGGGGAAGTTTGGAAGTGATAAAGATTTTGTGCGGGGCGTTTACTTTGTCGGAGGCTTTGACGACTTTGAGTGCAGTCCCTGATATTTTTTTCAGGAAGTGATTGATTTCAAGTGCCGCCATCTGTGCGGAACTTGTCGGTTTGTCGTCAAGGACGATTACGGCATTTGCTTTGCCGTTGTTTACGAGTGTGACCGGTACAGCTTGCATCAATGAGATAATGCAGAACAGTAAAAGTGTTAAAAATCCTTTCATTTCAGCTTCTCCTTTTTTTGTTGATTGAAAAGAAAATACAATACTTTCAACAATATACAGCATAAAAAATAATAATTCAAGTTGTTTTTGTGTCATTTTATATCAAATTTGTGTCACTGAAAAATGGTTTTATGCTCAAAATGGAAAAAGTTTGATAAATAAATTATAAATCGTTTGCAAAAAAAATATTCCGTTGTATATTGAAAATAAATGAAAAATAAAAAAATAACTGTATCGCAAAATGACTGATTGCTGTATAGTGAAAAGGAAGAATTTATGGAAAAAAAATCTTATGACCTTATCGTTGTCGGCGGCGGTGTGGCAGGATGTGCCGCTGCGCTTGCTGCTGCCCGCAGAGGTGTGAAAACCGCTTTGATAGAGAAAACTGTATCAATGGGCGGGCTTGCGACTAACGGTCTGGTGCTGGTTTATCTCGGTTTGTGTGACGGATTGGGACATCAGGTATCTTTCGGCATTACCGAAGAATTTCTTAAAAAATCAAATATCTACGGACCTTATGACCCGAATGATTGGCAGCAGGGATTGAGGCGTTATGAGATATTTTTCTCTCCAGCTTCATTGGTATTGGCATTGGATGAAATGCTTGCAGAGGCAGGTGTAGATATGTGGTTTGATACAGTTCTTACTGATGCTGAAAAAGATTCTGACAACCGCATCCGTGCCGTGGAAGTTTTCAATAAAAGCGGTAAAATCAAACTTGAAGGCAAATGTTTCATTGACGCAACAGGTGATGCCGATTTGGCTTATATTGCAGGAAATGACTGTCTCTCAACGACAAGTGCGCTTGTGGCATGGGTTATTGAACATCGTGAAAATATGGACAGTGACCCGAAAGTTTTCAAATTTAATGAAAAAACAGCAGTCAAGATTTTTGCCAATCCGATTTCTGATGTTGATACAGCAAGCGGTATTTCCGGTAAAAGCGTTTCTGATTTTGTTTTCCGCGCCAGAAAAAAATATATCGACTTTCTCAAAGCAGAATACGCTTCAGGAAATTCCGACCGTAAAAGCCGCTATCCGATTTCAGTTCCAGCCATGCCGACTATGCGCAAGACACGTTGTATAAAATCACGCAATCCTCTGACCTCTGAAATGGAATGGCAGAGTGTGGATAAAAGTATCGGTATCGCTGCTGACTGGCGCAGTAAAGACAGAGTCTGGGAACTTCCTTACGGTATGCTCCTGCCTGACAATCTTGAGGGTATGCTTGCAGTCGGACGCTGTGCAGGTGCGATAGATGACGCCTGGGAGGTTTCCCGTGTTATTCCGGTTGCCGCAGTGACCGGTGAAGCGGCAGGCGTTGCGGCATCGCTTGCTGTAAAACATGATATTTTGCCGTCTCAAGTAGAATACAGTGAACTTGCAGAAGAATTGCAGAAGGGCAGATTTTATCCGTTGAAAATAAAAGAACTCGGAATTGCAGAACATGTTTAATGTCAGAAATATTTCACTCGGTAAAGTCAAACGCCGTCTGAAGTTCCCGTATAAAGTGAGTCTGCTCGGTTACATGGATTTCAATCCTCCGCTGGAAAATGTGGTAAACACTTTTCCGAACCGTTTGGAAATAAATATCCGTCTGACCGGTAAAGAAGATGCAGTAATGATGCTTGAAGACAGTTTGTATATCTGCAAGTCTCCGCATGTGGTGGTAAAAAAGCCGAATACAAAATATGAATTCCGCAAGCTGCCCGACCGTGATGTTGTTTATGTCTGTTATGATGTAGAGACAATGCCGGATATGGAGAAAATCGGACTTTTTGACGGTCCGCTTGCCTGGGAGATTGAACGCAATGCAGAAGTGGAATTTTTGCTTAAAAAGATTTGTGATGCGATGAACCGTTCACGCGAAGCAGGTGTCGCAGACAGTATGGATTTGGACTGTTTCACTCTGCTCAATCAACTGTTGTATCAGCGGGTGAACAATAAAAAAGATACTTCAAATGCCAATGCGGAGCGGGAGTTGATTATGCGGGCGGATTCTTTTTTGCATTTTAATGTAATGGAACAGATTGATTTTGAAGAGTTGGCAAGTCAGCTCGGAATGTCAAAAAGCACATTCTTCCGGCATTGGAAAAAATATTTCAGGGAGACACCTGCAACTCACTTCCGTAATTTGAAACTTGATGAATCACTCCGTTTGCTCGGACTTCGCAGATATAAGGTTTTTGAAATTGCAGAGATGCTGAATTTCAGCAGTTCAGCATATTTTTGCGCAGTTTTCCGCGACCGTTTCGGAGTAAGTCCGCAGCAGTATTTGAATAAAGAAAATTAAAAAAAGGTTGTTTATATGAAGATTGATGAACTTTTTCCGACACAGTACCGTGCATTTTTCCGTGGAGAACTCTCTGCTTGTGTGGAGCGTTTCGGCGGGATTGACAATATAAGTCTCTTGGATATAAGAGAATTTGACGGTAAACTTTATCCTGACCGTATGAAATTTCCGTGGCTCTGCCGCAATATGAGTTCAACGATGGGGAGACCGTTGTATTCTCCTGCAATCCAGTTCCGTTACGGTAATAAATTGTATGTTCCTGAAAA
>JAZOSO010000179.1:0-4489 GCA_045657185.1 Victivallaceae bacterium | reverse complement strand
TCTTTCTGCATATTTTCGGCTTGGGAAGGGTCAGCGGCACGGACGATATTTTTTTCAATAAAATCCGGGTCAAAATTTTCCCCTCTGACCTTTCCTACTGATTTGGTAAATCCGATTACGGAAATTCCGAAATGTTCAAGCATTTTTTTTGCCAATGCACCGGCGGCAACTCTGCCGACAGTCTCTCTGCCGGAACTTCTGCCCCCTCCCCGATAATCACGGATGCCGTATTTGGCAAAATAAGTATAATCAGCATGACCGGGGCGGAAAATATCTTTAATATTGGAATAATCTCCGGAATGCTGGTCTGCATTGCGGATAAGAAGTGCAATCGGTGTGCCTGTTGTTTTTCCTTCAAAAACACCTGACAGGATTTCCACTTTATCGCCTTCATTGCGGGCGGTTGTGACTTTTGACTGTCCGGGACGGCGGCGGTCAAGTTCTTTCTGAATGTCACTCTCGCAAATCTCAATTCCTGCAGGCATTCCGTCAACAACTGCGCCGAGACCGACACCGTGAGATTCTCCGAAAGTTGCAACCTGAAAAACTTTACCGTAAATATTACCGCTCATTATAACAGATATCCTTCCAGCTTTTCTTCAAGCAAAGCGGCACAGCCCATGATATCTGAATTGTCAACATTGACAGTCAAATCTGCATTATCCTGATAAAATCTGATTCGCTCCTGCGACATTTCAGCAAAAACTTTTTCAGGATCTTCAACCTCTTTGAGATAAGCCGGAATACCGTTGGCAATGACTCGTTCCCATGCCACGGCAATATCAATATTGATAAAAACAACCAAACCGAGCTGTTTGAGCATTTCAGCTGTTACTCCCGGATTGTCTGCGACACCGCCGCCGACGGAAATAACACGGGACTGGTCATCCTCATTCGTGCTTTCAATAAGCTGTTTAATTGCTTCAGCTTCAAGACGGCGGAAATTTTCCCGTCCGACTTTATGAAAAATTTCACGGCAAGAAAGCTTCTCACCGTTTACAAGCATATAATTGGCTTCAATAAGTTCGTCTGAGTCAACGAATAATAAATCATGCTCCTCGGCGATTGCTTCGCCGATGGAGCTTTTTCCTGCGTGTTTGATACCTACTAAAACTATGTTCATAATATTGAATCCGGTCTTATTATTTCAGTACCTATACCCTTATCGGTAAAGATTTCAAGCAGCAATGAATGAAGCATTCTGCCGTCAATCATGTGAACTTTATTAACACCTGCATTCAAAGCTTCAATACTGCTCTTGATTTTGGGCAGCATACCGCCGGAAAGAATTTTGTCCTGAATAAGACCGTCAACTTCGGTGGTGCAGATAGTCTGAATGACAGTTGACTCATCAGCGGGATCACGCATGATACCGGGAACATCACTCAAAAATACCAGTTTGCGGCTGCGTATAGCCTGAGCAACCTTGCAGGCAGCAACATCAGCGTTAATATTGTAAATCTGACCGTCTTCGCCGACACCGAGCGGAGTAATGACGGGAGTCTTGCCGTCAGCAATGATATTCATAATTTTGTCAGTATCAACTTTAACGATTTCACCGACAAAACCGATAGATTTCTGTTCACCGGTAATGGGGTCAACGGCATAAGTACGCTTGGCGGTAAAAATTTCCTTACCGCTCAGAGAAACAGTATTGCCGCCTGCATTATTGGCAAGTTCAACCAAACCGCGGTTGACTTCATGCAGAACCTGATCTACGACTTTGATAGTGCGTTCACAGGTATTGCGCAAACCATTGACAAATTCAACAGGAATATCCTGTTTTTTGAGTTCCGCAGAGATAGCTTTGCCGCCGCCGTGAACAACAACGGGAGAAAAGCCGATACATTCCATCAGAACAATGTCACGCATTGTACTTTTTACCAATTCGGGGTCCTCCATGGAGCTGCCGCCGAACTTGATTACCATAAGAGCTTTTTTAAATTTCTGAATATAAGGAAGAGCTTCACAGAGAATAGATGCTTTATTGATTGTTTCTTCAAATTTCATTTTTCATTCCGTCCCAAAAACAATATTACCATTTAATCAGGAGAGCAGCCCAAGTCAGACCGCCGCCGAATGCAGTAAGCAAAAGATAATCGCCGCGTTCAACTGCTCCTGCTGAATTGATTTCATCAAGACAGAGACCGATAGAGGCGGCGGAAGTGTTGCCGTAACGGTGAACATTGCGGTAAACAACTTCATTTTCAACTTCCAGACGCTGAGCAACAGCATCAATAATACGATAATTTGCCTGATGGGGAATAACATAACGCAAATCTGCGGCAGGCACACCGGACTGAGCCAGAACATTTTTTGCAGAACCGACCATTGCTCCGACGGCAAGTTTGAAAACTTCCTTGCCTTCCATGTAGATACAATTCATTCCCTCAGCAATAGTCTCTGCAGTATCAGGCATACGGCTGCCGCCTGAACGGCGTTTCAGCACATCTCCGTAATTGCCGTCAGAATGCAAATCAGATGCAACAATAAAATCATAATCAACACTGTCATCCTTGCCGATAACAACTGCACCGGCACCGTCACCGAAAAGAACACAGGTGTTACGGTCAGTCCAATTGGTGATGCAGGAAAGTTTTTCAGCACCGATAACAAGTGCATTCTTGTATTTATCACGCGCCTTGAGCAGTGAATAAGCTGTTTCAAGAGAATAAAGCAGACCTGAACAGGCTGCGGAAAGATCCATACAAAAAGCATTTACCGCACCGAGGCGACGCTGCAAAACACATCCGGTACTGGGAAAAGAGTGGTCAGGAGTAACAGAAGCAACAATAATAAGATCTATTTCTTCTGCGCTCAAATTTGCTTTGGCAAGAGCTTTGACTGCGGCTTCATAAGCGAGATCACTGGTTGCCTGTTCAGGTGTACTGATATGGCGTTCCTGAATACCTGTGCGGGTGCGGATCCACTCATCGCTTGTTTCAACCATCTTTTCCAAATCGGCGTTGGTCAATACTTTTTCAGGCACATAAGAACCTGTACCTTTTATGACAATACCCATTATTCTACATCCTGTTTTATATTTTTATTTTTCTCATATTCTTCAACAATTTTGTGAAACTTGGCGATTTTTTCAACGATTTTGTCGTTGACACCGAATTTAATACACTCCCCGGCGAGGCGGATGGCATTCTGCACCGCCACAGGAGATGAAGAACCATGTCCCACAATACACACACCGTTCAGACCGAGAAGCGGTGCGCCGCCCTGCGCTTCGGAGCTGCCTTTTTCTTTGATCTCTCCGAAAACAGATTTATTAAAAAGTCCCATAATCATACGGACTATATTTCTTCTGTAAGCTTTATTGAGCCAGAATTTGACACTGTTCGCCAAACCTTCACTGGCTTTCAAAAATACATTTCCGGTAAAACCGTCAGCAACAAGCACTTTGCACGCGCCTTCAAATACAGTATTACCTTCAACATTGCCGACAAAATTTATCGGCGCAAGTTCCAATAATTTAAATGCCTCTTTAGTGAGGTCGTTTCCTTTGGTATCCTCTCCGCCGACACTCAAAAGTCCGACGGTCGGATTTTCAACTCCGTACAAAAATTCAGAATATACACTACCCATAATGGCAAATTCAGCAAGATTCATCGGAGTTACTTCAATATTAGCTCCGGCATCAGTCAACAAAAAACGCCCGCTGTAAGCAGGCATGGATGCTGCCAGTGCAGGACGATTCACGCCCGGAAGCGTACGGGTGATTACTTTAGTTGCCGCAAGTGTCGCACCGGTATGACCGGGAGTGACAAAAGCATCAACCTCTTTTGATTTAAGAAGTTTGGCACCGACGGTGATCGAAGAATCTTTTTTACCGCGGATACTGGTTGCAGAACTCTCCGACATCTCAACGACACTCGGAGCATGAACAACGCTCAAACGGGGATGCGATGCAATACCGTATTTCTCCAAATAATAAACAATCTTGCCGGAATGACCGACCAGAACAATATCTATTTCAGGATATTCATACAATGCATTGGCTACGCCCTCAACAACTACGCCGGGAGCATAATCTCCGCCCATGGCATCTACTGCAATTTTCATATTTTAAACCTCGTCTTCCGCAACTTACAAATCATCTGCCAAAACAACTCAAAACGGAACCGGCTGAAGTACAGCCGATCCCGTTTTCATTTCATTAAGCTTCAACAGTGATGACCTGTTTGCCTTTATACATACCGCAATTGGGGCATGCCTGATGGGGGAAACAGGGAGCGTTGCAGTTGGGGCAGAAAGTTGCCTGAACGCCTTCATAGCGGTTAGCAGCTTTGCGCAAACGTTTTTTCATCTTGGAAGTTTTTCTTTTCGGTACTGCCATTTTTAAAATCCTTTCATTTATGTATTTAGCAATAGAATACTGATATTCTTCAAGAACAGTCCTATAATATATCACAAATTCGTGATTTTTCAAACAAAAATCCGTCAAAAATACACTTTTTTCAACGACTTAAGTGACTTATTT
>JAZOSO010000178.1:0-1119 GCA_045657185.1 Victivallaceae bacterium | reverse complement strand
GCTCCGTATGTTTTTTGACACTGAAACGGTTGACTTGAGCAGCGATGACGGTGAAGTGTTCCGCGGCGGACAGTATGTGCTGTCGTATGGCAAATATAAATATCTTGATGCTTTTGGCGGAACTGAGAGTAATACGGATTGGAATATCACTTTTGACTATGCGTATAATCCTGAAGGGCATGAGGCTTTGGTGGGACAATTTCAAGAGGCTCTGACTCCTTTTGCTCCGAACATGTTCGGGTTTGAGATAGAAAGCAATAATTACAGCGCATTGAGAGGTCTGCAAGTAGCTGACAACGAAAAGCCGGCAACAGTTTGTATGCTTGAGGCTATGTGCGAATTGCGGGATTATGTCATTGTTGAGCGAAGCGGATTTTCCAATGTTGACGGCATTTACCGCCGTCAGACAGGGACAGAATATTATGTTCGTCAGAAAATGCAGCTTTCTGATAGTTCCATGTATCTCGTGAAGCGTAACGAGGTGTGGGAGTTGAGCGGTACTCTCAACGGCGGTACTGTTTTGAAGCAGAGCGCAGGGGGTTATGATTTGCCGTCAGCGTATGCGCCTTATGTTACGGCAAGTGCAAGCGAATCGTCCGACCGTACCACTTCAGCAGTTGTGCGTTATGCGATACCGGGAGAAGTGCCGGGAGCAATGGATAATTCATGGAGCGGCAGAAAAGCAATCTTGCAAGATGACGGTAACTATGGGTTTGAAGCAAAAGTGTCTGACTTTGCTATGGTTGAGGGCGGTTTCAATCCTGCAGTCGGCAATATTTACAGCAAAGATTTCAAAATTCAAATCGAACAGCTGTACGGTTCAGGGCGTGGCAAATTCTTTTTATGCGGTTATGTCAACCGAACCTATTTCAGCGCGGAAGAAATTGTTGTATCAGGTATGCCCGATAACGCTTTTGTCGGTGCGACTTATATGGATTATGAAACTTGGGAAACAAAAGAATTGCCTGCTGATGTTGCTGCCCGTAATCCAAACGGAACTTATGTTTTGCAAAATCCTGCTGCTGAAAGCTATGAGCAGTATTGGCAAGCAGAAAACGGCTGTATCATAAAGCGACATCCTTACGGTTTCGGCTATGTAATTTACCCCGGAGAATATAA
>JAZOSO010000177.1:0-2480 GCA_045657185.1 Victivallaceae bacterium | reverse complement strand
GACAATATGGATTATGCCGCCGCTCTCGATTACCTTACTCAAAAACAGTTCAAAGTGCCGTCAGAGGATATGGCTCAATCTTTGTTAAATACTGCCAGACAACGCCGAAAGGATATCATGAAACAGTTTGCTGACAAACGCCGTAAAAACTGGATTATGGACAATTATCCATTTTATCGTGCGTTGGTCGAACTCGGCGGAGAAAACGCTAAGGTTCTGCTGCCTAAAGGTGAACTTTACAAAAATTACTCCGGCTCTTTCTTTGCCAGAGGCAAACTCAAAAACGGTACTGCAGTTCCCCTTAAAGATATTGTTGATAAAATTCAATCATCAGGCACTGATACAAAAAATCTTGAAAGCAAAATT
Organism: Victivallaceae bacterium; assembly: GCA_045657185.1. Classification (GTDB taxonomy): domain Bacteria; phylum Verrucomicrobiota; class Lentisphaeria; order Victivallales; family Victivallaceae; genus RGIG5270. The sequence goes on along the minus strand of JAZOSO010000177.1, from coordinate 2,114 downwards.
CTTAAGTTTTTTGACGGTTTGAATATCTCCAAACTGCAAAAAGCATACAGAGATTCAATGTTTGACCCCGCTTCAAAAACTGTACAGGAGCATGAAATTTATCTTTTGAATAAACTTTCAGAAAACAAGGTTTTTTCCGGAAAAGAAGCCGCTGAACTTCAAACACTCAAGGAAAAATACAACGCTCTCGGTCTGGACCTCAATATTGACGATATAAATATTGATAATGCAAATCAGATTCAGACTGTTGAAAAAATTGAACAGGTGGAAACTCTCTCCGCTGATCAGAAACAGCAACTATCTGAAGAATACAAAATCAAAGTTCAAAATATCCGCTCAAAATATCAATCTCTTGCCCGTGAAGCAATCGAAAAACAGCGGACACAACTTATTGAGGATTACCGTGAACAGCTTGCCAAAATCAGAGATATGGTTAAAAATGACCGTATCAATCTGCAGGCTGTTCAAAAACAGGCGGCTCAATTCGCCCGTGAATACCTTCCTAAAGAACAGCAGTCTGAATTTATCACAGGTATTCTTAACCTCGGCAAATATTCAAATAAAACAAGGCTCGGAGAATTGCTCTCTCCCAGACAGAAATATTTGAATACTCTGCTCGATGACATTCTGGATAAATCTCTCAAAGTTGCCAAAAAAGACAACCTTGCAAAACTGCTGAAACGATTGGATCAGGTTCATTCAAGAGTGAATCAGTCCCGCCGCAAAATCGGCACACGCGATATTGACACTCAGGAAACGCTTGATCAGATCGTGGATATTTCACGGATGTCTGACAGTCTGATTGCTGAAAAAGTTGACGAACTTAAAACACAGTATGAATCAGAACTCAATGCCGGTAATGATACTGCAGATATTGAATTTGAACTCAATCTCTATAAAACTTTCGGCAATCTCGCTAAAAAGTCCGCAAATGAATTGATTTCAGCAAATAAACTGCTCAATAAACTTGAAAAAGAGGGCAGAGAAAACCTCAAAAAACAATTGCTTGACCGCAGATACAAGGATTTGGAAAATGTCAATTATCTCGTAAAAACAATTACCCGCGGAAAAGGTGCTTTGACCGGACACGCAGCAGAAAACAGGGCAATCGAACTTATGGAATCCGCATGGAAAAAACCGAAAGCGGAATTGTGGAAATTGCTGAAACTCGATGATTTCATTTACATTCTTTCTGCCGCTGACAAGGGCAAAGATTATTTGACCGGACCGCTCGGCAGAATTTTTGTCAAAGTCCATGACAGCGAAGTCAACAAGCAGACTGAATTACGCAAGTTTTCTGAAATGTATATGAACTCTCTTGATAAGGCTCTCGGCTCCTCCAATGCCGTCAACCGTGCGGAAAAACTTCAATCTCTCCGCAAGAGAATTAAAAACACCGGCATTTATATTTACAATATTGATACGGTCAGGGACATCAAATATAATGTCATGAACATTGAACAGGCAAGAAAAGAACTTGAGCGTTATGATGAGGGCAGAAAGAACTTGCACGCTTATCAGGCAGAATTTCTCCGCGACAGGCTTGATTCTCTTGATGTCCGTATGCAGAAAACTTATAAGCGTGAAAAGTCTGACGGCGTAACTGAACTTATTATGCGTGAACTTGATAAAATCGAAAAAGATTCCAAAGGCGAATACATCGGAGTACCGGAACTTGATCTTAATGAAAAAATCCCGTCAGAATGGGATAATATCAATCAGGCTCAACTGCTTACTCTCTATCTCTACGCCAGACAGAGAGATGCCAGATACAAACTGCTTTTCAGCGGATTTACTGAAGATGCAATCGCACAGGCAGAAAAATTGCTCATGCCGGAACTTAAATCACTCGCTGATGATATGGTGAATTATTTAAGCTATCTCGGCGATAAACTCGATGCAGTTTCTCAAAATCTTTTCGGTGCAAAAATTGACCGTGTTGAAAATTATTTCCCCCTGGCAACACGCCGCATTGAAACTGACGGCAAGCGGATTGATGCACAACAGGGTGTATCAGAACTTGCTCCGCAGCAGTTATCGCTCGGCAGTCTCAAAAAGCGTAATGCTCATGTACAGGCTCTCGATATCGGCGATGCCATTGATATTTTTCATCG
>JAZOSO010000176.1:0-13583 GCA_045657185.1 Victivallaceae bacterium | reverse complement strand
AGCGAGGTAGTCACACACGTTCCCTTCCCGAACACGGTAGTTAAGGACCTCAGCGGCGATGGTACTGCAAATTTGACTGTGGGAGGGTAGCACGGTGCCGGATATTTATTTACGAGAACTCAAGTATTCGCACTGCTTGAGATCTTTTTTTTTGTGTGTTGGTGCGAGTTGGGGGGACGGGGTGGTGCGGCGTGTAGAACACGCCGTTTTTTGCTGTCTTGTTGTAATAAAAGTGATTGAAATAAATTTCATCACTTTTATTCCTCCAATCCATCACCACCCCTTGTCGTCAAGTACACCGTCCTACTTCGATTGGGGACAGTGCCTTGCGGGCGGCAAAGCCGCCCTCAGGCTCCCCGCCTGCGGCGTGGTGGGAGAGCAGCACGGTACTGCATGATGATTGAGTTTGACTGCAGATGAGGTGTGACTTGGGCGATAGCAAATAAAAAGGCGGGTGGAACGCTTGGGAGAGCAGCACGGTTATGGCGGATAAATCAGACGGGGCGGATAAATCGGCTAGGTCGAGAGTATTTTGTCAATCCTGCGGGGGAAAGCGGTGTTGCGGGTCAAAGTAGTAATCAAAACGGTTTTCTCCGTCTTCGGGAAACCAGTTTTCATCGGCGGAGATATCATCTTTTAGCATAATTCTCAGCATTAAATTTGCGTATTTGACTCTTTCGCTGTATGTCATATAGTTGAATATTTTCGGTGTTTCCGCCTCATTCATAAATATTCCGAGGAGAATAGCTTTCAATTTGGTAGAAATTCCGTCACGAAGCAGTGTCAATTTTGCTTCTTTTGAGAGGTCTGCTATGGCAGGAAGCAATTCAATGGTAAAACCGTAAAATACGACATTTTTTTCTTTTACCAGATGGATAACTTCCTGATTTTCACCAAAAATAATTGCTTTCATCAGAGCTTTTTCGTTATCATCAGGACTTTCTTTCATCGGACTGAGTGCATCATTCACAATATTTTTAAGTCTTTGTGCGGCAGTCTTTTCTGTGTTATGATAATAATATTCTGAAGTCATGGATTGCAATTGCTCTTCTGATAATACAAGCAGGAGGACGGAATATATTGCTTCGTCTGAAAAATCTTCATACCCCAGATGGCGTACACTTACCAGACGCGAAAGTTTTTCTCCATCGGCAATTGCGCGGATAACTGCATTGGGATTATTGTTTTTTATTGCTTTTTCCAAATTGTTTTCAGGTGTAAAATCAATAGCCATTTTTTTTCCTTTCGTTAGAAGTTTATGGTGTAATATATGGTATAATATACGACATTTGTTGTCGTTATGTTCATGAATGGGATTTTTTTTTATTTTTTTTCAGTATGACATAAAATGTCTGCCTTCCGGTGGTATTGTATGGCAAAAGGAGGAAAAAAGATGAAAAAATATGCTGCAATCGTAAATAATTGGAAAATCGTTAAAAGTCTCATTTATTTCAAAAACTTCATAAAAAATCACAATGGCGAAATTGGGGATGAGGATTTTTTTGATACTCTTGTCTGTAATATGCCTGATACAGATTGGGGACAGCTCGTTAAAGATAATTTTTCAAAAGCTGCAATCAGCCGCATGGAGAAAAACAATTATTATCGTGCATGTCTGGATTTTTCTGATTCACCACAGCAGATTTTGCGTGCGGTTTGGTATTCACCCCAGACTCGCAAAAAACTGAAAAAAGTTATTGCAGATTTGATTGACAGCCACATTGAAAAAATGCAGCTTGAAAAATTTGAAAAAGAACTTTTTCCTGTGAAATTCAAGGAGTTGATAAAAACTTTCAACTTGTCTGAATTTGAAAGTGAAATTGCTTTGGTCTGTTGTCTGTGTGAAAACAATCTTCTGGAGTGGACTGCTGAGCACAACAATTCTCTCAATCCGGAGGACAGAGCGATTTTCATTGCAAAATGCCTTGACTGTGATTCGTATGAGGTTATTCGCTGTCTGAAAAAAGAGAATAAGCTCCGCCGTTATCATTGTCTTGATAATAGTTTCTGTTTTAATTGCAAACTTTTTGCGTTTCTTTCGGGAAATTCGGATGAGCCGCTGGCAAGTGCGTTTTTTAAGCGCAATAATGATGTTGTGCTGCCATGGGATTTTTTCGGAACGCTTGCTGAAGAGCATGGTGAATTGCTGAAAAATATTATCAGAAACGGTAATAACGGCAATATAAATATATTGCTTTACGGTGCGCCGGGAACCGGCAAAAGCAGTTTTGCCCGTACTCTGGCAAAAGAGTTGAATTTGGACTGTTATATTATTGCCCAGAATATTGAGCAGGCAAACGGTACTTCTGACAGTTCCCCTGAATTTCGTTTTTCTGCTTTGCAGGTTTGTGATTCTCAGGTCAGACGTGACAGAAGTCTCATCATCATTGATGAAGCAGACGATATGCTCAAGAGTATGACCGGAAATATTGCAGGTGACAAAGGACAGCTCAACACAGTGCTTGATAATTTGCAGACTCCTGCAATCTGGATATCAAATACACCGGCATGGCAGTTGGATGAATCCAGCCGCAGGCGTTTTGATTACTCAATTTGTTTCAAGCCTCTCAATGCCGTTCAGCGCAAAATGATTTGGCATAACAACATCAGCCAAATGCAGCTGGAGCGTTTTTTTGACAACAGTCTCGTTGATTTTCTGTCAAATGAATATGAGGTAAGTGCCGGTATTATTACCAAAGTTCTTACTAATCTTGAACGTACTTCTCCGGGTGTTTCTGAGGTTAAATCCGTTATTGGCAAGCTGATGGCGCAGCACTGTGAATTGCTTGAAGTCCGTAACAGCAATGACAAGTTGCAGATTGCTAAAGATTATTCGTTGGAGGGGTTGAATATCAAAGGTGATATAAATTTGAATCAGATTGTTTCAGCAATTCGCAAATTTCAGCATGACGACAGTGCAAATTCTCCTGACCGTCCCCGTATGAATCTTTTGCTGTCAGGTCCTCCCGGAACCGGAAAAACTGAGTTTGTGAAATATCTCGGTGCGGAACTCAATACTAAAGTTGTTGTGCAGATGGGCAGTGACCTTTTGAGTATGTATGTCGGAGAAACTGAGCATAATATCAAAAAAGCTTTTGCGATGGCAGAGGCGGAAAAGGCAATCCTTTTTCTTGATGAGATTGACGGACTGGTGCAGAACCGTTCCAAAGCAAATGCTTCATGGGAGGTTACACAGGTCAACGAATTGCTCTATCAGATGGAGAATTTTAAGGGAATTATGGTTGGAGCTACCAATTTTATGGAAAATCTTGACCCGGCAATTATGCGCCGTTTTACCTTTAAAATCGGGTTTAATTTTTTGGATGCAGCAGGCAAGAAGTCATTTTTTGAGCGTATGTTTCAAACTTCGCTTACACAGGATGAACTTGAAGAATTGAATGATATTCCGAATCTTGCCCCCGGAGATTTCCGTACTGTCCGTCAAGCTCTTTATTATCTGGAAAATACCTCCAACAAAACCCGTCTGGAGTATTTGCGTCAGGAGAGCCGCACAAAAAGCAATTTCGGTAAAAAAGAAAAAATTATCGGTTTTTGATTGATTGCCGTATCGAGAGATTTGAACAATAATATGAAAAAAGGAGAAAAAGTTATGCCGTTGAAAAGAGCTGTTGAACTTCAGAACACTGATATTGTAAAATTTTTGCTGGAATCCGGTGTCCGTCCGGAAGCTGATGCTTGTCTGCTGCATACTGCGGTGAAAAATCAGTCATCTGCTATTATTTATTTTCTGACTCCGTATTGTAATATCAACTTGCAGGATGAAGCAGGAAATACTGTTTTGCATTATGTCAATAATTCAAAAATGGCAAAATTTCTGATTGAAAAAGGTGCGCTTGCCGATATTCGCAATAATTCCGGAAAGCTTCCTTATGAGATTGCAGTTGACCATGAAACAGAAGCTTATTTGAAAGAAGAATACTTTAAATTGCATCCTGTTACAGCAATAAAAGCTGTTGCAGAGGAGCAGATTGAAGCTTCGGATTGGGAGAAGCGTTTTGCGCAGCAAGTCGTGACTATTCAGGATTTGGTACCGCTTGACAGTAATATAAATGATAAACTCAATTGGAAGTTGAGTTGTATGGATAAAGAGTATTCCGTAACTCCGAGATTTGTTACAAGCCTTGCCAAAAAACTCAAATTTTCAAATACGATTTTCAATTATTTCTCCCCCGCTGAAGTGCTGGAACGGGCAGCTGAAATTCATCCCAAACAGGAATTTGTGGCAACTTTTGACAATCACAATAATCAAATTCTCGGTATTATTGAGCGTGATAAAAAAGTTCTGCCGCCGAGTATCGGCTGTAAAATTTTCTCCGAAGACCCCCGTATGCGCAAAACTTTTTATGAAAACGGTGTCTGGAAAGGAGAACTGCATCTTGACGAGTCTTTTAATATTCCAAATTCCGGAGAATACCGTCGCCGTCTGACAATTCATTATCCTGTTGACGGTATCGGGTCGCCCTGTATTTATCTTGCGCTGCTGCGTCAGGTCTGTTCCAACGGCTCTGTTGCTCAGGTGTCAAGTTTCCGTACTGACATTGAAATCAATGATGAGTCAGGAACTCATCTCGGCAGATTGCTCAAATCTTTCAGCAATCAGCACGGATTTTCCGCATTGGAGGAACGCGTTGATATCGCACAGCAAACTGTGGCATCGGTTAATGAATTGATGATGATTGATAATCTTATGCAGGAATATGTTCAGGATAAAAATTCATACCGCAAACTGCATAACCGTTTGTATGAAATTGCAGGAGAACCGTGTCATACTTACGGAACGACAAGTTTGAGTAATATTCCGGCGAAAAAAAGAGCGTTGCTGCCTGTTAATTGTGCTGTCAATGACCTTCTTAATTTCTGCTCTGAATTGACAACCCATCACGGAAATTTGCTGACGTCAGCACAGGCGTTTGATATTGCCTCCGGCAGAACGCTTGCCGGCGAATATGATTTGGAGGGCATGTACCGCAACACGAAGAAGTCGCCTGATTTCTTTTTGAAGGATTTGAAGCTTTCCAAATATAAAACTCAGGAATATTTTGACCGTGAAGAGAGCCTGGAGGTTATCAATGGCTGAAAGATTTAAATTTGAGGAACGCGATTATCAGCTCAAAGCCGTCAGTGAAGCTGTTGCTGAATTTCATAAAGGCAAAGAATCCGTAATCATTGAGTCTCCCGTAGGTTCCGGCAAAACAATTATGGGGCTGATGGTAATAAAAAAAATGCAGGAGGAAAATCCTGATTTAAGCGTAAACTGGGTTGCCTCCCGCCGTCATATTCTGGAGCAGACAGAAAAAGTCAATTTGGAATATTTTCATTGCAAATTGAATTATGTTTCTGTTTTCAACAGTAATCCTCCCAAGGCTGATATGATTGTTTTGGATGAAGCTCATCACGAGGCGACGCAGAGTTGTCTTGCCATGTATGAAAAAACCGGTAATTCTCTGACTCTCGGATTGTCGGCAACGCCGCAGAGGACTGACAAAATGCGTCTGTCTTTTCAACATTCCGTGCGCGGATGCACCATTCAAATGTTGATAAACAACAATGTTTTGTCTCCTTATCAGTCTTATAAACTTCCTTATTGGAATGCTGATATTGCCGCAAAAATTTATTGCCAGTCTCCTGAAAAGTGGGGAAAAACTCTGGTATTTTTCAACACGCTTGCTGAATGCGGTACATTTGCGGAGATTTTGAACCGTAACGGCATCGCCTGCGAAGTCATTTCCGGCAACAGTAAACGTGATAAACAGCTTGAGAGGTTCATCAACGGTGAATTGCAGGTCATTGCCAATGTCTCTGTTTTGAGTGAAGGTTTTGATTTGCCTGAACTGCAAAGTGTATTTCTGCGTGATGCCAGCCGTCTGCCGTGTATTCAGATGGCGGGGAGGGGACTGCGCCGCGCTGAAGGCAAGAAATACTGCAACATCGTTCAGAGTGAAAACAGTATTTATCAGATTGAAAAAATAGCTGTACCGCTTGAAAGTTTCTGTTACAGCAAAGATACATGGCTTTCGTGTTCAGGTGATACGGCGGCTGTTGAAAGTGCTTTGCAAAGAACGCTTGAGCTGCTTGAACGCCGTCCGAAGTGTAATATTCCGCTTTATATTCAAAATGCACCGCATACGACATTTGTCCGACTGCGTTCATATAGCCGCTGATTCAGCGGCTTTTTTTTAGTGGTATAAATTTATTTTTTTTGTTGAAAATAATTTGATTTTTTATTGATTTATGGTATATTGCAACCCACATAAAAAGTGAAAAAAAGGAGGAAAATGTCGAAACTGTTTTATATTGTGCTATTTATGCCGATGATGATGTTTGCGGCGGTAAAATCAGATTTTTATCTGTGGCAGCGAAGTCAGAAAAAGACGGTACAAAATGCGGTGCAGAATTTTTATAAAAACAGTTCGGGATATCTATATTTTCTGGCGGGGGAATTTGAAAATGACGGCAGGATTATTACGGTAAAACAGTCTGAAGTGCTTGATTTGAAGCGTTCAGTTCCGGTTTTCCGTATCCACATAAAACACATGAAAAAAACTGCTGCACTTTTAGCTGATGAAATTTGCAGACTTTATAATCCGTACAGTGCGGCAAAGGCTTTGCAAATTGACCTTGATGCGCCTGAATCAAAGATTGATTATTATGCAAATTTAATGATTGAATTACGCAAAAAACTGCCGGATACTAAACTTTCCGCAACGGTTCTGCCATGTCATCTGAAACATACGAAAAAGTTTACTCAACTTGCCAAGGTGTGTGATTTTTATGTTCTGCAAGTTCACGGACTTACAAAAGAGAGAGGCTCTTGGGCGATTTATAATCATCAAACGGCTTTGAGTGCTGTCGCAAAAGCTGAAAAAATCGGCTTGCCGTTCAAAGTTGCCTTACCTTTGTACTGCAATATTTTGTCGCAAAATCTGCTTGTCAAACCGGATTTGTACAAGGTAGCCGAACTTGCCTTAAAATGCAGAGAAGTTATCGTTTTCCGTCTCGGTTATTCCAATGACGGGCAAGCAGTTGACTTTGATACTGCACAGAAAATATGCAATGGCAAATATACTCCTGAAATAAAATTTCATTGGAATAAACAAAACGAAAATCTTTGGTATTTGAGTATTGAAAATTGCGGGTATTTCTCCGAAAAAGTTACTTTTACGCTTGAATATGATAGAGAATTCGTTGTTGACATGGATACATTCAACTATGCAATCCTCAACGGTAATAAACTTTCAATAATTTTGCCGCCGTCGGGGACAAAGAGAAAATTTTTATGGGTCAGAACAAAGAATAAACAAAATCTTGAAAATATAATCAAAATAAAGGAGGTAAAATGAAAAAAATTGTATCTGCGGGACTGCTCGGAGCAGTCGTTTTCGGGGGAAGTTTGAATGTTTATGCTTGCGGACCGTTCTTTCAACCGTCGTATATGGAAAGTGAAACTCCGTATCAAATAGTTTTGAAACAGGATGCGGCACTGCTCCGTATTGTAAAAAATATGAGTGACCTCATTCCGGATTTTCCTGAATTCAGCAACGGGATTGATACCTTTGATGCAATAACAAAAGATTTTACGGAGGCTGTGAATAAACGTTTGACAAATTGGACGGATTCGGAGAAAAATGCTCTTATTGACCGTTATATAAAATTTGTTGCCGATGCAAGAAAAAATCCGAAAGAAGTTCATGTGCCGTTTGAATTGCCTGCGGAATTGAGTGAGTTTTATCTTTACCGTAAAGGTGTTGCAGAATTAGCTGAAGAAGCAGGAAAGAATGCCGAAACCTCGTCAAAAAATATTCCGCAATCATGGAAAAAACTGCTTGAATTGCCGAAAGAACAGCGTCATTATCGTACTGCATGGGTATATTTCATGCTCGGTAATATGAATGACGATACTGCTGACGGTTATGAGTATCATAAAAAATGTGTCAAAGCCGTTCAAGACGGTTTTGCAGATACTGCCGGTCTGGCTCAACATTCATACATACGCGGTTATCTGAATGAAGATGATGTACTGAATTTGAAGTGGCATCTTTTCAATATGAAAAAATATCCTGATTATAATATAAAATTCAGAAAAGAGCAATTCAATTCTCTCAAAGATGATATTATCGAAAAGATTATGCAGGACCCGCTGTGCCGTGAGCTGTTGGTGCTTACGGATTCCGATAATCCATATTTTCTTAAAAATATGGACAGTTTCAAATACCGCAATATTGATATTCTGGCATTCAATGCGTACAACAAAGGCGAATTCAACAAGGCAAAAAAATATATTTCTCTACTGGAAAATCCGACTTTGCTCTCTTTGTGGATTGAAGCAAAAATCGCCCGACATGACGGGAAAGCTGATATTGCGATTGAAAAGTTGCGTCAATGGCTCAAAATGGCAGAAAAAATTGATCCGAAAGAATATATGCTTGACAGAATCGAATACGAACTTGAAGAAGTTAATCCTTTTGATATAAAATCTGATATTTACGGATTGCTCGGCAATGCTCTGGTAATGCGGAAAGATTTTATTGAAGCCGTGAAAATTTTTAATGATGCAAAACAATATCAAGAACCGCTTTATATCATGGACCGTTTTATGTCGCTTGATGACTTAATAAAATTGGCAGATACCCATAATATCGGACATCATGCAGTTTTCAAGCAGGCTTTCCGTGAAAACAAATTTGATATTGCCCGCAAATACGCATCAGACGATTTGAAAAAAATCCTTGATGATTATGAAAAATTTCTCAATGACGGCAATAATACAAAACTTGCAAAAGACCGGCGAGCATTGGCACTTTATAATGCCGCAAAAATCATGCGTCATCACGGCATGGAACTTTGCGGTACTTATACTTTGCCTGATAATGCGATGTATAACGGCAGTTATGTCGGTTATAAATTGGGGGATTGGACTCCTTATGCCGGAATATCCTGCAAATGCAAATACGGCTCTGACGGATATTGGATTATGTGTGATAAGCATAATACGGATTTCTTTAACAGCAGTTATGATGCAATAATTGACATAAAGGAAAAGATGGCGAATAACAAAGAAAAGAAGATTGCCAAACTTCCCGGATTGAAGGCGAAAATAGATTTTTCAAAAGTTCCAGCCCATCTGCGTTACCATTACCGCTATCGTGCGGCAAAACTTCTTTTGCAGGCGGGGGATATTGCTGAAGATCAGGATTTGCTTGCCATGATAAATCACTTCGGCGGTTACTGCATGAGCCGCTCGCCGCAGGAAGCAGATGAATTTTATAAAAGGCTGTTCTGGTATGCGCCTGACACAGCTTTGGCTCAGGAGGCAGATTATAACCGCTGGTTCCCGAAAAAGATTATTCTGCTGAAAGAAATGGCAACTTCCAAACCATGTCCGTCAGTACAATCAATCAAAGATATGATGAAAAAGATTTACGGAAAAGAGGTGAAAATTGCAAAATTGCCGACTTGGATACGCCGTTTTTTGAAACGCAAATGGCACAGCAAAATAAATGAAGATTTGATTGCTTATAATTTATATAAAAGATGTTCAGAAGCATATTATCCAGACAAAAAATCACTGTATCAGCTCGGTCAATGTTTTGAAAATGGCAAAGGTGTGCCGGCAGATTTTGTACAAGCCGCAATGTATTACAGAAGAGCGGAAAATCATCCTGAAGCAGTCAAGGCATTGAATCGATTGAAAATAAAAAATATTTCTGCGTTTACCGACGGGGTGAATTTTACTTATAAGCCATGGACGAGCGACAGTCCGACCGGACATGATGAGATGATTTTCAGCAAAAACGGAAAAGTCCTGCTCAAAATAACTGCAAAGAACAGCCGTTTATGTTTTATGAAGGAATTGTTTGTTTCTCTGAAAGACAATCATGTCCGCAAAATACAGGATATGGAAACTGAACGGCAGCAAGACTTCAACTTCCGCACTATGCTGCATGACCTTAAAGGCAACGGAGATTTCCGCTATCTGCTGATTTCAGATTATCATACCGGGACATCGCCATACGGAAATTATGTCTATATTGTTGATGTTAAGGATAATTTCAAAATTGTATGTCAAATTGACGGCGGGGAAACAGTGGATATGCCATATTATCTGAATGAATTTGTTTTTTCTAAAATGGTTTTATTCATCGGAAATTTCAATTACAGATATTGCCATGCCGCAGTATATATGGATATTAATTATGAAAAAAATAAAGACGGTGAATTGATATTGCCGGAAAAAACACCATTGAATTTGGAACAAATAATCAAAGAATGTAAAGATATCCATGAAGAACGGCATGAGTTCAAGCATGATTACGATGCCGCAATCGGGATACTTTATGCAGTTTTGATAAAAAACGGTAATTTCAAACTCGGTCCTGAATTTGCTCTGAAAATTGGCTACACCAAAGAACAAGCCGATAAGTTCCACGCTGAAGTGCTTGAAAAAATCCGCAATTCAAAATACAGTAAAGAACTTGCAAAATTAAATGATATAAAACTTTGAACGATATAAAATTAACGGACTTGTCCGTGCTCTTGAGCGTCTGACAAGTCCGTTATTCATGACAGCTGATTGTCCTGATAACAAAACTCAGTTATTTGACAGGAATTTGCAGGGCGAAAAAGTGGAAAATCGGCAGCTGTTTAGTGATTTTCCATTGTTTATCGCTGATTTTTTCGGCGATATCAGCAAGCGGCAGCAGTTGTCCGTCTTCATTGAGATATTTGCCGTTGGCAACATCGGCGTCAGGTTCATTAAAAGTTATGATTATTTCGTCTGCGATATCGTATGAAGTATTGGCAATGCCGACAAAAATTTTGCTGCCGTCATTAAAATATTGCAGCGCAAAACAGCTCGGATTTTCAATAAAAGCCGGAATTGCTTTGATACTCATGCTTTCAATGATGTTGCGCATGAGTGTTTGTTTCTGGTAATTTATGAGATTACGCATGTCAGAAGTGACGGGATTTATGTAATAATTCATCACTGCGACTTTGCCGCCGAGAGAGTTTGAATAGAGTATCATTGAGGGGCAGACTTTGCGGCGGTCGTGGTCGGTTATAACAGAAAGGATGCGTGCGGAAGGTGCAGCATCGGTAATTTTTTTGACATCTTTGAGAGCTGTATCTTTCAATGATGCGTAGGTTCCGGTATATTGTCCGCAGAACTCTTCATCACAGAAATATTCTGCACCGAAAACTTCGTTCATGTCTTCAATGCCGCACCCTATTTCATTTTTGAAACCGCGATTGATAAACGCTTTGGCCGCAGAGGCGTCAAGAATGAGATTTTTGCTCAAAAGTTTTTTCAATTCATCATCAGTCATGGCATAGACAGTGCCGCCTGCAAGCAAAGTTACATCGGATTCATCATAGGTAATGCAAAAGCCGCTGTTGGCAAGAAAATCATGGGTTGTAAATGCGGGCCAGTAATAATCCGAAAGACTCTGATGATTTTCGGGAGTAGATACGGCAGACCGCTGCAAAAACTTCAAGCCGATTCCTTTTTTACTGTTGCGTTTTGGGGCAATTTTGAGCAGATTGTCAAAATAGGGACGCTGTTTTTTGAGCATTTTTGCAATTTCAGGTTCAAAGAAAGGTGAATTGCCGACATAGCCGCAGGCGGAAATTGCCGGATTGAGCATGCCGTTTACGATACCTTGAGAAATATGCAGACGGATGACTTCCATACTCTTTGAAAAGCGGGTAAAGGGAGTTGTTTCAATTTCCGGAGTGTATTCTGCACTGTCCCCCATAAGATGTCCGATAGTTTCCATATAAAAAAGTCCGGGAATGATTTGCAGCCTGTCGCGGTCGCAATAGGGACCGATGCAGGGACGGAGGAGAAATTTTCCTTCCGGCTGAGCAATTTTTGCTATTGTCGGCAAATCGTAATCGCAAATTGTCATGGAGTGAAGACAGGGGACCATGATGCCGACTTTGATGTTTTTGTTGACTGAATGAACTGTATTTTCGACTACGGATGCTATTTCTTCCAGGGTGTTTTTCAGAAACGCCATCCATTTTTTGCGGATTTCAAAATCATTGTATATGGCGTGATGCAGAGTTTCGCGGGTCCAGTTTTTTCCGGTACAGCGGGAGAATTCAGAGATGTGCAAATCGCACATGCAGCCCCAGGTGTTTGCCCTGCCTGCAAAAATATAACGGTGGTCGTCGTCCATGTAGATAAATTCAGGAGAGGTCTCCGCAAGAATGGTATAAAATTCTTTGAGATAATCTTTCAAAGCAGGATCAAGCTGGCAGGCAAGGCGTTTTTCGCAAGTCCCGTCAGCGAGAGTCTGCCAATGAGTGTACTGCGGATTGTGTTTGCTGTGGTCAAAGCGAGACATGAGCATATTGTATGATGAGTTGATGCCGACTTTGATATTATGCTGTGCCAGATCTCTGATTGTACGGGCTATGGTTTCTGCTTCATGGCGGGCTTCTTCAATGGTGAGCTGATTCCATACCATGTGTTGAGCGTCAGTGAAAAGCATGACATATTTTGTACCGGTTTCTTTGCAGAATTTGATAACATCGGCAATGATTTTTTCGTAATTCCAGGTGGGCAGATAAAGACGGAGAATATAATTTACACTGTTTTCGGGAAAAATGTTTTTCATAATAAGAATCCTTTTCTTTTCGGTTTAAAAATTAATATACCGCAAAAAAATAATATTTGCAAGCATAGTATGTAAAAAAAGCGGATATTCCGCAAAAATGGAATACCCGCGTTTTTTCAGATTTCAAGAAGCGGAGTATCCGCTGAATGAAGCTCTGCAAGTTTATTTTTCAGAAGTTCAAGTCTTTGCCGATACTCAGTCTCGATAAGTCTAAATTCTGATGTAAGCTGGTCAAGTTCCTGCAGGAGCTGAAGCTGAGTTCTTGTTTTTTCGAGCTGCGTTCTGATGATTTCTGTCTGATTTGACATACTGCCTCCATAAAGGTTGTTGTTTTTTCGTTTTGACGGTTAAAAACTGCTGCAAGTTCCGGAATTTCTTTGCAGCGGTTTTTAATATATTTGTGAATTGCCTGGCGTGTAAGATTTTTTTTGCGTCCGATATCTGCAAGAGAGATTTCGGGAACTTTGATTTTTTCTGCCAGGATTTCAAGAGTTTTTTCGTCCATAGCGACGATAAATGTTATGAGTTCGAGCATGTCACGGCGGGAATAAATTTTTTCTTTTTCTGTGTGTTTTGCGGGGATTGGCAATGGTTTCGGAATTTCTTCGATCGGAATTTTTCTGGCGCGGCTGCTCAAAAGTGACGGATTTTCTTCTGTACTTTCTTTGCAGTAATCGCGTAATTCACAATTTTTGCATTCTTCTTTGCAGATGTTGTAATGTGAATAACAATGCATATTTTCCCTTTCCTTTTTATAAAATTGCTTATAGGTTAAAATTATACAACAAATATATAAACATTTCAGGAAAAGTCAAATAAAAGTTAATAAAAAAATTAAAAAATAATTAAAAATATTTAAAATTACCTTAATAATAAGGCTAAAAAACTTTTTCTTTCAAATTGTATTTGATGATTTGTTATATAAAAGTCCTGTTCCCTTTG
>JAZOSO010000175.1:0-2493 GCA_045657185.1 Victivallaceae bacterium | reverse complement strand
GAGCAATCAAATCTTTCGCCGGACTTCGCCACAATTGGGTGAGAGCAAGCTCTCTTTTTGTATGCTGTCACATTGGCATATCCCGTTGTAAAAATATACAACGAACTTTTGCTGAGGCGATAGCAAATAAAAAGGCGGAGGAAACGCCGTCATGCAGCAGTTTTTCACAATGCCTGCACAAGATAGAGGGCGGCGGTATGACGGACGTGCTGATTTTCAAGCGTGGAGGTCGGGATGCCGTAATTCATCAAGTCTGCGCCGGACATGGTGATATTTTCCTCGGAATTAGAGAAAAGTTTTTTGATGATATAATTTTTATCGGCTTCCAGATTCTGCATCGGGAAAGAGCGTGCTCCGCGGCGTGAATAGCCGTTGCTGAATACGAAGACGAGGGAGTCGTCAATATCCTGTTTCTGGAGCTGAAATGCGATATATTTTTCGTAATCGGTAATTTTATCATCGGGCGGAGTCAGCAAATAGCAGTGAGCATTGATGATTTCCTTGCGGTTTTCTTTGTAAAAATCGATGTATTTTTTGATGCGGTTTTTGACTTCAGAGGAGAGTTCTGCAAGGTCGCCGGAGAAACCGGGGATGCCGAGCAAACCTGAAATCATTACATAATCAAGATTGAAGATTGCGGCTTCATCCCATGTGCCTGCCAGAGATGCGAGGACTTGTATGCAGTCGGAAACTTTTGTGCGGCGGTCAGGTGCGTTGCGCATGACCAGCCAGTTCAGAACTCTGCCGGGCATCGAGCGCATGAAAAGCCCCTGACGGATGCGTAGAGTTTCAAAAGGATTGGCATTGTCGCTGACAAAATCGTGGTCATAAATCATTGCTGTTTTGAGGTCGTTGCGAAGTGCGCCTGAGCCGCAGTTTTCAATAACAAGGTCGGGAAATTCTTTGCGCAGACGCTCAAATTGAGCGTTCAGGATTTGACAATAGTTAAAAAGTTCACTGCCTGATTCATCATAACCGACGCTGGCGTTGAAGTCAACTTTGATATATTTTGCTTTGAATTTGCGGACGTTGTCGGCTATAACATCGTGGAAGTGTTCTGCAGCGGCGGGAATGGTAAGGTCAATACGGGTGGTATTTGCAGGGAACCATTCGGGGTGTTCCTTGCGGACGGGGATATTCTGCGCCCAGCGTTCAGGTTCAATCCAGAAACCGAAATTCAATCCGGCGGCGCGCACTTCATCAGCAAAACCTGACATGTTGCCGAAAAACGGTTTGCCGTCTTTTTCTCTCCAGTCGCCGACACCGCCCCAGGATTCACCGGGACCGAACCAGCCGGCGTCAATGATAAAGGTTTCACAGCCGATTTCTTTGGCACTTTTGAGTTGTTCGCGCAGCTGTTCAACTGAAAAATGGGTAAAACGGTAGAGCCATGTATTGTAGATGACAGGAGGTGTGTTGAGAGTTGCAGGAAGGCGTTTGTCAATCATGTAGCGTTGGATTTTTGCGCCGGAGATTTTCAAATCACCCTGCGGAACGAGCTGGATGATGAGTTCCGGCAGTTCAATTGACGCACTGGGGGCAAGTTTCATATACAAATCAGTATCAGCCAGACCTGCTTCAACAATCGGGGTCGGGAATTCATTGCTCAAAATGTCTGAACGCACTTGAATCTGCCAGTTGCCGACGGGCAGAACATGAAAGGCTAAAGCGGTGCTGTTTTCGGTATCTTTGAGCATGGCAAATGGAGCGGAGCCGACGCTTGAACGGGCGGGACGGCCGTGCAGATAGATGTCTGCACCTGCAAGTTTGAGGCATTGAAGCTGGTTTTCCGCACTCCAGCGGTTGAGTTGATGATATACTTCATAAGAACCGGGAGCAAAAACAAATCTCGGCAGTGCGCGTCGGATGGTAATTTCTTTATCTGAAGTGTTGCTCAAAGTATATTTGCAGGAGACGAGGTTGTATTTTTTTTCAATATCCCATACGGCATTGACTTTGAAAACGGCTTGATGGTCACTGATATTGAAGCAGAATTTATTTTGTTCTGCACTGATAATTTCATATTGCAGTTTTGCTCCTTCATAACGGCAGCTGTCAACTGCCGCATGAAAAAGTCCTGAGCAGGAGAAGTCATCTTCAAGTTTGTTATGCCCGCAGGTCATGCCGCCGAAATCGGTCAGCGTGAGCAGCTTTGTTTCCTTGTTATATCTGAATTTTATTCCCAAATCAAAATTTAAATCTTTTTGCATTTTTATATCCTTTCGTAAGATTACTATAAAATATCATGATGTATTGTCAAAGTCAAGGTGTTTAAGTTTGAAAAACAAATTATTTGTGATATATTATTTCCATAACGCTCTGTTTCCCTTGAGGGGAGATAATGAAATTATTTTTTTGAGAATAAAAAATTAAGGGGTTTGGGGTATAGTGAATTGCGATAGCAATGAACGGCAATACCCCAATTGTGGCGAAGTCCGGCGGAAGATTTGTTTCGTCATTCCGCAAAAAACCGGGAGGACGAAATGAATATTT
>JAZOSO010000174.1:0-31516 GCA_045657185.1 Victivallaceae bacterium | reverse complement strand
AAGAAAAAAGTTTTTCCTCTCCCCTTAAACCCCTCACCTTTTCAAAAAAGAAAAAAGTATTTATTTACATTGGCTCTATACTAAAAATAAAACCTTAGGGGTTTGGGGTATAGTGAATTGCGATAGCAATGAACGGGGCGTTCCACCCGCTTTTATATGCGGGAGGACGAAACGAACATTTCGCCGAAAAACAGCCTGACGCACCCAGCCGCTGACACTCACGCGCCAGCGTCACATCGCACCGGGTCGTACCCGACGCCGGGTGCAGGGGCGGCGTAAGCCCCTGCAAAAAAAGCACAAGATGCAAATATTAAAAAGTGCTGTAATATTTGCTGATGATGCGCCAATTTTCGGCAAAGGCATCGTTCATTATTTTTCTGGCTTTAATGCGGTTTGCATCGGAGAAACATTCACGCAGAATTTTTCTTGCCTTTTCGCGGGCAGTACGATGTATTTCATACATTCTCTTTTCAATTTCTGCGCGTTTTGCATCACTGACAGGCTTTTGTTTTGCGGCATAATTTTTATAAACTTCTGCACTGAATTTTTGATTAAGCAAAGATGCGGGAAGCTCATTGACGGTCAGCGGAACAGGAATGAAAAATGTATATTCCGGATTGCCGACTGCCGCATATACTGTCGTTAAATCTGCGGGGAACTCACGGTCGATGGAAAATGTTGCCGCTGAAACGGTACGGGAGGCACAAGGGCCGTTAGCTTTCGGGTCAATATCGCCATCAACTTTCTTTACTCTGGCGGCTTTTATCATCTGTTCGGCAGTCACAGGACGGTCATGTTTTTTGCCGCGTTCAAAAACTGCTTCGGTTACGGCAAATTCACGCCTGCGGCTGTCAAGTACATATCTGTAAGATTTCTGTGAAAAAGGCAGCATTTCAGGAAAACTCCAGGCATTGGCACGGACGGCAAAACCTTTTGTGTATTTTTGTGAGTGATAACGTTTGCCGTCATTTTCAATAACATAAACGCAATCCTTATCAGCAATCATAAAAATTGAGCCGTAAACTCCGTGTTTATATGCGTTATTCTCACACATATCTTTGAGCATTGCTTCAGCTTCATCAGCAGTTTTACACTGCTCAAGGATTATACGCCCCATAAGAGTTGTATCCATGCCGAAGTCGCTGACTCCGTCGCTCAAATCACCGCTGTTCATAGTGATTGCAACTCCGACACTGTTTATCCCCATTGTAACATCAGCCCAGCCGATATCATGCAGACCGATATAACCGTACCGCTCTTTTGCAGGACGGTGTACAATAACAGATTTGCGGATGCTTGTATCGCGTGACTTGTGCAAAAGAAGCTGGTTTTCCGCCGCCAAATCAGGCAAAGCCGCCCAGCTGGTACATTCATGGCCTTTTTGTTTTGCCATGGCTTCTCCGTCAAGCGGCCAGAAAGTTCTTTTCAGATAAGTTCCGGGCTTCCATTTGAGAACTTTATCATAAGTCTGATATTCTTCAAGAAGATAAGGCGCATACTTTTTGAAAAGTGCGGTATAACGTTCAAAAATTTCAGCAGACTCTTTTTCAGTTTTATCAATCAGAGTTTTCTCAAAAACAGGGACAGGCTTTGCTATTTCCTTCCAATATTCCGCCGCATATTTTTCAGGAGATACTTCAATTCCTCCGGGGGCAGAAGTAAGGCGGTCTGCCTGACAGCCGCAAAAAACAACAGCGGTCATGCCCAACATCAAAGCTGAAATTTTTTTCAACATTGCAGCACCTTTTATTAAGTTTTACTTGATTTTTTCAGCAATTTCCCAATAATGAGTCCAGTCTGCAAGGGTCTGGTCATGACCGCCGGTACGGACGTGATAACTTACTGCGCCTGTGACGTATGAATCAACAGGATGCGGAGTATCAGGAGTATAAGTATCAACGCCGAAAAGTTTATAAACTGCGCCGGCATGTGCGCCGGAGAGAAATTCACCTTTGGGGTCAGCATGCAAATCAAGCTCGGCACTGGCGATTGCCAGATATCTCGGAGCGGTCAAGGCGGCTAAAAAGTGCTGGTCAAAAGGAAGTTCCGCTTCACGATTGGCGTATTTTGCAAATGAACTTACAAACCAGTGCGGAAAATAATAAGTAATCATTTCAACATGTTCACCGAAGTCACGGCGGGCGATTGCCGCACCGCAGCAGCCGGAATCGTTACTTATCACCAACTTGAAGCGGGTGTCATTGGCACCTGCCCAGAGTGCAGTTTTGCCCAGTCGGGAATGACCGTGGACAAATGCTCTTGAACTGTCAATCATGGGTTCAGTTTCCAGACAGTCAAGCATACGGGACAAGCCCCATGCCCATGCGCTGATTGCTGAAGCGTGAGTGTGAAATTCATCATTGCTTTCTTCCGCAAAAAAGAGATTATAAACACTCTTGCGCCATGAACTTTCATCTTTATTATCCGGATAAACATCATGATAACAGACAGTTGCGGAAGCAAAACCGCGCTTGACAGATTCTTCAAACTGCCAGCGGTGAATTTGGTTTGAGCGTTCTTTTTCCACAATTTCACCGTCGAGGTTATGCCCCGTCATCATCACATCAGTTTCGGGAGTGCAGTTATGATTTCCCTTAAAGTTCAAACCGACAAAAACCGGTGCGGGAGCGGAAAGATTTTTGGGGATATAAAGCAGCATGACAAAAGAATGAGTTTTGCCGTTCATACTGAATTTAAGTTCTATTTCCTTGCGGATTGCGGTATTATTCAGAGCATCATTTTTGACAGAAAGTGTTTCATATTCTGTTTCGGCGGGACGCGGCGGCAGATAACCGTACATTACCTCTTTGTAAAGTGCAAGTATTTCGGGACGGCGGGTCTGAACCCAGTCAAAAGCGTTTTCGATTTTCTTACCTGTTCTGCTCAACAGCACATCGGGCAAAACATAAGGCTGAACCAATGATTCATCTGTATTTTTATGCATAAAAATGCTCCTTTCAGTTATTCAGACTAATTTAGCATATTTAATAACATTTTACAAATAAAAATTAAAAAAAAAGCAAACCTTTCTTGTTTTTTACATAAAATGCGTTATCTTAAGAAATGTTATATTTAACATTGCAAGCAAAGGATATTTTTATGAACAATGATATTTTGCCGCACGGAAGTGCGCCTGAAACACTTGACATACCGCATTTTCCGACCCGTTTTCAAGCTGTGATATTCCGCAACTGGGGACTTGTTCCTGCAGAAAGAATTGCCGCCGCGCTCAACTCTGACAAGCAAACAATAATCCTTCATGCGGAAAAAATGGGACTTGACACAACTGATTTGAATTGTGATTTATGGCTGAAACGCGGATATGTTTCAATCATCCGTACCAACTGGCAGCTTTTGAATTACGAAGGCATCATGAAACTGCTTGACTGGACACCTGAAAAACTTCTTGACACCTTGCAGAATGAAGATTTTCTTTATATCAAACTCGGCAGTCTCAAACCGGCATGTCCTGACCTATCCTGCCGTCCGCTTGATGAAGAAGAAGAAAAACAAACTGCAAAAATCGCAGAAACAGTCAGAAAATACCGTCCTGATTATCAAACGGAAAAACCTTTTGCTTTCGTCAATAAAATTTCTGCCGAAAACTATTCAAAAAATAATAATGATGACGGCAATCTTTATATCGCATATTCATATTCAGCTCTTTACGGAGATTCACTTGCCATGCCGGAACTTGACCCGTATCCTGACAATTTATTGCAGGCACTGGCGGCAAAAGGCATAAACGGCATCTGGATTCCGGGGATATTATATCAGCTTTATTACTGGGAAGATGCGCCCGAACTTTCACAAAATTATAAAAAACGCCTTGATAGTCTGAATGCTCTCGTTGCCAAAGCCGCAAAATACGGCATGAAAGTTTATCTTTATTTGAACGAACCGCGCGGGCTTTCCATAACACAGTACAAAAATAACGCTTTTATGCGGGAAAAATATCTCGGAGCTGAAAATATCAGTCACAATCTTTACTCAATGTGTACTGCAAAAAGTGCTGTACTTGAATATCTTGCAAATGCAGTAAAATCGCTTTTCAGCTCTGTTCCGGGTCTCGGCGGCGCATTTATGATAACCCAGTCGGAAAATATGACACATTGTGCTTCAAGAAGTCTCCACGACGAACCCGCCCCCTGCCCCCGCTGTGCTGAAAAAAATAAATCTTCCATCATTTCTGAAATCCTTACAACCATTGCCGATGCCGCACACAGCGTTGCTCCCGACGCTGAAATCATCTGCTGGGATTGGGCATGGCATGAAAAATGGATTCCTGAAATCATTGAAGCTCTTCCCGAAAAAACTTCAATCATGGCAGTCAGCGAAAGTCACGTTCCCGTTGAATTCGGCGGCATAAAAACTGAAGTTGTTGACTACTCTCTCTCGCATCACGGCCCCGGAGAAAAAAGCCTTGCCACCTGGCAGACTGCGGCAAAAAAAGGCTTGAAAAACTTTGCAAAAATCCAGATATCAACGACTTGGGAAGGCTCTTCCGTTCCCTATATCCCGGTGACAAAACTTCTTGACAATCATTTGCAGCAGCTCCGTGCCGCAGGTATAAAAAATTATGTCACCAACTGGACACTCGGAGGCTATCCGTCATTTAATATGGATTTGCTCAAAATGTCACATGATGAAATGGTTATAAAAAACTTCGGCAGCAAAGCCGCAAAAAATATCACACTTGCGCTGGAACACTTCAGCGACGCTTTCCGCAATTTCCCATTTGATGTTGAAGTCGTCTATAATTCACCGCACAATATAGGTCCTGCAAACCTGCTTTACAGCACTCCGACAAATTACCGTGCAACAATGGTAGGGATACCTTACGATGACCTGAAAAGCTGGGTCGGGCCGTACACCCCGGAAATTTACATTGACTGTCTTGAAAAACTCTGCCTCAAATGGCAGCAGGGACTTGACTGTCTTAAACTTGCAAAAGCTGATATAACTTCTGAATTTGAAGAAAATTATAAAGATTTGCTCTCCGTTTCCGAAGCCTGTTTCTGTCTCTATGCCGATGCCGCAAATCAGGCAAAATATATAAATGAATTGCGCGGTTCTTCACGCAAAGATGAAACTGAAAAA
Source organism: Victivallaceae bacterium (assembly GCA_045657185.1). Taxonomy (GTDB): domain Bacteria; phylum Verrucomicrobiota; class Lentisphaeria; order Victivallales; family Victivallaceae; genus RGIG5270. The sequence continues at coordinate 26,416 of JAZOSO010000174.1, read as the reverse complement.
CTTCTCAATGATGAAATAAATCTTGCCGCACGATTGCTCAAACTCGCCCGTCAGGACTCCAGACTCGGCTTTGAGGCAACAAACCACTACGCATACACACACAATGAACTGCTGGAAAAAATCATCTGCTGTGAATGGATAAAGGAAAATATTTACAAATAATGACAAAAAAAATGGAGGCGTGGATCGGAGTCGAACCGATTTAAGCGATTTTGCAGACCGCTGCCTGACCGTTTGGCTACCACGCCTCGTTTTGAGGAATTGCTTATAAATTACATGTTATTTTGAAAATTTCAAGTCCGATTTGCATTTTTTTTTGATTTTTTTGTGTTTTTTAATTGACAAAAGCCTTTTGCGGTTGTAAAATACCGAAATCACAACAAGGATTTATATGCGTTTACCCAAAAAAACTGATTTTATATACCAAACTTTAAAAAAAGACATTCTCTCAGGCAAACTGACGCCGGGGATGCAGCTGCCGCCGGAAGTTGAGCTTGCAAAAAGTCTCAATGTCGGCAGAATTACTCTCCGCAGCGCACTCGGCAGACTTGAAGCGGAAGAACTCGTCAAGCGCATTGAGCGCAAAGGTACTTTTGTCCGTCTGCAAAAACAAATGCCGTCGCTGACTCTGCTTCTGCCATGCGAAAACTTCGTAGAGAAAGCAGGTTACAGCTCAATTATGTCAACGCAAATGGTTCTCAACGGCATGATAATCGAAGCCCAGCAATCCTCCTTTCAGGTTCGCACTATCGCAGTTTCCAAAAGCAACAGCATCAAGGACATAGACTATGACGCACTGGATGTGCTTGATGAAAATTCCCGCATCGTAATTATCGGGGTATGGTTTGCCCCGCTTTTTGAATTTATCCGAAAAAGAAAATGCAATGTGGTAAATATCACATCACTAAGCAATTATACTCCTGAAATCAAAAAATTATCCGAAGACTGGAACATCGTCCACTTCAATCTGGAAAATGTCTGGGAAAAAGCCGCCCGACTGCTCCATGCCAAGGGGTGCAAAAATGTCGCTGTTGCAACAAATATGCCGCAAGTTCCGTGTGCCATAACAACCGGTTATTCCCGCATTTTTTCACAGGAACCAGATGCTTTAAATATTGATAGCAAAGATATTTACGAAAATTTCTGTACATTGCTTCAAAATTTTTACAAAGAGAATAATTTTGATGGATTGCTTTTGAATTACACCAACTTTTCGCATGTTCCGCTCAACAATTTCGGACTGCCTCCGCATGTGAAAATAATTATGGAACTTGCAATCGGCGTTGACGCTCCTGATTTTGCGGAATATTTCCGCTGTCCGATGTACGAAGCGGGCCGCCGCGCAGCTCAAATTCTCATAAAAAACACCCGAAAATCAACAACCGAACTCCCGGTTAAAATCAATACGCCATCATTTGAAGCCAAAATTCCGGATATCATCCTGTAAAACAGTGTAAATTTTTCAAGCATTTTTCTCTGCTTATTTACCGCTCAGCTAAAAAATATTAAAAATATTTACGAAAAACTGCTATTTACGCTTGACTTCCTATTTCAGCACTGCTATATTGTCATGAAGATATATTATTAATAAAAAAACAAATTCCCTAACAAGGAGATACTTTATGGCTTATTACTATTTTGACCCGAATGATCATGTCTCAACTTCGCACAGCGAAGATATATACGTCGTTGCCAATGTCGGCAATTACCATGACTACAACGGACAAATGCAAATTGACAACTATTTTCAAGGCTTTTATCTCGGCAAAGGCGGTCTGAAATTCACTCTCGGCGGCAATTACCGTACAAAAGATGCAGATACAGACCTCTGGAACATCTATCAATCCGTCCGGGGAACTTCACAAAGCAAAAAATATGCCGCAGTCGGATTTACCGGCAACGGTACTTTTATCATCAACGCACAAATCGGCGCACCCGATGCCGCCAAGCATGATGACCGCAATATCAAAATCCATGCCTCAAATCAGCTGACAATCAACGGATACAAAGCTATAGCCCCAACCCTTTCAGGCGGATTACTTGCTACAACTCCTGCCCCCGCCGGATGGAATCCAAACTATGATGTAACTGCTCAAAATGCTGACGTTTCCGGCATCCATGCCACCGGCACTCTGACTATCGGCAGCAATTTCAACGGTTACATCACTGTTGAGGGAATTCACCAGTCAATCGGTATGGAGAACAGCGCAGGCAACGCACTTATCAATACAGCACTTGACACTTCAAGTATCTCTACCGGTTTCAGAGGCGATACAACGGTCAGATTTAACGGTGCATTTTACGGAAACTTGCGTGTTTCACAGGAAACATTCCTCCAGAGTACCAACAAAACTCTGACCGGCAATATCTCTGCTGCTTACGGTGTCTGGTCAAATCAGAATATTGAACAGAAAAAGGTTTGGTCCGGCAATATCATGACCGAAGTCCATAACAACTTTTTTGATGCGACTATTTCATACGCCTACGGCAAATACGATGCTCTCACCGCCGCCAACGGCAACCTCTCAAACAACACTATTGAGAGTATCTGTATCAAAGCCCAAAATATCCACATCACCCGCTTGGACTGGGAAGAAATCAAAGAAGACGGGACTGTCAAAAATTTCAATCACGGTGCATATACTCCGATTGTTGAATATGACCGCAGTGCAGCCCCCTCTGATATCCAATACGAAATTGACGGCAAAACTGTTACTTCAAAAACCGACTTAAGCAGCGTAAGCCTTATCCCCAACGATTCACCCTACTATTACATCGATGCGCCTCAGGAACTTGTTGACAAATATGATACTCTCAAAGGATCAAATTATCATATCTACAAAGATGGTGTTCTGCTTACTGATGATGCCGCTCTGGTTGCTGTAAGTACAAATAAAGGCAATGTTATCGGAAGCGGCGGTACGACAAAGATTGTTTTGCGCTTCCCGAGAGCTTATCTTTTGGGACAGCAATGCAGAGATGACTTCCAAACTGATGCAGAAAACCTCGTTAACAACCCGAATGCTCTTGACGGCTGGGTAATAAAAAAAGGGCAAGAATACAAATACAAATTTGACACTACTGTTGCGCCCGGAGATTTGCCTGCAACCTACCGCGATTATCCCACCTCTCTTACTTTGCAGTGGAGCGGAACAGATCTTAAACCCGTTAACGGTCAGTATATTTTCACCTTTGAAAACGGCAATCCCCTTGTTCTTAATGCCTCTGAAGTTACCATTAACGGCACAACATGCACATACAATGGTCCCAAAGTCACAGTATCTGATTATTACCAGAAAACCCCGACAGGATATTATGAATACTCCTCAAGCGGTTTGAGTGTTACAGAAAATACAAACAACTCCGGTATTTATTTCACTTTTGTCAGCACTTCTCCGACTGTATCCGACCTTGAAGTTGAATTTGATTTGATCAGAACAAGCAATGAATTTACTTCAGAATACAATAAAATTGCTGATGAAACTAATTTTTCATCTTCAGTTACATCGCTCGGCAACGGTTTCTATCTGCATACATACACTCCTGTCGGCAATCACTTTTTGCTGTCCAAAGCACACGATAACCACATCGTTCTTTCTGCCGAAGCTCTCAATAATATAATGAAAGTTGACGGTGACCTCACTCCGCCGGCTGATACAATGACCGGCAACATCATCCAGGCTGTTGCCCTCGACGGTAAGGATAAAGTCGAAATCGTCAACTTTACCAAAGACAGTGTCATTGAAGCTACTGCAAAAGATAATAAAATGCAAAGCCAAATCAGCGGTGGTGACACAGGAAACAAAATCGCCGCAATCGGTATCAAAGCCGATACCGTTCAGCTCCATGATTTTAACGGTGAAGTCCGGATAAAAGCCACCGGCAACCGCATATCAACTCCGGATGATTCCAATGGTCTTGTCTTTGCAGGTATTGATGCAAAAACTCTTAATGTCAGCAAAAATCTCTACGGTACATTTTCAATTGAAGCAACTTCAAACGGATCATCATGGACAACTCAATCTTCCAACTCTCGCGGAGACGACTATATAACTTCCGGACAGCATAGTAATATAAAAAGTGTTATAACTACTGCAATTCTCGCAGATAATGTCAATATTGACGGTTTCATTGAAAGTGACATTACAGTAAATTCCAATAACGGCAGCAATACTTTTACTGCAGGTATTTATGTCACCGAAACTCTTAATGCAAAAGGCTTCTCCGGCTATATTCATGTTGACGACAACAACCGGAGTATGAAGACATTCGGTATCTATGCTGATACATTTGACTCTGAAATCGGTTACTATTTTGATGATTATGACTACTATTTCTCCAATGGTCAAATCGGCAGACTGGCATATATACAAGATGTTTTCAATGTCGAAGGTATGATTATTGTTAACGGAGATAATGCTCATGCTATTGCCACACGCAATACTGCCAACTTGCATTTAAACGGTACAATTGTTACCAATACTTATTCTTACGCAGTCAAAACTGACTACGCCCATGATGTTTCCTCCGGATTCAATAACGACTGGGTAACTCTCGGGGAAAAAGCCGATGTCACCGGTATCATCGACCTCGGCGGCGGCAAAAACCGCCTCACCTTTGACAGCAGTGCCAAATTCACCGGTCATGTCGTTCACGATGTCGGTGAAACAAACATCACTTACAACCTCAACGGTAATGCTCAGGCAGATACCATTCACAATGTAACTTCTGTTCATGACGCCACTCTTACAAGCGGTTCAACCATTACTATCAACTGCAACAATATCAAAATCGGCGAAACATACAAACTCATCAATTATCAGGATTACATGGATATTGCCGATGAACGCTGGCTCAACTCTTATGTCAATGTCACTTATCAGGGCAAAAACAATGTTGTTTACCTCCACGGCGGCGTGTCCGATGTCGTTGAACTTACAGGCAACAGCGGTGACAAATTCTATGTCCGCATCGTTTATGATGAAACCGACAATATTCTCTCCGTTGAGTCTGATTATGATAAGACCAAACCTGCACTCCCCGAAGATATCGTTAAACCTGTAACAAACATTTCCGTTGTCTCTATCAAGACAACTGTTGACCCAATTTCAAAAGCTGAAACTGAAGTTGTCGATATGACAGATAAAAATATGCTTTCAGTTTTCAACTCAGCAATGAAAAACCTCAACAATAATTCAACCCCCGACTATGTTACTTATGATATTGATGAGGCTTCTCGCACCGCTACTGCCAACAGCACTATCTACTGGATGTGCGATAACGGCAGTTTCAGAAACGGTGCATACGAAATTGAATACACAGTCAAAGATGCAAACGGCAATGTTGTTTCATCAGCCATGCTGCGTATGACCGCAGTTGACGTGAACAACAACGCTTTCTCCGGTACTGTAACTCTCAACGGTTACAACCAGCCCGCATACGGCAAAGTTTACTGGGTCAACGACAACGGTAAAACACAGGAACAAATCCTCAGAGAAAATCCCACCTCCACTGCACCCTTCAACGGTACATATTATATAATGTCTTATGATATTAACAATATCCCCGAAGGCTGTACCGTGGAATACAAAGTCCGCGACTATGTCACCGAAGGAGAAAAAATCTCTGAATGGATCTCAGGCTCCGTCAATACCAACTTGCAGGACTTCCATGCTGAAATTGATGAACTTGACGCACAGAAAATGGTTGCTCTCAATCCCGATACAAAAACTCAGGACCTCACAACCTCCATGGCTCTGCTTACATGGAATGCGGCAGCAAGTAATTACACCGTTGACAAGTACACCATTCAGTACTTCACAAGCTCCGAAAACCTCGCTGTAAATGACGCAAAACGCCAGCTTATCTTTGACGCTTACACCTACGCTGACAAGACAAAAACCAACTGGCAGGATGTCGTAGATGAACACGGAAATGTTGTTACAAACAGCAAAGGCTTCAAATACGAAATCCGTTTCGTCAAAACCGCAAATACTCAGTATGAAATCCAAATTCGTGAAACTGTTGACCAAATCAACGTTTTCGGTCAGAGCCAGAGCATTTATCAGTACTATAACTTTGTAAATAAAGAAGTAAGCTCAACTGAATTGCTCATCTCCGGTCTCTCCGACCAGACTCATATTTACTGGCGTGTTCAGGCAACTGCTTCCGACGCTTCAGCCCTGACAACAAACTGGACCGAAGGCAAAGCCTTTACCGTCAATGTTGACAATTCACCCAATATCCCGCCGACACCTGATCCCGATGAAGATGATCCCGCACTTCCGCCGGAAGATCCCGATGCAAATCTGGCTCCGACCGGTACTTTCTCTTCATTGAAAACTCCTGTTCTCGTTCCCGAATTCAAGAATGTTCAGCAGCAGGTAATTGAAGACGGCAAACTCAAAGTTGACGAAAACGGTCAACCTGTTATGGAAACTGTTGAGGTATTCAATTCAGCAGATATCACCTTTACCTGGACAGATAATTTCGTCGCCAACTCAACAGGTGCTGAAATATATTATCTCTTCCAGGTATCAAACTCAGAAGATTTTGATACTGAACGCACTGAAACAATTCTGCTGATACCGGCCTCCATGAGCGACTCTGCAATAAACAGACTTTATGCCACCCTCTCTGCCAAGTATGAAAATCTTAAGGTTTTCAATACCGTTGACTCATGGCGCGCCGCATCCGGCAGCAATTACACTACAACAGTGACTTTTGACAATTCATATCCGACCATTCCCGTCGGCATGTTCGCCAATAAAAACAATTACTGGCAGGTCAAAGCTGTTGACTCTTACGGCAATGAAGCTGATTACTGCAATGTCCAGCAGTTCAAGCCCACTTACACCGTCAAGGAAACTTATACCGAAATCAATCCCGAAACCGGCGAAGAGGAAATCAAGGAAAGAGATGTTGTCAAATACATCACCGACCTCGCCCCCGCCAAGGCTTATGACCTCGGTATCACAACTCCTGAACAGGAAAACGGCAAAAACACCGGAAAAATTGAGTTTGAATTCAAAGTCAACCATGACACTATGGGTTTTGACAAAATTGCCATCACCATCAACGGTAAAAATGTCGCAGGGACAAAACTTGCAACTGATGTCATGACTATTGAATCTGCTGTTCTTTCAGAGCAGACTGCAATTTCCAATATGACAGAATTCACACAAGAACTCTTTGATATCATCACTGTTGACGGTCAGGAAATCCCAGTCGGATATCTCGTTGACGGCACTTATACTGTTACAGTAACAACTTACAACTCAAGCGGTACTGCAGTAAAAAGCGATAACTTCACTTTCGTACAGGACACCACCCGTCCCGTTATTCAGTCCAATTCAACGGGCGGTACCGATACCTCCACTATCAGCGCAGTTTTTGCCAAACAGGACAGTGCGGTAAAAGATATCACCGTCACCCTCTCATGGCCGCTTGCAACTGACAACTTTGATACAAAGAGCAAGTCAAACATCAAAGGTTACTATCTCTGGTACAAATCTTCCGATGTCTCCGAATGGCAGGCTGTCCGTATCAATGACTCAACCTTGCTGACCAAAACAACTTACGATGTAACTCTCACCAACGGCGAAAAATATGACTTCAAAGTCGTCGCCGTCGATATGAGCAACAACTTGAGCGAAGCTGTGGAAGTAAAAGGTATCGAAATCATTTACAAAGATGTTGATGATGATTATGTTAAACCCGTCATTCCCCCGCTGTACGCTCCGTTTTCTCTCCGTTCCGAGGTTATCGGTGCCGCAGGCGACCCCGTTGACAAAATTCATGTCTCAACTGACAACAATACCAACAACCCCGCCCGCCTCGTATTCTCAGTCAAAAACCTCCAGCAGGCCCGCGGCAAAGGCAACGCCATTACAATCTCTCTCTACGAGGACGATGGCGGTTTGACCTTGCTCAAAACCTACACAGTCAAAGGCACAAGCAGTGCCAAAACATCTGCCGGCTTGACATTTGAATACCTGCTTGCAGAAAGCGGCAAACAGTATGTATTTGAAATCAAGTCTGCCAATGAAACTACTGTTATGAAGTATGACTTTGATTATGAATGTATGTTCTTTGCCAAAGATACAGCTAACGATACCCCCTATCAGCTTGCTCCTTCTTATGTCACAGACTTCGACAGTGACCACTCTGCTCCCACAGTGCTTCCTGTTGACCCCGCAGGTCAGCTTACAGGCACAAGTGTCTCTCTCAGAGGCAGCAGCGGCGATCCCAAACAGTCAGTCGGTTTCGGCGATTCTGTCAACTACAACCGCCTGCTGATTGATACTGACGGCAAATACACATTAAACATCTCCAAAGATGAAAAAGATGCAAACTCAGCACTCAAAGTCGTCATTTATCAGGCTGTTCCCGGTTCAACTTCTCTCAAAGCAATAAAAACCGTCACAGTTGCAGCAAACAAAACTGAAGCTGTTATCAAAGACCTTGAACTCGGTAAGGGCGAATATGTCATTCAGGTATCTTCTCCCTCCGCATCCAAAGGTGCCAATATCAATTACACTGTATCTGTTTCAACTCAGAACGACAAATACTACAGCTTGATTGATAATACTGATGACTCTTACCATCAGTCAAAGATAAACACCCACGCTCTCAAAAACGGCGAAACCGTTATCTTCGGCGAAGTCGCTGTTGTTCAGGGTGAAGAAGTCATCTACTCCGACTTTATCGGCAAAGCCGACAGCGCAGACTTCAAGAAAGTTACCATTGCAACTTCAGGCAATTACACCTTTGACCTCAGCAAGATCACTTACCTGAATCTTACCCAGGAAAAAGAAATCGCCTACGGCAGCGACGGCAAACTGACATTTACCATCTATGAAGCAGTTGAAGGCAAAACCGCTCTCAAGAAAGTAAAATCCGTCACTGTTGCCGCCAATAAGTTTGAGCAGGAACTCAACGCCTACCTCAACGCCGGTGAATACTACTTTGAAGTCAAAGCCGACAGCAAAACCGCAGTTTATTATGATGTTGTCATGTCCGAAAATGTCATCGAACTTGACGGAAAAACCTATAAAGCTGAAGGTCAATTCAACATCAACGACGGTTTCGTTTTTGAACAGACTATCGGAGCAACTCCCGATCAGGTTTACTACTTCAACAACGAATCTTCAGTTGAACTTGCAAAATCAACCTATGAATATGTCGGCTTCGGCGAGGCAAACAACTTCTTCAAAGTATCCTTTGAGAAAGACGGCGACTACACATTCTTTGTCAACACTTACGATGACAGAGAGAAAAACAAGAAAGATTCTCTTGCCGCCAATTACAGCCCGCTCAAAGCTGTTATTTACAAGGCAAATGAAGACGGCAACGGATTTACTGTTGTCAAAACCGTAACTCTCTCTGCCAACAAAGCATCAGCCTCTGCTGAACTCAAAAACCTTGCCGCCGGCGACTACTATATCGCAGTCACCGCAACTAATGCGGCAAAAGGCAAATACGCTTTGTATAATCTCTCATTGAAAACAAACCATATCGTCAACAACAGCAATGCCGATGTAAAAGCAAACAGCAACTTTGTTGAAGCTCTCGCTTATGCTGTGAACGCTCAAATCACAGGTACTGCCGCAAGCGACGATCCTGATTACTACAAATTCAGTACCGCTTCTGTTGCCGGCAGCTACAACTTCAATTTCGGCACTGACGGAGATTACAAAGTCTATATCCTCAAGGACGGTGCAGTAAAACTTACTGAACTCAAACTTGATGCCAACAACTCTGCTTACATTGACGCAAATACTCAGGTTTATATCGGTATCACCACCGAAAATGCTCAGGCAAATTACGAGTTCTCCGTCAATGCTGACCCGATGCTGTCAAAAGATATCTCCTCTTACAATAACGACAACAACGCTTATGATGCAGAAAATAATGCCGCATCTCTCGCAGTCGGCAATGCCGCAGGCGCAAGTGACAGCTTCAGCTCATGGGTCGGCTACGGCGATCTTGAAAGCTGGCGCAAACTCACTCTGGATGATGCAGGCAGCTTCAATCTGAAACTCCAAAAGACTTCACAAGCCGCAGATACCAAGATGACCGTTACAGTTTATCAATTCACCGATAACGGTACATCCCCGAAAGCAATCGGCAGCTTTGTTGTCAACGGTAATGTCTATGAAGGAATGAAAAACTTCAAACTCAATGCCGGTGAATACTACATCCAGGTCAAGAGCAATTCCGCTCAGGGCAATGCAGAGTTTGAACTCTCCGTCAACGGCGACAGTTCTGTTGACCCGAACTGCTTCATCGCCAAAGCAGACAACAGTGATGATACATCTCTCAGCGTAAAAGTCATCAACGCAAACGGCGGCTCAACACAGAACGAATGGGTCGGCTATACCGATGAATACGATTACTTCAACATTGATGTTGCATCTTCCGGCTATTATGACTTCAAACTTGCCAATGCAGATGCAACCCAGGTTGTTCTGTATGTCGTAAATCCTGCCAACAGCAAACTTACAGCAATCGGCACTTACTCGGTCAAAGAAGCCTCTGCCGGTGCGGAAAACATGTTCAGCTGTCTTCTCAACAGCAACAGTCAGTATATCGCTATGGTCAAGTCAACCAATGCTGCCAAAGGCGGCAACAATGATTATACTCTCTCTGTTGACAAAACAGCCAACAAATATGATTTGCGCTTCACAATTTCTGATGAAGAAGCAGGCAAATACACATTCGTTGACAACTCCGCAGACATTGACTTCTCCGATTTCATCATTGAAAAATATAACAGCAGCACAGGTAAACTCACCACAGTCAAACTTGATGCAAATGATCAGCTCAAACTGACTGCCGGCGATTACTTCCTGACCGCTGCCACAGATGCAATTACCAAAGTCAATCTTGATATTGATGATAACGCAATGATCATCACCCTCAAGTAAACAAAAACTTCAACCATTGAAGGGCGGAACAAAAATTCCGCCCTTCTTTTTAATTCTGCCTTATGAAATTTAAAGACTGTTTCCCGTCGGCCGTAAATAATTTTAAAATTGACCACTTCTCGCCGGAAGCATTGGCTGAACTTCCGTATGCTGCAGAGCTGGAACTGAAAAATGCCGCTGTTGCCAAACTGCTTGCTGACGGCAATATCAATTTCACCCCCGCCCCGATTGTTGCAAGCCCGCTTGAACGCAAATACCGCACTACAACCAAGAGACGGGTTTATTTTGACCGCAAACAAGTCTTTCTGCACTTCGGCAGAAAACCGTCGGAGAAAAAAGTTGAACTCTCAATACTTGAACCTGACGAACATATAAAAATTTATAATTACCTGCAAAAGACATTTTCCATTCCGCGCAATTTCAAAGCAAGTTCGGTATTGAACTATATAATTATAAGAGGCTCATACACCGAACACGCAGTGATTTTCAATGTCCGCAGTCTTTCCGGCGATATCGTCAGAATTTTGAAAGCTGTTTGCGCAGATACCGTCAAAAATATTCCGTCAGTCAAAAGCATCTTTCTATATGTTGACGACAGCAATTCAGACTATTATCTGGAAGCTGAACGCCCGGCTAAAGGCATATCATTCAAAAAAATGTACGGTTCCGACTTTTTGGCTCTCAAACTGGACGGTAAAAAATTTCTCTACTCGCCCGTTTCATTCTCACAAATAAATGAATCCGTTTTGCCGCTCTTTTTTGAAGAATTTAAAAAGCACCTCACTCCGTCTCCCGATGACACATTGACCGACCTCTACTGCGGGTACGGACTCTGGTCACTTGCCTTCGGCGGCATGTTCAAAAATATATGGGGCATGGAACTTGCCAAAGAGTCTGTTCAAGCGGCAAAAAATAATGCAAAATTTCATTATCCGAATAAAAATTTTCATTACGAGACAGGTTTCATCACTGCCGATATCCTCCGCTCAAAAATGCCGCCGCCGCGCGGTAAAAAAGAGTGGATACTCCTTGACCCGCCGCGCAAAGGATGTGAAGCGCAGGTACATGAATTTGTACTGTCACGCAAACCGCATAAAATTTTTGAAATGTTCTGCGGCGCAGACGAAATCGTTCCGGCATTGCATACTTATTTGAATAACAACTGCAAAATTGAAGCACTTATCCCGTTTGATTTTTTCCCCGGCACACTCAATATTGAGATGCTGGCAATTATTTCAAACTTATAAATTCAATCAATTCATCAATTTGACGCTGCGGCGTACTTGCCCCCGCGGTAATGCCGACATGATGATACAAAGATAAATCTATTTTCTTTGCATCATCAACACTGTCAACAAGATATGCAGCACACCCGTATTCTTTGGCAATCTGCACCAAACGGCATGAATTTGAACTTGCAGCAGAACCTGCAACGAGTATTACATCACACTCTTTTGCCAATTCTGCGACTGCACGCTGCCGCTCCTCGGTTGCAAAACAAATACCGCCCAAATGCTTGATATTCTTAAACTTATCACTAAGCGCAGCTTTTATTACTGCTACATCTGACATTGCCAGAGTTGTCTGAGCAACAGAAATAATATCATTGGAAACATGAGGAATTTTTGCTATATCTTCTTTATTTTCAACAACAAAGCAATATCCGTCAGGCACTCTTCCTACTGTTCCGATACATTCAGGATGCGACTTCTTGCCGATGAAAACGACAGCCGTATTCTGTTTGAACGCCTCTTCAACTGCATAATGGTTTTTCTTTACCAATAAACAAGTTGCGTCAAAAACACGCAGTTTTTTTTCCTTTGCTGATTGTTCCACACAGAGCGGCACACCATGTGCGCTGAAAACAGTTACAGCGCCGTCCGGGATATCATCAACAGAATGGACAAAGATAATATTTTTTTGTTTTAACTCATTGATTACAAAATTATTATGCACAATTTCATTATAAATATACAAAGTTGAATTGCCGCAGTCCAGCAAAGCCTTGTCCACAATATCCAAAGCCCTCTTTACGCCTGCACACATACCATATTGACGCGCTGTTTTAATATCCATTTCAGTCAAAAAACTCCATTTTCAGTGATTTATAATACATTTTATCACAATATTATGCTTTTTCAACTTGAAATATCAATAAATTCCATTATTTTAAAAAAACAAGTATTTTTTTGCCATTTATCACAAAACAAACCAAGAGAGGCATCAAGCAATATGGCAACTGCTGAAACTGTTCAGGCAACTGTCGGACTCGGACTGTCCGCAAGCGCAACTTACTTTTTGTATGTCGGTATCGTGATTTATATTCTCGGTATTCTGTATATCGGTTATTATGCGGGCCGCAAGGTCAAAGGTCTCGGAGACTTTCTCGTTGCGGGGCGCAGGCTTCCGTTATGGATGGCGACAGGTACATTGCTTGCGACATGGTTCGGAGCCGGTTCCAGCATGGGTGTAGCGGCAACAGTTTTCTCCAACGGTATCGGCGCAGTTATTGCCGACCCGTTTGCTGCATCACTGAGTCTTATTCTGGCGGGTATTTTCATTGTCGGGCTGCTGCGCAAGCTGAAATGTCTGACAGTTACAGATATTATTGAACGCAGATTCGGCAAATGGGCCGGCATTTACGCTTCTTTGTGGATGATTCCTGTTTATGTCGGCTGGCTGGGGGCGCAGGTTCTCGGTATCGGTACGATTTTGAATGTACTTTTGAATATTCCTATTCTTTACGGTGCGCTTATCGGTGCGGCGATTGTGCTTATTTACACAGTTTCAGGCGGCATGTGGGCGGTTACTCTCACAGATTTAATTCAAGTCTCACTCATCATTGTCGGACTTTTTATTGTTGTTCCGCAGGCTGTCAGTATGGCAGGCGGATATGAAAACGTCTTTTCCGTTGCCAATATCAAAGCAGGAGAATTGAGTCTCGGCTATACCGGAGGTGAAGGCGGTCTGACCTACTACATCGGTCAATGGATCATTATGGGACTCGGCTGTATGATCGGTCAGGATCTTATTCAGCGTTCACTCTCCAGCCGCAATGAAAAAATCGCTATTTCCAGCAGTATTATCTCCGGTTTTATGTATATGGCTATTGCTCTGGTACCGATTACTATCGGTTTTGCGGCACGAATTGTACTTGCAAAACACAATATCACCATTGAAACTATGGGTGGTGAAAGCGCATTGGAAAATCAGGTTCTGCCCCGCATGGCTATTCTGACACTCGGCAAGATGAATCCTATTTTTCTGACACTGTTTCTGAGTGCTTTGATTTCAGCAATCATGAGTTCTGCTGACAGTTCTCTGCTGGCGGCATCATCACTCTTTACCAACAACGTCATCCGCTCGATCAGTCCTCGCATTTCTGATGAAAAAATGCTGCATCTTACCCGTATCATCACTGTAATTCTGCTCGTTGTAGCAACCTATCTGGCATTGAGCGTACAGAGTATTTATTCTCTGATGAAAAACTGCTGGGCATCACAGCTGGTAATTGTTTTCTGGCCGGTTATCATCGGACTTTACTTCAAAAAAGCAAGCAAAAATTCCTGCTGGGCATGTATGGCAGTCTCAACTCTGGTCTGGCTTACCTACTGTTTTGTCGGAGCTGTCGGCATTGAAGGAACCTTTACTGAAATTATGAGCAGTGACAAATTTGATGTTGTTCTGACCAATGGTGCAGTTTACGGTTTTGCAGCCGGTGTGATTGCATTTTTTGCCAGCTACTTCGGCGAACGCCTGACTGACCGTATCACCGGCAAGAGCAAAGAAGAAGAGGAAGTTTGAACTTGAAAAAATTTACTCCCGGCATTGATTCAGAAGAAAATGTACTTGCGGAATGTGTCCGTACACTTGAAAATCACGGCGTAATTCTGCTTCCGACGGAAACAGTTTACGGTCTTGTCTGCCGTTTTGAAGATAAAATTGCCGAAGAAAAGATATATCAGCTCAAACACCGTCCGCAGGAAAAGAGGCTCAGTATCTTTACCGATGATATTTCCAAACTTGCATTTTACGGAGCGGAACTTACACCGCTGGCACAGGAACTTGCAGAAACTTACTGTCCGGGAGCAATCACAATTATTGTTCCCCGAGCGGAGTCATCTCTCGGATTTCGTATTCCCGACCATGATTTTGTATTAAAACTGCTGAAAAGAGTTGATTTTCCGCTCTCAAGCACCAGTGCCAACCGTTCAGGATTGCCCAATGTCCTTGAGGTAAATGAAGCATTGAACGAACTTGACGGTGAGGTTGATACAGTAATTGACGGCGGCAGAATCCCCCCCGATTCACTTGCCTCAACTGTTGTTGATGCCAGAGGCAAAAAAGCCGTAATTCTCCGTCAGGGAGCTTTAATAATCAATGATAAATTTCTTTTGTGAATTTGAAAAAATTCATTTCTGCTGTATAGTATTACAGTTTTTTGAGGGGATATCCACATGGCTGAAATGAAGAAAATTTTAATTGTAGATGACGAAATAAATACCCGTCTGGCTCTCGTACGCTATCTGCGCAGCCGCTTTGAAATAAACGAAGCCGAAGACGGGGAAGCCGCCATCAAACTGCTGCAGAAAAATGATTATGACCTTGTCCTTACCGACCTCCGTATGCCGGGTGTTGACGGTATCGGCGTGCTTGATGCCGCTTTGAGCAAAGCGAATGCGCCGCAGTGCATTGTTTTTACTGCTTACGGCTCTGTTGAAAAAGCTGTTGAAGCAGTCAAAAAAGGCGCATTTGATTTCCTCACAAAACCTGTCAAACTGAATAAACTTGAAGAGGTTATAACCAACGCCATTGAAGCAATAAAAAATCGTCCGTCCGCTGAGGCTAATACTTCAGCTCCGCATAAAAATTCCCCCCTCGCCTCCAATGCCATGCAGAAACTTGATGAAATGATTGCCACTGTTGCCCCCAGCCGCTCCACAGTACTGATTACCGGAGAAAGCGGCAGCGGCAAAGAGGTAGCCGCAAGAAAACTGCATAAACTTTCAGGACGCAAAGGACTTTTTGTTGCAGTTCACTGTGCGGCGCTGCCTGAAAATCTGCTTGAAAGTGAACTTTTCGGACATGAAAAAGGTGCTTTTACCGGGGCATCCGATATGCGCAAGGGGCGTTTTGAACTTGCAAACGGAGGAACTCTTTTCCTTGATGAAATCGGAGAAATCCCGCTTTCCATTCAAGTCAAACTTCTGCGTGTACTCGAAAGCAGAACCTTTGAACGCATCGGATCCTCCGAACCTGTCAAATGCGATATAAGACTCATTGCCGCAACCAACAGAGATTTGAAAAAGATGGTGGAAGACGGAACTTTCCGTGAAGACCTTTATTACCGCTTGAATGTCGTCAATCTGGAAATTCCGCCGCTGCGTGAACACAAAGAGGATATTGAACATCTTGCCAATATTTTTGCCGCTGAATTTGCTTCGGAAAACGGCAAAAACACTCCCGTTTTCACCGCCGATGCCATGCAGAAATTGACAACTTATAACTTTCCCGGCAATGTCCGTGAACTTCGCAACTGCATTGAAAGACTTATAGTTTTCAACCATGCACCGCAAATCACAACCGATGACTTGCCCGATTTTATCCGCAACTTCAATCCCGGTTCTGTCTCCGCACAGAAACTTCAGGCACCTGCGGAACCAAAAACGCTTTGTACCGACAATATTGATGAACAGGAAAAATCCCTGATCCTCAAAGTCCTTGATGAATGCGGAAGCAACCGTACACTTGCCGCTGAAAAACTCGGCATCAGCCGCAGAACTCTCCAGCGCAGATTAAAGGAATACGGAATAAATGAATAATCTTATCAAAAATTTTTCTGACAATAAAAACATTTTCCGCCGTGATTTTACTGTCCGTTACAGCGAAGTCAATAAATTCGGTATTTTCAAATTGCAGTCAATTTTTGACTGTCTCCAGCAGATTGCCGCCGAACATGCCAATTTTCTCGGTTTCGGCATGCAGTCATTGTACAGCAAAAATATGATTTGGGTGTTGTCAAAAATGAGTTTGAAAATATACGGAAAATTCTCTCCGGAACAGAAAATTACCGTATGCACCTATCCGAGCGGCGTTGAAAGAGTCTTTTTCCGCCGTGAATTTGAAATTTCCGACAGCGCAAGCGGTGAAGTCCTCGCTCACGCCTCAAGTTACTGGCTGCTGCTTGACAGTGTCAAACTCCGTCCGCTCCGCCGCAGTGTCCTTGATGGTGTACAACTGGAAAATCCTGAACTTCCGGTTTTTATTCCTCAATTTCCGTCTGAACCTGACAATACAGCTATTGAACAGAACATTCTTTCTTTTGATGTCAGATTTTCACAAACTGACATAAATCAGCACCTCAATAATGCACAATATGCAGCAATGACCGAAGATGTACTTTTTGAAAAACTGCAAAAATCTTTCAATATAAAAGAAATTCATGTTTCTTTTCTCCAAGCTCAAAAATATCCAGACCGTCTGACATGGGCGGCAGATATCAGAAATTCAGGTGAATTTTATATCAGAGGCAGCAACATTGCCAATGGCAATACCGCATTCAGCGCTTTCGGCATCTGCGTTACAGAATAAATTCAAAGCCTGCTCATGGAGTATTTTTCAAAAAATAGCCTCAGTTAATTTGCATTTTTCTTATTGAGAGTGTATATTTTCTGTAATATTATTTCTATCCCGAAGGAAACGATTATATGAAAATATCAAGCAGTCTGGAAGATTACATCGAAGTTATTTCCGAAATCATTGAGGAAAACGGTCACGCTCATACTAAAGATATCGCCGACCGCCTCGGCGTCAAAATGCCTTCTGCGACCAAAGCTTTGCAGAATTTGAGCGAAAAAAAACTTATTGTCTATCAGTCACACACCCCCGTTGAACTCACCCCCGAAGGTGCCGCTATCGGTGCAGTTATCCGCCGCCGTCACCGCAGTCTCAAAAAATTCTTCGTTGATGTCATCCGTCTGGATGAAGACCATGCAAATCGTGTTGCATGTGATATTGAACATGTAATCGGAGAAAAAACAACTTCACGCCTGGCATTCCTTGCAGAAACCATTGCTGACGATCCGTCATGCCAAAACCTGCGGAAAATAATTGAAGAAAAAATGTCCCGCATCGGTCTTGATAACAACAGTATTCCGATTGCACTTTCCGAACTTGAAGTCGGCGAAAGTGCTGTTATTGACTCTATTACCGAAAAATTATCAGGTATCCGCAAGTTTGCCGACTTGGGACTGGTGCGCGGCACTTTACTTACCATGGAAGGTCACGCACCTTTCGGCGATCTTATCCGCATCCGTGTCATGGGCAGTTCGCTATCCATCCGCAAAAAAGAAGCTCAATGCATAATGGTAAAAAAAACTTTCGTACTTGATCAGCTCTCCTGAGGCATAAAAATGAAAAAAAACACTGTTAATACCTTCCGAAAAATGAAAGCGGAAGGAAACAAAATCGTAATGATAACCTCCTATGATGCAGTCACTGCCGCTATGGCACATGAAGCAGGTGCAGATTTGCTTTTAGTCGGCGACTCAATGGCCAATGCAATTCTCGGCTACTCCAATACTGTGGCTCTCAGCTTGGAGGAATCCATGTTTCATGTTCAAGCCGTCCGCCGCGGCGCGCCTGATGCTTTTGTAGTTGCTGATATGCCTTTTATGACCTTTCAAAACTCTATTGAAAAAGCTCTTGACAATGCAGCAATGTATTTGCAGAAATGCGGTGCCGATGCGGTAAAAATCGAGGGCGGTCTGACTATTCTTCCCGTAATGCGCCGCATGGTAGAATGCGGTATTCCCGTTATGGCGCATATCGGTTTGCTCCCCCAGAAAGTTCTCACCTCCGGCGGATACAAAGTAAGCGGAAAAACAGAAGATGCCGCCAAACGGCTTATGGAGGAGGCTCTCGCAGTTCAGGAGGCAGGCGCATTTTCAGTCGTTCTTGAATGTATGCCGGAAAAAATTGCTTCTGACATAAGTTCCGCACTGGATATTCCGACTATCGGTATCGGCGGCGGCAGAAACTGCGACGGTCAGGTGCAGGTAATTACCGATGTTCTCGGTATCGGAGATTTCCTCCCCAAACATGCAAAACGCTATGCCGAATGCGGCAATATCATGCGTAATGCAATAAAAAATTATGTCGATGATGTCAAAAACAAAACTTTCCCGGAAGAAAAAAACTGCTTTTAATCTATGAACAGCAAAAAACTCAAAAACGGTTTTGAACTCCCGCTGCTCGGTCTCGGCACATGGAAGTTCGGCGGCAGAGAATTTCACGACCCAGAAAATAATGACGCTTTACAGATTGAAACTATTGAAAATGCAGTTTCAAACGGAGTAACATGGCTCGACACTGCTGAATATTACGCTGACGGCTATGCTGAAACTTTGATAGGAACAGCTCTTCGCGGCGTACCGCGCAGCTCATATCAGGTTTGCTCAAAAGTATGGAAAACTCATCTGCGCCGTGATGATGTCTGGCGCGCCGCCGAAAATTCTCTCAACCGTCTGAAAACCGACCATTTTGATTTATATTTGTATCACCAGATTGACGATGCAGTTCCGCTGGAAGAAACTGTCGGAGCATTGAATGAACTTGCAGACCAGAAAATCGCTCTCAATATCGGGGTAAGTAATTTCAATACCAAGCGTCTTGAACGCGCAATGCAGATTTCAAATGCACCTATAGTTGTAAATCAGGTTGAATACAGCCTCGTCTGCCGTGAACCTGAGAAAGATTTGCTTGCTTTCTGTCGGGAAAATGATGTTATTTTGCAAGCATGGCGACCGCTGCAATACCTGACGGACTGCACGCTGACAGATGAATTATGCTCAAAATATGAAGTCTCTCTTCAACAGCTGGCTCTTGCATGGCTTTTTGCACAAGACAATGTCACCGCCCTCTGCAGCACTCAAAATCCGGCACACCTGTCAGATAATATTGATGCGGCAAACCTCAAACTTGATGAAGATGATATTCAACGCCTCAAAACCGATTACCCCGATATACGCCTCATTTCCAGAGTCCCGCTGAAATAATTTGCCGCCGTACAATCCCCAAAACATCTGATTTTTTCATAGCTCATCAGATTACAATTTCTGCCCTGTCTGCAATAATGGCTTTTGGTTCTATATGCTTTTTTTATTTTGCAGTAAAAATCGTTTTTGGTTCCTTTGACAAAGAAAAAATTTTGCAGTATATTTAATCAGACAAATATCAAGGAATAATTTTATGAGCAAGGTTCAAAAAATTACAGATGATTTAAGAGATTTGATTCTGCAAGGTTATTTTGCAGGAAATAAACTACCCGGAGAAAGAGAACTTGCCATTCAATTTGAATGCGGCAGAAATACTATCCGTACAGTGCTCACCATCCTTGAAAGCGAGGGCCGTATTAACCGTTTCCGTAAAAAAGGAACAGTTATCAGAGCGCAGGAAAACGCCAAAGAAAATGTTGCTCTCATAATGCGTACATCCGGACATTTTTATGAAGATTTATACATGAATATTTTGAACAAACTCAAAAACCGTAATTTTTTTGTCAGTACGGTCAACACCAACATAATTTTTCACAACAATTTTCATGTCCGTCCGCAAGAGTTGTCTGCTCTGCAGAAAAAAATTGAAAATCTGGCAAATTCAAAACAGGAACTTATTTTACTGCATACATACATGAAGTCAAAAATACCTTACTTCAATGAATTGTGCAAACTGAATACTATTCTTTTCGGAGAAAAAATAGACTGTAAAGGGCTGCCGCTGAAAGGTGTTTTCCCTGATTATGAAAAAGCCGGTTATCTCGGAGGCAGATATCTGATTGAACAGGGATGCAAAAAACCTGTTTACTTCCCGAATTTCTTTGATTTCAAAACGCATATCACACCTGAACTTTATATGATTCATAAAGAAAAAATGTTTATTGACGGCTTCAAAAAAGCATTGACAGAGGGAGGTATCAATCCGGAAACTGCAATTATTGACGGCTGTTTGGCTTCGCAGAAAGACCATCGCAAACAGCTTGTCTATTTATCAACTTGTGACCGTTATATGCCTGACGGATTCTTTGCAACTGATTCAAATGTTGTTTTCTTTATGAAAAAACTTATTGAAAACTGCGGTCAAATCCCAAAAAACATTTGTTTTGCAGGATTATTCAATACTCCGTGGAGTCACGGAGAAGGTCCGCAGCCATTTGCCTCAATAGATTTCAATGCCGGTTCTATTGCCGATGCTATTGTACAAATGGCAGAAACTCCTGTTGAAAATCGCAAAGATATTTACATATCACCTGAACTTATAATCAGATAAAGGAAAATATTATGAAAAACAAATTTACCTTGATTGAACTTTTAGTAGTAATCGCAATCATTGCCATTCTTGCAGGTATGCTGCTGCCGGCACTCAATCAGGCAAGAGAAAAAGGACGCGGCGCAGCTTGTCTGTCAAACATGAAAAATCTCGCAGCAGGCGTAATGTATTACATTGATGATAATGATGACTGGGTGCCGAGCGGCAGAGCATGGGGCGCAAATGTAAAAAAGAAAGTACAGGATTTGCTCAGACCGTATATAAGTTACGGCGTCTGGGAATGTCCGAGCCGTCCGTATGAGATGACATATCAGCCGACAGACCCTGCTAACGGCAAAACTTATAAATATATGACTATCGGCTGGGAAGTGGCAATGGGAATGAAAATAAATGATACAACTAAAAATTATCCCAGTAAAAAAATTACCTTGTTCATTCAGCCTTCTGCTGTTATGTTTGCCGCCGATTTAAAACAATACGGTGCAGATGACGCCATGATGAAAATCGGTTATGGTAATTTCCAGGACGGCATGGGTTTCAGCATGGACGACCGTCATTCAAAAGGATTCAATATGACATTCCTTGACGGTTCCGCCAAATATTTCAAATATCCTAATAAAGGTGAATCTTGTGCCGCATTGAAAGCACATTATATAAGTTACCCGCCGGGAGAATGGAAAAATCTCGGCTATTTAAACTGAAATTAACTTAATTACATATAACTATAAAGGAAAAAAAATGAAAAAATTATTCTATTTGGCAATGCTTATGTTGTCGGCTGCTTCTCTCTATGCGGCAGATTTTAAATTTGCCGAAAACGGCAAAACCGATTACGTTATTGCACTTCCGGAAAAACTTGCAAAATTTGACCGTCAGGCTGCTGACGAACTCAGATATTATCTCGGCAAAATGTCCGGCGCCGATTTCAAAATCGTGCCTGAAGCAGAAGTCTCCGCCTCACAAAAGGCAATCTATATCGGTCAAAGTGCTTTTGCCCGCAAAAACAAAGTTGATTTTGCCGAACTTACTCCTGAAACATGGGTAATCAAAACTGCAGGTAAAAACCTCATTCTCTCCGGCGGCAATCCGGTAGGAAGTTTTTACGCCGTCTGGCAGCTGCTCAACAAATTCGGCTGCTATACGCTTACCTTTGACCAGGATGCAGTCCCCGAACATAAAATACTCAAAATCAACCTTGCAGATGAAGTGAAAAAGCCCGCTTTTCAGGGGCGTATGATTTGGGACAGTATTCTCAAAACCTATCTCAAAGTTGACAAATCAGTCATGGAAGCATACAAAAAATGGAAGCTGCGCAACGGTATCAACGGTAAACATTACAATTCTGACAAAGTCTGGCAGTACAGTTCATTCAATATCGGACATGAACCGCAGTTCCACTCTTTGAGTCTGTATGTCAATCCCAAAATGTTCAAAACCCATCCCGAATACTTCTATATGGACATTCACGGGGAACGCAAACCGCCGATTGCCTTCCGAAAACGCGGAAGTCTCTGTATGTCCAATCGCGATATGGCAAAGCACGCACTTGATTCTCTGCGCAAAATGATTAAAAAACATCGAGAAACAATACCCAAAGATGAGTGGCCCACTGTTTACGATATTTCCACTCTCGATGCTATTGCCTATATCTGCAAATGTCCCGAATGTCTGAAATTTGTTGACAAAGACGGTTCTGAAACTGACCTTTTACTTTACTTTATCAACTATATTGCCAATGAAATAAAAAAAGAATATCCCGATATTTTCATCCGTACTTTCGGCTACAAAGTCTCTGCCGCTCCTCCGAAAAGATTTACTCCGGCAGATAATGTTATAATTCAAATGACAGATAAATTCACCGTAAGCGACTGTTTCCGTCCTTTGACTGACCCGATGAATGCCGACCGTATCAGCTATTTTGAAAATTGGAGCAAAAAAGCAAAACGCCTCGGAGTTTGGGATTACGGCAACCTCGGCGGTTCCTATTACAATCCGCCCCGTCCTGATACTATTTTCAATGCCATTCAGAGTGATTTGCGTTTCTTCCGCAAGCTCAATATCACCGATGTTTTTCTGGAAAACGGAACCAGTGCATTTGCACCGCAGAGTTTTGTTCAGCTGACATTTTTTGTCTATGCCCAGCTGCTTATGGATACTGAAAAAAATACAGAAGAACTTGCTGAACTCTACTGCAAATATTACTACGGCCCTGCTGCCAAAGAGATGTTCAAACTTTTCAACGACATCCGCAAAGGTGTCGCCAAACAGACCAACCGCCAGAATTCACAAATGGTATCTCACTGGCAGTATCTCACTCCCGAATTTATGAGCAATACCTATGTGAATATGAAAAAACTCTCTGAATCTCTGCCCGAAAACAGCATTTACCGCAAACGCGTTGATGCAGAACGCATCAACTTCATCTGGTATGCAGTGGCACAGAGAGAGCTTTACCGCAAGGCTTTTGCAGAAAAAAATATCAATATTGATAATCTTGTTGAAGAGTGCCGCACTCTGGCAAAGGCTTACATCCGCCGCATTCCTGCAAAAAATTACAAGCAGGCAGATAAAGAATTTGAAGAAAAATTCAAAACTGCAGCTCTTAATTTCCCCCGTCCTGAAAAATTCAAGGATATTCCCAATGAACGTTTCCGCATGATTACTTATATGGATTTCCGTTCACAGCCGACACTGGGAGCTGCAAAAGTCAAAGATCCCGACTCAATTATCGGTATGGCTGTCAAATCCGCCCACAAAAATCCCGATTATCACGGTATTGATAAGCTGATGCCGAACAAAAAATCCCGCACCACCACTTTCAAATGGGGAAATCACAAAGGCAAAAAGAAACTGACTTTGCGTCTGAAAAACATTCATACAGACGAAAAATATCACTGGTACCGTTTCCCCGGCAGACTTGAACTTGACCCCATAACTTATTTCTGGGGACAGGGCTGGGCAATTCAGGCGCAGACAACCCGCCTTTTTGCTGAAACTGACGGTACAGCGGAAGACAACACCTGGGATGAAGCATGGGTTTCAATCAAATTTACAGGTCCCGCTTATGTTCCCGGCTCAAAAAAAGAGAACGCCATTTATGTTGATATGGCCGTGCTGGTGAAACATCCGAAAAAAAAAAGATGAAACTCATAACTCTCGGAACAGGAGCGGGAACTCCTTCTAAGACCCGCAGAAATGCAGCTTATGTATTGCAGACTGCCAACGGCGATTATATTATTGATGCAGGGGCGCATCTCATATCTGCTATGGTACAAAAAGATATTGATGCCAATAATGTAAAGGCTGTTTTTATTTCACACATGCATGAAGACCACTTCGGCGGTCTGACAAGTTTTCTCAAAAACCGCATGAAAGACAGTCTGCGCAAAGATCCGCGCCGTAAATACACTCCCGATATCTGGCTGCCCGCCCCCGATGCTGTTGAGCCTTATGAAAAACTCATGGCAATTCAGTTCCGCGGCAGAAATAAAGATATGATAAACTTCCGTATTATCAAACAGGGGGTGTTTTATGATGACGGATATCTGAAAGTTTCCGCAATTCCGAACCGGCATATTCCGTGGCAGGACGGCTATCTGCCGTCATATTGTTTTGTTTTTGAAGCAGAGGGGAAAAAATTTGTCTATACAGGCGACCTCTCTATGAATTGCTCCGACTTTCCCGTAAACGCCGCCAAAGATGCAGATATCTGTGTTTCAGAATTGACTCATTTCAACCCGCTTCAGGAAATAAAATATTTTCAGGCGATAAACCCCGGAAAACTTATATTCTCGCATGTTGCTGAAAGCAGAGCAAAAATGATGCCTGAATTCAGAAAACTTGTAAAATATCCTGTAATTGTTGCCGAAGACAACGATGAATTCGAGTTTTAACAAAGAGCGGACTTTGGCAGTAAATAGTAATGTAAAACAATAAAAAAGGAGGAGAAGAAAAATTTTCTTCCCCTCCGGCTTCAATTCAATTATTTTTAATCTTCTTCAATAACGAGGAAGTAACCGTCGTCAGCAACGTTATTTTTTGCTTCGGCGGTCAATTTTTTATCTGCATTTTTCTTATCTGCGGAACTGCAGACGACAGCTTTGCCGTTTATGCTTTTGGTATGCTCAACAGCATCGCATTTGGCAGAACCTTTTTCCTTGCAGGGAGCGGCGGATTTGACAATATCCATTTTGGCATCTTTGGCATCCGAGCGGGCATCAGCGCAAGTCATAGGTTCAACTTTTTTGCCGTCAGCGGTTTTTACAGCATGAGCATGGTTGTAATTTGCAGCGGCGTGTTTAACTTTTTTTGCGACCCATGTGCTGCCGTCAGCAGTTTCCCAAATCATAACCGCTTCGTCAAGAACCTTGCCGTCAGGTCCGATAGCTTCTGCAGCCCAGATTGTAACCGGACAAACGGCTTCACCTTTAGCGGTTTTGGCATGCTTCACAGCTTTGTCATGGCATTTGTCTTTTTGTGCGCCTGCGGTGTCACAGCTTGAACCCATAGCAAAAGTGCTGATACTTGCAATTACGAGAATTGCACCGACGATGGTTTTGGTGAGTTTCATATTTTTCTCCTTTTTTTGCGGGGAAAATCCCATGATATTCCCCTGTTAACCACGATAAATATATTTTCCGCAAAATATTTTTCAATCATAAAGCCTTGATATTCAAACAAATAGAATTGATTATCAAAAATTATGCAATTTTTTTTATATTTTTTTATGAATACTGCACAATATTTTAAATAGTTTAGCGTCTTAATTATTAGAAAGCTAAAAGATTTAGCAAATAAAATAAAAAAGTTCCTAAAAATAAAAAAACACCTTAAGAAAGGAGAAAAATTATGAACACTTTCGCTAAAACTACCGTCGTCGCAGTGATCGCATTTTGTGCAGCAGGTGCATTCGCAGCTCCCCACCGTCATCACAATCACCATGAACACAACAACGGCATCCGTCTCGCAACGGATATCATCAATCTCGTCAACAGCAGCGTCAGACTGCTGACCGGCACACCAGCTGTTGTCGTCAATCAAACTCCTGCCGTTATCATTCAGGAACCCGCCCCCGCTCAAACCGTAATCATCAACAATCCACCGCCGCCCCCTCCTCAAAAAACTGTTATTATCAACAACCGTCCCGCATACCGCCCCAAACC
>JAZOSO010000173.1:0-12892 GCA_045657185.1 Victivallaceae bacterium | reverse complement strand
TTTACATCCTTTAACTCGGTGGCAAGGGTGTCGGTATTGCCTACACCCTTTGCATCCGGCAACGCGGTCAACCGTACTGCGTGAAACTCCTTTCCGGCAGTGTTCCGGACAAGGTAACTTTTCTCCTCCACGGAGAGGATCTCCACATTGATTTCATTGCGGCCAACTTTGGCTACGGCACGGTCTCCAGCTTTAAACTCATTCATTTTAACTTCTCCTATGCTTGGCGGCACTGATAAAATTATCAACTATTTATTTACTGTAATATTCTAAAATAAAAAAAGCCATATTTATTTTATGGTATTTAGGGTAGGGATTTTTCTGCTGCCTGCCTCTGCAGGAAGGAGGCAGAGGAGGCGAAAGAAGTGATCCGGGGCATAGCAAATCCTCAATGCACGGAGGATGTCGGATGCGAGCGAAGCTTGGCGGCTGAACCATCATCAAACTGGCGAGGACGGCAAGCAAGGGAGCATCACTATTTCCGAAGTGCCATCAATGCAATCGGTAATGCTGTTTGCTCTCTGCTGCATCCTATGAGATCGCAATGACAGCAGGGATTTCAAACGGCGGGGCTTCAAAAACTTCTGAGGAATGTTGCGGGGTGGAGCAGTGGTAGCGAGTCAGGTGAATAAAAAAATCGCCGCCGCCTTGAAAAATATGGGATCATGCAGTATGTTAGTTTATTGTTAGTCTATCTTGAGCTGACTGCTGCCTGGAAAGGGTTCCGGCGGTAAAAGAAATCCGCAACGCATTCTTAGCTTAAAAAGTTGCAAGTTCTCTAATTTGAGCATAAAAAAAGGAACTTACGAATTGTAAGCTCCTGTAAAGTGCTGGTAGCGGAGGTTGGAATCGAACCGAACGGCCTTCAGGTTATGAGCCTGACGAGCTACCACTGCTCCACTCCGCAATATCGTTTATGCCATTAATATAATGACCTTTTAAATATTTTCAAGCAGCTTTAGTAAAAAAATTCCCACTTTTTTAATATCTCAAAAATAAGACAAAAAAAATGGCGAGAGAGACGGGACTCGAACCCGCAACATCCACCGTGACAGGGTGGTACTCTAACCAATTGAGCTACTCCCCCGCGTTTACTTCGTTAAGAAACGTTGTCGTTTATTAACTAACGCAGCTTGTTTATACCTTTAATATAGTGCTTTTTGAAAAAAATGCAAGTCAACTTTGCAAAAAATCTATAAAATTTTTGTCAAAAAGATAGTTTTTTTCGATTTTTCCCATTGATTTCAATGCCAGAGAACGGAAATCAGGTATCTTTTGCTCTATTTCTGACAGGATTTTGCGGAAAAACACCCTATCTCCTGATTCGTCCAAGTATTTCTTGTATCGGCATTTACCGCAAATCGGGAACGCACATTCCTCTGCAAAACGGGCAATTTTTGCTTCCGGAACGAGAATCAAAGGGCGAATAAGCCGTTTTTTTTCAAGTGCCGGCACATTCGGTCCCATAGTTGTCAAGCCGTGTCCGCGAAAATATGACATTACAAAAGAAATTATTGCATCGTCCGCGTGATGTCCCAATGCCAACTTATTGCAATTCAATTTATCCATAAGGGTATAAAGATGCCCCCTGCGCAGCCGCGAACACAATGCACACGGAGCATCTTCAAAATTTTTCTCTGCGATTATTGAAGCGATATCAAGTTTGACAGAATGAAATTCCCACCCCTGCGCTTCAGCGTATTTTCTGATGATTTCTGCACCGAAATCAGGGAAGCCGGGGTCAAATGTTGCACATACAAGTTCAAACTTCACAGGGGCCTTTCTCTGCAACTCATAAAGCGTATGAGCCAGCACAAAACTGTCTTTGCCGCCGGAAAGTCCGACCATTATGCGGTCGTTTTCTTCAATCATGCGGTACTGCACGACGGCTTCGCCTGCTTTACTTCTGATATCTGACGGTATTTTCATTTTTTTCCGCTCCGCCGTTTTAGCAGAGACAGAAACTCTCTCAATTCCGCTGTACGCATAAGCAAATTGGCAATAAAATAAATAATACCGAACACAAACAGCATCAGCAATATACCGCTGAATTTACCGCCCGCCCTGCCGGGCAGACTCATAAGATACGGCGCAAGCAGCATCGTACCTGCGGAAGCAACTGCCGATGAGACAAGAGTTTTGGCAATAGTTACGCCCAACTCCTGCCAGTTCAATTTAAAGCTGCTCCTATGTAATATTATCAGCAATACACTGTTATTCAAAACGCTTGAAAGCACCGTTGCCAATGCCAAGCCGCCCTGCTTCAAAGGAAACATCAAAATCAAATTCATCATAAAGTTGAATATCAGTGCCGCAATAGAAACTTTCATCGGAGTTTTCATATCTTTACGGGCGAAAAATGCCGGAGTTATGACCTTCAATGAACAGAAAAACGGAATACCGGCACAGTAGAAGAGCATTGCCCACGACATTGAGTCAACATCAGACATTGTGAAATTACCGCGTAAAAACAACGCCTCAATTATTCCGATGCGGAAAAATACCACAAATGCACTCATCGGAATACAGCAGAAAATAACATGACGCAAACTGAACTGCAAAGACTTGAGAACATCATCATATTTGCCTGCCGCAGCAGAACGCGACATATCCGCCATCAGCACCGAACCGACTGACAAAGCAAAAACTCCGACCGGAAGATAAACAATACGCTCGGTATATGCCAATGCCGGCAGTGCATCTTTGCTCAACAAAAGGGCGATACTTTTATCAAGAGCCACGCTGAGCTGCAGCGTAGAGCCGGCAACAACCCCAGGCAGAGCCAGTTTCCAAAGTTCATTCAGAACACCGCTGTTATTTTTAAAATACTGCAAGTCAAATTCGGGAAATATTTCATATTTTTTCATAAGCAGAGCGATGATGACAGCCTGCAAAACACCCGAAATCAGCACCGCATAAGAAAGTTTACGCATAATATAGTCAGCATCAGGATTATGACGGTAATAAAAATATCCCAGTGTACCGATAATAAAAATATTAAGCATCAGACCTGCCAACGCCGGCAGGACAAAAACTTTTCTCGTACTCAAACACGCTCCGCCGATACCGATAAGGCAGATAAAAAATGCGTAAGGCATCAAATAAGGAACCAGTTTAAATGCCTTTCGGACATATTCCTCCTGAAACATATCGCCGAAAAAAAGCGAAAAAATACACATTAACAATACAACAATAATCAATATTCCGCCAAGCACGGTAAAAATCAATCCGAGTTTGCGGCGGATTTCACGCTTTTCATCCTCACTCTCTGCTCCGCTTATCAGCGGAATCAATGCGGTACCAAGTGCGCCCTCGCCCAGAATACGGCGGAAAATATTTGGAAAAACTATCGCATATCCCCAGATTGCCGCCACCGCCTGACCGCCGAAAACGGACGCCTCCAAAACAGTCCGCACCAAACCGAGAATACGGCTGAGCATAGTTGCCGCCGACATGCCGATAGAACTTTTTAAAATATTCTGCAACGGATTTTTACTCATAAACTTCCTTCATTTTTTTCTTTGGCAATTTTCTGTTCCTGACGGCGTTTACGGAAAAAATTTTGAAATTCAGTCTTGCATATTTCTTCCATGATACCGCCTGTACTTTCTATTTGATAAAGCAAATTCGGATTGCGCAAAAGCCCGAGAGCATCAGCTCCTGAACGGGGGTCCCGCAAGCCGTAAACAACCCTTTTCAAATGAGCATTGACCATAGCTCCGCCGCACATGACACATGGTTCTTTGGTAACATAAATCGTAACATCAGACATGCGCCAGTCACCGATAAATTCACTTGCTTTGCGAATAAGCAGTATTTCAGCATGTGCAGTCGCATCATGCAGCTGTTCCATGCGGTTATGTTCAGCGGCAATTACTTTATTATCAAGCACTGCAACTGCGCCGACCGGAATTTCATTTTCATCGGCGGCTTTCTGCGCTTCAGCAA
The DNA here is from genome assembly GCA_045657185.1 of Victivallaceae bacterium. Taxonomy (GTDB): domain Bacteria; phylum Verrucomicrobiota; class Lentisphaeria; order Victivallales; family Victivallaceae; genus RGIG5270. Next base: position 8,944 of record JAZOSO010000173.1, on the reverse strand, counting down.
GAGCAAGTTTCATATATTCTTCATCATTCATTTTCTTTGCCCCCGCTCAAAAGAAAATCCAGATTGCGCAGAGCATCATTGCGGACAAAAAGTCCCATGTGCGATACCCCGAAAACATAAATGCCGTCCCACGGTATCAAACCCTTTGCAAGCGCGCTTTCAAACAAAATTTTGCCGTCTCCTGCGCCGTAACTGAAAGGCTCAAGTTTGCATGTTGAAGCATCAAAAGAATACTGTTTTACAGTATCAAATGAATTGCCCGCAAAAAGATAAAGTTTTATCCCTTTTACAGGGTTCATCGGCTCTGCCATAGCATTGCGGAAATTAACGGCAAGGGCAAGGTTTTCATGTAATTTTGTCAAAACCTCCTGCGGGGCATTACGGAACATTTTGAGTTTTTGCCAGAATTCAGGAGCATAAAAATCAATCGCTTTGCCGCTTGCTTTGTCAATTACTGCATTGCCGTATGCCGGAAACATGCAGAAATATGATTTAAAATTAAGCAGAAGATACGGCGGATATTTCAAAGATGCGGGAACAAATGCAAGTCCGCGGCAAAGTTCAGCAACGGTATCGGCATAACCGCAGTTCGGAGTACCGAAAATAAATACTTTTGAGATTTTTTCATACTCTGTATTTTTAACTGACGGAACTGTTTTTGCAGTAAGCTGCTGTGTACCGTACTGCAAATAGTATCTCATTATCAGCCCGCCCATTGAGTGCGCAATAACGTCAAATTTACGACCGGGCGGCAAAAGACGGGATTTTGACTGCAGAAACTTATGAAATTCAACGGCATTTTCAGGAACACTTCTGCGCCAGTCATAAGCAAAAGGAATTATATCTTTCTCCGCATAACCGAACTTGCGGAGAGCATTTATAAGCAGAAAATAATTTTTGAAACGGTAAACAGTAATATTCGCCGGGGTAACTTCGGAATGAGTAAGGATTGAGCCTGCCTTAAGTTTATCCGAGGCAAGCATAGCAAGTATTTTTTTATCAGCTATGCGTTGATTGCTGAATTTGCCCCATACTTTTTCACCGTCAGGCGATAAAAGTTCAGCTCCGAAGAGCCCGTGAATGATAATTACGGGATTTCTTGCGGAGCTTGAATTTACAGGAATATTATCGGAAAGCTTGACCGATTGATACCCCTCAGTATGTTTGACGCAGCCGACAAGCCCCAAAAGCGCAAAAATCCCGCATAAAAGCGGGATCAATGCTTTTTGACGCAAGTGTGCGCCGTTCATTTTCAGACCTCTTTGAAAATAAGTACGCCGTTGTGACCGCCGAAACCGAGGTTGATATTGACGGCAGTACGGACATTCTTTTCTTTTGCGACATTGGGGGTGATATCCAAATCGCAGTCGGGGTCAGGTGTTTCGTAGTTGATGGTCGGTGCAATGGTTTTGTTGCGGATAGTTTCAATACAGACGATTGATTCAAGCGCACCTGCAGCACCGAGGCTGTGTCCCATTGTACCTTTAGTACTGGAGACGCTGAGTTTATAAGCATGGTCACCGAATGCTTTCTTAATGGCAAGAGTTTCATACTTGTCATTAAGAGAGGTTGAAGTACCGTGAGCGTTGACATAGTCAATGTCTTCGGGGTTGAGACCTGCATGACCGAGAGCCATCTGAATTGCACGGGCTGCGCCTTCACCCTCGGGATGAGGTGAAGTAATGTGATATGAGTCACCGGTTGCACCATAGCCGACAACTTCAGCAAGAATATTTGCACCGCGTTTTTTGGCATGTTCGTAATCTTCGAGAACAAGCACGCCTGCACCTTCGGACATGACAAAACCGTCGCGGTTTGCATCAAAGGGACGGCTGGCGTGCAGAGGATCATCATTGCGCTGACTCATAGCTTTCATTGAGCTGAAACCTGCCATACCGATTTCGGAAATACTTGCTTCGGCACCGCCTGCAAGCATGATATCAGCATCGCCGCGTTTGATCATCCACATAGCTTCACCGATTGAGTGAGTACCTGTGGCACATGCTGTTACAAGACCCATATTGGGACCTTTGGCACCGCAGATAATAGAAATATTACCTGAAGCAAGGTCACCGATCATCATGGGGATAAGCAAAGGAGAAACACGGCCGGGACCTTTTTCGGTAAGGGTACGGATCTGTTCAGTCAGAGTATTCAAACCGCCGATACCACTGGAAACAAGAACACCGACACGGGCAGGATCAATGTCACTGCCTTCAAAGTTGGCAGGCAAACCTGCATCTGCGACAGCCTGAATTGCGGCACAGACAGCCAACTGACAGAAAAGGTCAAGTCTTTTGGCTTCTTTGAAATTGATGTATTTAGTGGGGTCAAAATCTTTGATTTCACCTGCAATCTGAGTACGATAAGCAGAAACATCAAAGCGAGTTACTTTGCCGAGACCGCAACGGCCGTTGACCAGAGCATCCCAGAAACTTGCAACATCCTGACCGACACAGGCAAGAGCCCCGCGGCCTGTAATTACAACACGGCGTTCATTCATAATTTTTTCTCCATATATGAATTTTTGTGAAATTTTACAGTAATACATATTGTAATATACTATAAAAAAAGCAAAACTCAAGCATCGCACATAAAAAAATGACAAATTTATCTTATAATGAAAGATAATCCATGCACACTCTTTCAGGACTGCTGCGGAAAAAGTATCGGCAATGCTTCATCAAACGTTTTGACAAAGTGGAAGGTAAGCTCCTGCTGTAATTCTTCAGGAATATCTTCCAGATCTTTGCGGTTCTCTTCCGGCAGAATAATATCTTTAATGCCGGAACGCAAAGCGGCAATAACTTTTTCCTTGACACCGCCGATAGCAGTAATTCTGCCGCGGAGGTTGATTTCTCCTGTCATTGAGAGATACGGTCTGACATGCTGTCCTGTGAGCAGAGAGTAAATCGCACTTGCCATTGTGATACCTGCGGAAGGACCGTCTTTGGGAGTTGCACCGTCGGGAACATGCAAGTGGAAATCGTTTTTCTCAAAAACTTCCTGTGCAATTCCCCAGTCAGCGGCACGGGATTTGATATAAGTAAAGGCAGCTTCGGCACTTTCCTGCATAACTTTGCCGAGAGAACCTGTAAGTTTGAGTGCGCCTTTGCCGGGAACTTTGAGTATTTCAACCATAAGTATCACGCCGCCGACACTTGTCCATGCCATGCCGGTTGCACTGCCGATATCGGTTTTGCGTTCAGCTTCAGCAATAGTATATTTACGGCACCCGAGCAGCGGAGCAATATCATTCTTTTTGACGGAGACTTTGGGATTTTCACCGTATTCGCCGTCAACAGTTTTGCGGGCGATTTTGCGGCAGCAGCGGGCGATAACACGGTCGAGCTGACGGACGCCTGCCTCACGGGTATAATAATCAATAAGTTCGTTAATTGCAGGTACTGTAATTTTGGCAATATCATTCAAGCCATTGGCTTCAATTTCACGCGGCACAAGATACTGACGGGCGATTTCCTTTTTCTCAAAAGCGGTATAACCGGGAAGTCTGATAAGTTCCATACGGTCAAGCAGAGGTTCAGGAATACTGTCAACCGTATTGGCGGTAGCAATGAAAAATACCTTGCTCAAATCATATTCCAGCTCAAGATAATGGTCGCTGAAAGTTGAATTCTGCGCACTGTCAAGAACTTCAAGCAAAGCAGAAGCGGGGTCTCCGTGAGTATCTTTGCTCAACTTGTCAATTTCATCAAGCATGATAAGCGGATTGCAGACGCCGACTTTTTTCAAATTCTGGATAATGCGTCCCGGCATTGCGCCGACATAAGTACGGCGGTGACCGCGGATTTCGGACTCATCACGAACGCCGCCGAGAGCAATGCGGATAAATTCACGGTTGAGCGCGCGGGCAATGGATTTGCCGAGAGAAGTTTTACCGACACCGGGAGGCCCGACAAGACAGATAATGGGAGATTTGCCGTCTTTTTTGAGTTTGAGGACAGAGAGAAACTCAAGAATACGCTCTTTGACATCTTTCAAACCGTAATGGTCTTCATCAAGAATTTTAGCGGCTTCGGCAACATCAAGACGGTCTTCGGAACATTTTACCCACGGCACTGAAAGAATAGTATCAACATAATTATATGAAACATGATATTCAGGAGACATCTGCGGAATGACTTCCAGCCGTGAAAGTTCTTTGCGCACAACATTTTCGGCGCGTTCAGGCAGCGGAGTTTCCGCCAAACGCTTCTCTATATCAATAATATCCGGGTTACGATTATCTTCGCCGAGTTCTTTTTTAATTGCGCTGAGCTGTTCTCTAAGGAAAAAATCCCGCTGTGTCCTGCCCATTGTTTCATGAACATCATTCTGGATTTTGGCACTGATACGGGCAATTTCAATACTGCGGTTCATGGCAATAACCAGATAATGCAGTCTTTTGACAATGGAAAGTTCAGCAAGAAGATAAAATTTTTCAACAAAACTTAACGGCATTGAATCCGCCATAAGGTCAGCCATACGACCGGGAGAAGAAACTGCGGTAACAGCCTGCTTGAATTCCTCCTGCACCCCTCCGAGAAAAGAACTGTCGGTAAACATGGAGCTTACACTTTTGACAAGAGCGGCTATTTCAGTCTTATCCTCAGAGATATCCTCAATTTTTTCGTATGCGGCTTCATCGTATTCGTCATTTTTACTGACACGGAGCATATTGATACGGCTGAGACCGCGGACGAGAACACGCACCATGCCGTCAGCAAAATTCACCTGCTTGATAATACGGCAGAGAGTTCCTGTACGGGAAATCATCTGATTTTGAAATTTGAACTGCGGAAATGTGCCTTTTATCTCCTTGCAGGCTTTAAAATCGGCTTTTTCCGGCATCTGCGGAAAAACAGCAATAAGTCTGCCGTGATTGAATGCCGCAGAACATGCTGCCTGATTACGGTCAAAAACTACGATTGAAGCAAGATTATAGGGAAAAGCCGCCTGGCCCTGCAAAATAACCATCGGCGCAGCGGCTGGAGGTGCTTTATCCGGACTTTTCAATGATATATTGATATCGTCTGCCATAATTTATTCCTTTCAAATTTGTATGAGCATTTCGGGGTTCGCATGCTGCAGATATTCCCCCAACAAATATAATGAACCGCAGAAAACTTTTCTTGCTGCGGATTGTTCCTTTTTATCCAGAAATTCTGCCAGTGAACTGTAACACTTCACATTGTTGAAATTTCCGTCAATTTGCGCTATCAGATTTTTCAACCGTTCTGCCGAACAGCTCGGACGGTTTGAATAAGCAAGCGGCATTACGCAAAATTCTTTTGCCAGCGGGAGCAGATTTCTGAGGCACTCTGAAGTATCTTTGTCCTCAAATGAAGCAAAAACAAAAGTAAATTTTTCATCGGGAAAATACTCCTGCAAACACTTCGCAAGCGCACCGGTACCGTCAGGATTATGTCCGCCGTCAACAACCGAACCGTCAGGGAGAAACTGAAATCTCCCCGGCCATGAAACCTGCTCCATGGCATTGAGCATTTTTTGCATATCAAGGTCATATTCATTGCTCAAATATTCCAGAACATAATAGACAAGAGTAAAGTTTTTACGCTGCATCTCTCCTGCAAGAGCAAGTCTGACCTCTCCATACGGAGTTTGAATATGCTGTTTCATATCTGCGGTACATTTCAGTTCAAACTCTTTCTCCGCCACAAAAAACGGAGCATTTTTTTCTGCGGCTGAAGCACGCAGAACCTCACGCGCCTCAGCAGGCATAATTCCGCAGAAAACGGGAGATTTCTCCTTGATTATACCGCCCTTTTCAACAGCAATTTTTTCAAGAGTATCACCGAGATACTGACAATGTTCCAATGCAATATTGGTGATAACTGCAACTTCGCAGTCAATTACATTAGTGGAATCAAATCTGCCGCCCATACCTGTTTCCCAGACGATAAAATCAACATCATTGTGCATAAAATATGCCAATGCCAAAATTGTGGTATATTCAAAATATGTAACAAATTTACCGTCTTTTTTCATCTCTTCCGCATGAACCATCAGCTTCTGATGTTCAGCTTCAAGCTCTGCATCAGAAATCATTCTGCCATTTATGCGCATACGCTCATTGTAAGAAACAAGATGCGGAGAGGTATAAAATCCGACTTTTTTCCCGGCAGCTTGCAGTGCTTTTTGCAGCATTGCGCCGCAGGAACCTTTGCCGTTACTGCCCGCAAGATGGATAAAATACGGCTTACCGCCCTTTTGCGTACAGCATCCGGCACGGGACATAAGCTCAGCAGTCTGCGTCAAACCGAGTTTGATACCGAAAGTTTCAAGCGAAGTAAGATATTCAGCAATATTCATCATTGGACAGGCTTCTTTGACCAGTTGGGGGTTGAAAAATAATTACCGCTGCGGAAAAGCTGACGCTTTTTCCCGGTAAAAGTGTCAATAATATAAAGACTTGAACGGCGGCCGCCGTCAAATGTCTGACTGCACACAATATGACGATTGTCCGATGCCCAGGACGGAGACTCCCAGCGTCCTGTCAAATTGGGAACAAGTTCATTACGATTGTTTTTCATATCCAGAATGGCAATACGGTACTCGCCGTCAATACGGGTGACATAAACGATTTTGTTATCAGTTGACCAGTCAGGAGTAAGAGCCTCTCTGCCGACACTCGGAAGTTTGCGTTTCTGCCTGCCGGTAAGGTCACAGACATACAATTCAGGTCTCCCTGAAGCATCTGAAAGATAGCATATCCATTTACCGTCCGGACTGAAACAGGGCGAGGCTTCAACCGCTTTGTCATAAGTCAGACGGCGCATAGTTGCGCTTTCAACAGATTTGATATACAGCTCAACCTGTTTATCCTTACTCAAAATCAATGCCATAAAACGCCCCGTCGGATCAATGGAAACACCTGTATTCAACCCCGCAAAAGCTGACAAACGGCGTGAGCGATAAGGAGCAAAAGAGGTTTGCACAACATCCATGGAGGCACGATTGTACTTACTGTAGGCAATGGATTTGCCGTCAGGGAAAAATCCGGGTTCAACACAAAGCGAATTGAAACGGCTGACCTGTTGAACTCTCTGCCCATCAATATCTGCCAGATAAATATTGCGTCTGGTCATACTCTGCCCCATTGAAAAAGCAATCCGTGTACGACACAAAGGCGGCAAATCAAAAGCATCATTAAGCACAAAGTCAACCAGAAACTTCGCCCGTTCACGCTCATTGGCTCCGGGAATCATACTTTTGATCCCCTTGCGCACTCTGCCCTCAGTCAGTACATATCCCAGCCGCTGCCCCTGTCGGACTTCCAGCTGATAATCAGCATTCCCTTCAGTGAGATTAAACCAGTTTGACGCGCGAAGCATATTTTCAATTTCTCTCTGCTGCGCCCCCGAAACATTGGAATAATGTACCGCAAGAGACGGATTTGACTCCACACTTTTGCGAATTTCAATAGGAGCAGCATAAAGCTGCAAACAAAAAGCAACAGCCCCGATAAAAACGCTTAATACTCTGACATTCATCATCTTACAAAAAAACTCCTTTATATAATATAAAATACAGTGTGAAAATATAGCACTGCTTTGCCTTTTTGCAAGAAAGAAGTTATAAAAAGAAGGCTATGTTCCCAATATGGGGAGATAGCTGCATCTTGTGCTTTTTTGCAGGGGCTTGCGTCGCCCGGCGTTCCACCCGCCTCTCTTTTACGCTGACGCGTTCCTCCGCCTGCCTTGTCACGGCGTAGCTCAGCGAAGACGGAACCCCGACGCCGGGTACGACCCGGTGCGATATGACGGCATAGCCGTGATGTCAGCAGCTGGGTGCGTCAGACTGTTTTTCGGCGAAATGTTCGTTTCGTCCTCCCGCATATAAAAGCGGGTGGAACGCCGGAATGACGAAACAAATCTTTCGCCGGACTGCGCCACATTTTTTTAGGGTATGCTGTCGCATTGGCATACCCCGTTGTAAAAATATACTTTGAGATTTTGCCAAGGCGATAACAAATAAAAGGCGATGAAACGCCCCGTTCATTGCTATCGCAATTCACTATACCCCAAACCCATCAATTTTTTATTCTCAAAAAATATTGCTATATCAAAAAATCTGTTCTCAATGCCGAGCAAACAGCTGTAATCCGTTTTTCTTTTGTTTTACTTTTCTTTTTTTAAAAGAAAAGTAAAAAAAACGGCTTTCTTTTTCTTACTTTCTTTCACCGGGAAAGAAAGTAAGTAAGAAAAATCAGCTTAATTCCTGAATAGCGAGATGCTGACTGAGCCGCCAAGTCCATTTGAGAGCTTCAAAAAGAGCAAGAACGGGGTCTAATTCATCGGTATCTTCTTCCATGAAATTGAGAAAATTTTCCGCCATGAATTTGGGAAAGAGACTTTTTTTCGCAAAAGAGATAAGTTTGTCATCACTGTAAAACGGAATTTTACCGTCAAACATACCCATAAAGTCAAATTCCTGCTTATTGTCGTTGTTATAGTTGGCAACAGCTTCAACACTGCGGGCGAAAACGAATGAAAAAATACTTGATATCTCATTGGCATTCAGTTCATTACGCTTATTTTCACTGCGGTATTTTTCCAAACGGCGGAACATTTCAATAAAAAAGTTTTTCTCAACATCAGCCAATTCTTCAATCAAATCAAGATTAACGCCGTCAAAATATCCGTTTTCGACTGCGCAGCTGATCATTGTTCTGGCAATTTTCATAGCATTTTCATTCATAAAGACACCTTAATTGGATTTTATTACAGTTCCGAATTTTTCATAAAAAACTTTCTCTGCCGCCGCAAGTTCTGCGGCAGAAGCAAAGAGAGCGAAAAACGATGAGCCGGATCCCGAAAGTCCGACATGAAGCGCGCCGTTTTGCTGCAAAAAGTCACGCCAGACAAGGTAGACGGGAAATTTATTGAAAAGAAGTTTTTCAAAATCATTATGCATACATTCA
>JAZOSO010000172.1:0-15653 GCA_045657185.1 Victivallaceae bacterium | reverse complement strand
AGGTAGCCTTTAGTGGCTTTGGGGGGCGGGGGAACGAATTTTGCTTTGCGTTCGGCAATGACTTCCTCAGGGACGTTCAGAGTGATTGAGCGGTTGGGGATGTCAATGGAGATGGAGTCGCCTTCTTCAACATAGGCGATGAGACCGCCGTTAGCGGCTTCGGGGCTGATATGACCGATACATGCGCCGTGAGTACCGCCGGAGAAGCGTCCGTCAGTGATAAGAGCGACTGATTCGCCGAGACCTCTGCCCATAATGTAGCTTGTGGGAGCGAGCATTTCCTGCATACCGGGTCCGCCTTTGGGGCCTTCGTAACGGATAACGACGACATCACCGGCTTTGACTTTGCCGCCGAGGATGCCTTCGCAGGCTTCTTCCTGACTTTCAAAGATAACAGCGGGGCCTGTATGAGTGAGCATTTTTTGAGCAACACCGGCAGCTTTTACGACACAGCCGTTTTCAGCGAGGTTGCCGAAAAGGATGGCGAGACCGCCTTTTTTGCTGTAAGCGTTTTCCAGCGGGCGGATGACGGTGCCGTCAACATCTTTGGCTTCAGCGAGGACTTCGCCGATAGTTTTGCCTGAAACGGTGGGAGCGTCCAAATGAACGAGGCCGGGGATTTTGGCAACTTCTTTGAGAATAGCCATAACGCCGCCTGCGGGATGAACATCTTCAACCATGTGAAATTCGCTGGAGGGAGAGATTTTGGCGATATTGGGGGTCATGCCTGAAATTTCATCAAGTTTCTGTAAATCAAGTTTTACACCTGCTTCAGTTGCAACCGCGAGAGTATGGAGAACGGTATTTGAACTGCCGCCCATAGCCATATCCAGAACGAGAGCGTTGTGGAAAGATTTTTCAGTGGCAAAAGTTTTAGCAGTGGGAGCGTTTTCCATTTTGGCAAGTTCAACTGCGCGGCGGGCGGCGCGTTTCCAGAATTCGATACGTTCTTCGGACTCAGCACCGATACTGCCGTTGCCGGGGAGGGCAATGCCGAGGGCTTCGCAGAGGCAGTTCATACTGTTGGCGGTAAACATACCTGAACATGAACCGGCTCCGGGACAGGCTGAACATTCAACTTCGGCAAGGTCAGCATCAGACATGGTGCCTGCACGGTTGGCGGCGACACCTTCAAAAATGGTGATAAGGTCAGTGCCGCGGAGTTTGCCGTGTTTGTCAACACCGGCTTTCATCGGACCGCCGGAAGCAAAGATAGTGGGGATATCCAGACGCATTGCACCCATGAGCATACCGGGAACGATTTTGTCGCAGTTGGGGATGCAGATCATGGCGTCGAAGGGATGAGCAGAGCCCATGCTTTCGACAGAGTCAGCGATAATTTCGCGGCTGGGGAGAGAATATTTCATACCGGTATGTCCCATGGCGATACCGTCGCAGACAGCGATAGTATTAAATTCGTAAGGGATACCGCCGGCTTTGCGGATTTCTTCACAGATGATCTGACCGACTTTCTGCAAATGGCAGTGACCGGGGACGATGTTTGTGTAAGAGTTGCAGACACCGATGAAAGGTTTTTTGATATCTTCGGCTTTGATGCCCGTTGCCATCATCAAACCGCGATGGGGCGCGCGTTCCAAACCGGATTTCATTGCATCACTTCTCATGATAAACTCCTTATTTTTTGATGAGAAATTAAAAAAAAGTTATAATTTATATAATATAAACGCATTTTCCGATAAAAGCAACTTGAAAGTATGAATATTCTACATTATATTATTGTATGATAGTGTAACAAAAATAAAAAACAAGGTATTTTATGTTTGAAAATTTAAGCGATAAACTTCACGACGTGTTCCGTACACTGCGTGGCAACAGTACTCTTACGGAGAAAAATATCTCCGATGCACTGTCCGAAATTCGCATCGCTCTGCTCGAAGCCGATGTGAATGTGGAAGTCGCAAGAGAGTTCGTAGAGCAGGTAAAAATTGCAAGTCTGGGGGCTCAAGTCACCCGCAGTGTAACTCCCGCTCAACAGTTGATAAAAATTATTAACGACCACTTGGTTGAATTGCTCGGCAGCGGTGTTGCTGAACTCAATTTGAGCAAGAAACCGACTGTTATTATGATGGTCGGTCTGCACGGTTCCGGCAAAACTACAACTTCAGCAAAGTTGGCGCGGCATATCAAACTTGCTCATAATAAGAAAGTTATGATGGTTGCCGCTGACGTTTACCGTCCCGCTGCTATTGACCAGCTGGAAATTCTCGGTAAAGAAATCGGAGTTCCGGTTTACGCTGAGCGTACCAGTGTCAATCTGCCTGCTATCGTCAAAAATGCGGTTGAACAGGCAGGCGCGCAGCAAATGGATGTGGTCATCGTCGATACTGCGGGCCGTTTGCAGATAGATGATGTTATGATTCAGGAACTTATCCGTTTGCAGCAGACTGTTTTTGCCGATGAAATTCTGCTTATTGCAGACTCTGCTCTCGGTCAGGAGGCTGTTTCCGTTGCGGATAAATTCAATAAAGCGTTGAGCCTCACAGGTTTCGTTATGACCAAAATGGACGGTGACTCCCGCGCCGGTGCAGCGTTGTCCATTAAAAAAGTTACCGGTTGTCCGATTAAGTTTCTCGGTACAGGTGAAAAGCTTGAAGATTTTGAAGTCTTTAACCCTGAAAGACTTGCAAACCGCATTCTCGGTATGGGTGATGTCGTTTCTCTCGTTGAACGCGCCGCGCAGGAGGTTGATGAAGATGAAGCACGCCGTCTGCATGACCATTTGAAAAAGCACAAATTTGATTATAATGACTTTCTTTCCCAGCTGCGTCAGCTCAGCCGTCTCGGCGGTTTTGAGGGAATTTTGAAGTTTCTCCCCGGCGGCAGACAGTTGTCAAAGGCAATGGGAGCAATCAATCCGAAAGAGTTGGTATATATGGAGGCTATGATTACCTCCATGACTCCGAAAGAACGCGAAAATCCCGATATCATTGATTTCAGCCGCAAACGCCGTATTGCCAAAGGTTCAGGTATGCCGCTTGAAAAAGTCAGCGGTATGATAAATCAGTTTAATATGATGCGTAAGATGTTGAAAAACAACAACTTGATTGGCAAGATGCTTTCCGGCGGTGCTAATAATATGCCCAATTTTGACGCAATGCCCAATCCCGGTCAGGCGATTATGAATACTCCGGGGCAGCTGTCGCAGAAGGAGCAGGAGAAACGCAAACGCCTCAACAAGCTCAAGAAAAAAGCAAAACAGAAACAACGCCGTAAAAAATAATCAGGAGGAATTTTTATGCTTACAATTATAATTGCAGTATTGTGTGCCTGTGCAGGTGCTTATATCAGTATGACCGCCGGAGATATTGACAAAAACTGGTCAATATTTATCGGTGTCGGTATTTTCTTTGTTATTCAAATTTCAATCGGTCTTTTCATCCGTAAAAAAATCAATAACATTACAGGCGAAATCCAGTCTCTTATGGAAAAGACACAGAATAAACTCAACCGCAAAATGGCAATGATGCAGTCTCGCCCCATGAGCAGTCCCAAAGCCGCACAGCAGATGCTGGAAAAAGAACAGAATCAGGCACTTCGCGATGCTCTCAGTATTACTGACAAAGCCAAACCCTATTTCCTCTGGAATATTCTTTTGAAGCGTCAGATAAATACTATGAAAATGATGCTTTATTATCAGCTAAAAGAGTTTAAAAAAGTTGACGCTCTGCTCAAAGAGAGCTTTATTTTTGACAGCCGCAGCGTGGCTATCAAGGCTGTCCGTATGTACAAAAATCAAGACCCTAAATGCGAAAAGTATCTTGCCGGCAAGTGCCGCCGCTTTAAGGGAGATGATGCTGTTCTGCTCTATGCTCTTTATTCATGGATTCTGGTAAAAAGCGAAAAATATGAAATGGCTTCCGCAGTTCTCGCTCAGGCTAAAAACCGCATTGACAATCCTGTGCTTAATGCCAACCGTGAAAATCTCGTCAACGGCAAAGTCAAACATTTCTCCAATGCCAACCTCGGAGAGGCATGGTACTCTCTTTATCTTGAAGAACCTAAAATCAAACAGCAGCGTGTCGTTCAGCGCGGATTCTGACAAATTGCAGGATATGCTTTTATGCGGATGTTGAATTTTGCCGATATTGAAAAATGGCAGAAAAAGCGGAATAAAAAAGTTTATGATTTTTTTGTATTCTGCGGAGATGTTTTTCTGGCAGTTGTTGACGCAGTGCGTCACCCGTTCAATATCCGTATGAGAGAAACTCTTTATTATCTTGAGCAGTGCGGAGTGCAGTCGGTGCCTATCGTACTGCTTATTTGTTTTCTGCTGGGGATGATTCTTGCATTTCAGGGGGCGTTACAGCTTTCCAAATTCGGTACGGAAATATTTATTGTGGATATGGTAAGTTTTTCGGTACTGAAAGAACTCGGCCCTTTTATGGTGGCGATAATTGCCACCGGGCGTGCGGGGTCGGCTTTTGCCGCTGAAATCGGAACTATGATTGCCGATGAGGAGGTCAATGCTCTTTCCACTATGGGTATTTCAATTCCCAGGTTTATTATTATTCCCAAACTTATTGCTATGATGATTGCATTGCCGATATTGAGTGCTTTCGGTGATATTGCCGCATTGCTCGGCGGAATGTTTGTCGGCAATATCATGGCGGATATTCCGATAGGTGCGTATTATATGCGGACGGTTAATATTCTTGATGCGGGGACATTTCTTTTCGGTATCGGCAAAAGCGTGATATTTGCGGTACTGATTGCGCTCATCGGCTGTTATCACGGCTTACGCTCAACTATGGACGCTCAAGGTGTCGGACGCAGTGCGACAAATGCCGTTGTTTCAGGTATTCTTGCCGTTGTTATATGTGATGCACTCATTGCCGTGATTGATTCATTCGGAGGTTAAAATGATGAGTGACGGAGAGACAACGATTGTTTTGAGCTTGCGTGATGTAACCATCGGTTATGATGATAAAATCATTATGAAGGATATAAATTTTGATGTTCACAAGGGAGAAATAATTTCAATCCTCGGACAGTCAGGCTGCGGAAAAAGTACACTGTTGAAAAATATTATCGGACTTTATACTCCGCTTGATGGTTCAATCAGAATTCTCGGACGGGACCTGACTGCATGCGGAGAGCTGCGCCGCCGCGTGATGATGAAAAAAATGGGTATTACTTATCAGTCGGGCGCACTGCTCGGCTCGTTGACTATTGCTGAAAATGTGGCTTTGCCGCTTGAGGAACATACCGATAAATCTGCTGATGAAATACGGAAAATTGTTCTTGAAAAACTGGAAATGGTCGGTATGGATAAATTTGCGGATTACATGCCGTCTGAAATTTCCGGCGGTATGAAAAAGCGTGCAGGTCTTGCCAGAGCAATGGCACTTTCCCCGGAACTGCTTTTTTTTGATGAACCGTCAGCGGGGCTTGACCCGATAAGTTCGGCAGAGTTTGATGCGCTTATCAAAGAAGTAAGAGATATTTCTCAGTCAACGATTGTGCTGGTAACGCATGAACTTGACAGTATTTTTGCAATCAGCGACCGTGTGGTGGTTCTTGATAAAACGGTAAAAACGATTGCGGATATCGGCAATCCGCATTATCTCCAGGATCATTCGCACAGTGAATTTGTCCGTTGTCTGCTCGGACGCAATAATTTAAAAAGACAGGAGTAAGTAAGTTATGGTAGAAGTAAATAAATTTAAAATCGGCGTTTTTATCGTCAGCGGTATAGTTGCCTTTATCGGGATAATACTGCTTTTCGGCGGCAGTGATATTTTTAAAGATGAAGTCAAACTGGTTACAATTTATAATGAGTCAGTGCAGGGCTTGGAAAAAGGTTCGCAAGTAAAATTCCGCGGAGTCCCTGTCGGAAAAGTCACTGAAATCGCCATTATGCAGAATGACAGTAAAATCCGTATCAAAATGCAGATAGATCCGGCCGCTTTTATTCCTCCGAGCAGCAACAATACTGAAATTATGGTAAGTTCCGCCGAGGAACAGAGTAACGACCTCAAAATGTTTATCCGCAATCAAATCAAAAAAGGCTTGCAGGTACGCATGGAGTTTGCCGGTATTACCGGTTTCAAATATGTCGAACTCAATTATTTCAATGCGGCAGCTGATAAGTTGCTGCCTGCACCTTCAGGGCTTGCTTATGATGAAATATATATCCCCGCTGCGCCGTCAATGCTCTCTGATGCTATTCAGAATATCAGTAAATCACTTGAAAATATTTCCAAAATCCGTTTTGATAAAATTTCTGCCAGTTTGGAGAACAGCGCAGTCAAAATCAATGAGTTTATCAATGATGATACTTTGCAGGACACTGTTGCCAACTTGAAAAATATAACCGCCAAACTTGATAAAGCTATTACTGATGACCGTCTTGACAGTGTGCTTAATGATTTGCAGAAAGCCGTTAATGAATTCGGCGCATTGGCGGCAAAAGTCAATGCTGAAGCAAATATCGGCAAAACCGCTTCTTCCATCCGTAATGCCGGAGATGCTGTCGCTCACAGTTCGGAAAGTTTGGAAAATACGCTGTACAAACTCAATGCCGCTTTGGATAAACTTGTGGTGCTTATCAATTTACTCAATGAAAACCCCAGTGCTGTCCTGCGCGGCAAAGAAGCTCACTCTGTGGAGATGAAATAATATTATGTATCAATGTTTCAATAAATCACCGCGTACGCTGTCACAAAGTATTTACGACCTTATCAACAGCGAAAATTTTTTCAAATGCGCCCGTCGTCCGTTTGACCACTATCGTCCGACAGAAAGCGCATGGTATATTGTGCCGTCATCTGAACTGCCGTTTTTTAAATTCGGCAAGTTCTATTTTGAATGGCAATCCGCAGAGAAAATAAATTGCGGCGTAATCTGCACCAAAGGTCTCGCCCCGGAACTCGCAGTTGTCTATCCGTCAAAAAAAGGACGGCGTCTGATAATGGAAAATGACAGCTGGGCTTTTCCTGAATGGGTGAAATTTTGCAGACAAAATAAACTTCTGCCTCTTTTGCAGGAGACAAAAAATGCGCTCGGTGAACTTGAGTTGAAAATCCGTCTGCACGGTTCATATGTTGATGACCCCGGACTTTTTGACCCTTATACCGAGGAGAAAAAGGCTTTTGACCGTTACGAACTTGACTTTGACGTTGTAAATGACAATATCAAAGTCCGTAATGCAGTGCGAAAAGCTATGAATTTAAAAATGCTCAATCAAGTCCGCAACGGTGAAACTTTCGGCAAAGCAATGGAGGAAATTGCCGCCGATGCTTTCCTCTGGTGCGACTTTTTCATCGGAACAGAGTTTGTAATAAGTGATGATGAATCCGCTTCGCTTTCTGTTCAGGATATCTGGCAGAAATTTCTCATGCCGTTGTCAGTCCTGGTAAAATAACAGTCTTGACAACAGAAATTCAAGTTTACTCCTTACTGCAAAGAAAAAGGCTGTGTTATAAAAAATGACGGATTTTTTACAAGGGGGCGATACAAGCCCCCTTGCAAAATAAATATCAACCTGTATTGGGAACAGAGCGTTTTAATTTTCTTTGGCTCTGTACTAAATATAGACTTATTTTTATCATTTTTCCAATAATTTTCTATAAATTTGACTGAAGAAAATGTCAAATATAATTAAAAGGTTTGGAAAAAGATGAGGGGGTGCAGGGGGAGAAGAAAAGAACCATATAAAAAGGCGGGTGAAACGCCAAAAGGTTTTTTCTTCTCCTCCTGCAATAAATCAGTCATCTTTTATAACAAAGCCGGGTAAAATTATTTGCCGCGGAACATTGAGCTGATATCTTCATGCGGAGATAAAATTGTTTTGAGTTTGTAATTTTTTTCCAGGAACTTTAATATTTTTGGGGAAACAAAGGCGGGAATAGTCGGACCGAGACGGATATTTTTGAATCCCAGAGAGAGCAGTGCGAGCAGAATTGCTGCTGCTTTTTGTTCATACCATGCGATATCAAATGAGATGGGAAGTTTATTGATATCTTCTTCGCCGAGGGCTTCTTTCAGTTTCAATGCGAAAACCGCCAGACTGTATGAATCGTTGCATTGTCCTGCGTCAAGCAGTCGCGGAATACCGTTGATTTCACCGAAATAAAATGAATTATAGCGGTATTTGGCACAGCCTGCGGTAAGGATTATTGTATCTTGCGGCAGAAGTGTGGCGACATCTGAATAATAGCTGCGTGTTTTTTGCCTGCCGTCACAGCCTGCCATGACGATAAAGCGTTTGATTGCTCCGCTATGGATGTTTTCAATTATTTGTTCAAGATGGTTGTTCAGCTCATTATGGGCAAAACCGATAATAAATTCACGGTTTTCAAGTTCTGTCGGCGGCGGACAGGCCGCGGCACATTCAATAACGGGTGAAAAATCTTTCATCATGCCATTTTGAGCATCTTCAATATGCTGAAGACCGGGATAGCGGCAGCAGTTAGTGGTAAAAATACGGCTGCTGTATGCTTTTTGAACGGGTGTAATGCAGTTTGAAGTCATAAGAATTGCCCCGTTAAAAGATGTGAATTCTGAGTTTTGACGATACCATGCCGACCCGTAATGACCGCGTAGGTGCGGAAATTTTTTAAACTGCATATAAGCATGTGCGCACAGCATTTCTCCGTGGGTGTAAACATCAATTCCTTTGTTTTCTGTCTGTATCAGCAGTTCATAAAGGTCTTTGAGGTCATGCCCTGATACGAGGATAGAGGGATTTTTGCCGACTGCAGTTGAAACAACAGTTTTTTCCTGAGAGCCGAATTGTGTTGTGTGCATTTCATCCAGCAGAGACATCGCCTTTATAGCGGCTGCACCTGTTTCTGTAAGAAGCATTTCAAGTTTGATGATGTCTGTCTCTTCCGAGATTGTACGCAGTGCATGAAAAATAAAATTATCCAGTGATTCATCTTTGCCGCCGAGAGAATCCGCATGAACTATATATGCGCAAATTCCTTTCAGAGCGTAAGTTATAAATTCACGAAGTGAAACAATATTTTCATTTTCATTTGAAATAACTCCGGACGGAGCATTGAATGATGTGCTGCCGGCGATTTTTTGTGCTTTTCGCAGACGGGCGATTATTGATTTTTCACTGAAGTCGGTGTTGGTAATTGTCATGTAAAGTGACTTGGCAATAAAAATAGTTAACTCATGTGATACCTTACGGTTCAAAGCAATGATTTTCAAATGGTGTATCAATTCATCCATGGCATTGGCAAGAGATGCCGTTTTGCCGCATGCGCCTGTCATTGTACAGCCGGTATTGCCGCAGGTTTCCTGACATTGAAAACAAAACATATTTATCATAATTTTCCGTTCCTTTCGGTTTGTTTGCAAATTTTATCTGCTTAACAATATCACGATAAATGTTTATTGCAAATTTCAACGAAGAAACAAAAAAGATTATGATTATCAAATTATATGATAAAAAAAGATGCAGTATCAGGAGTATGAAGAGTGGAAAATTTTAGAAGGCTCTGTATTAAATATAGACTGATTTTTATCATCTTTCCAATAATTTTTCTATAAATTTGACTGAAGAAAATGTTAAATATAATTAAAAGGTTTGGAAAAAGATGAGGGGGGGCAGGTGGAGAAGAAAAGAACCTTTCCTCAAAAGGTTTTTTCTTCTCCCCCGACAAATAGCCTCAGTATTTGCTGTCAGCGTATTCGACCCAGCCGCCTGCTTTGACCAGAGAGAGGTCAAAGGGAGTGACTTCAAACGGGTATGATTTGCTTTTTTCGCTGTTTTTGACAGTGAATTTAAGATTTTCGATATCGGTTTCAAGATATGCTTCAGTACCTGCAAATTCCTTGAAAAGTTCGTCAATAGTTTCAGCAGGCATGGAAATTGCCATCATACCGCAGTTGAACATATTCTGACGGAAAATACGGGCAAAGTTTTCAGCAATAACGATATTGATGTCGTTGCATTCCAGTACCCACGGAGCATGTTCACGGCTTGAACCGCAGCCGAAGTTGGCACGGGTGATGATAACATTTTTGTCTTCAATATCTTTTTTGGGGTCAAAACCTGCCAGAGAGAGGTCTTCCAAACAGTAGGGTTTGAGAGCTTCCTTGGTAAGTTCAGTCAGATATTTTGCGGGAATGATTTCGTCGGTATTGATATCTGAACGGTCGAGAAAAAGGATTTTACCGTTAAAGTTTTTCATTTTGAACTCCTTATTTCTTGAAAAGGGGTGAATTGGTAATGCAGCCTGCAATAGCGGCAGCAGCGGCACTGGCAGGACTCATCAGATGTACCATACCGCCTTTGCCCATACGGCCGTTGAAGTTGCGGTTGGTGGTGGAAGCGCAGCTTTCACCGGAAGCAAGAACGCCGTTGCTCATACCCAAACATGCACCGCAAGTCGGATTGGTGACACAGAAACCTGCATCCATGAAAATTTCAATGATACCTTCTGCCAATGCCTGACGGTAAATTTTCGGAGTCGCAGGTGAAACAATGGCACGGACATCAGGACTGATTTTTTTGCCTTTGAGAATGGATGCGGCAATACGCAAGTCTTCAATACGGCCGTTGGTGCAGGAACCGATATAAATCTGATTGATTTTAGTGCCTTCCAATTCAGCAATGGTTTTGACCTGATCGGGTTTGTAACCGACAGTTGCAACAGGTTCAAGGTCAGTAACGTCAAAGTCGATGACTTTAGCATATTCTGCATCTGCATCGGGAAGATATTTTGAATAAGCAGCAAGTGCTTCTTCTTTGCTCTTGAATTCGTCTTTGATGAAATCCCACAAGTAATCAACTGTTACCATATCGGGATAGCAGATACCGCAGGTACCGCCGGCTTCAATAGCCATATTGCACAAAGTCATGCGGCTTTCCATGCTCATATTTGCAACAGTTTCACCTGCAAATTCAATAACATGGTCGGTCGCGCCGTTGACAGTCAGCATTTTGATGATTGACAGAATAACGTCTTTGGCATAAACACCTTCAGGCAATTTGCCGGTGACATTGATTTTAATGGTTTCAGGGTCGCGCATAGTGGTGACACCTTTGAGAATACCGACTTCCAAGTCAGTTGTGCCGACACCAGCCGCAAATGCACCGAATGCACCATGTGTGCAGGTGTGTGAGTCGCCCATGATAATTGTAAATCCGGGACGGACAAATCCCTTTTCAGGGAAAATCGCATGACAGACACCGTTTTCACCAATGTCAAAAAAGTCCTTGATACCCTGACGTTTCGCCCAGTCACGCAAAGTTTTGCCCTGTTCTGCAGTCTTTGAGTCCTTGGCAGGTGTGACATGGTCAATAACCGCCTTGATTTTGCACGGGTCAAAAACACGATCCTTGCCCTTCGATACCAAATCATTCAAAGCAATCGGTGTTGTAATTTCATGACAAAATACACGGTCAAGCTTCAAAATTGAAACCCCGGCTCCCGGAGAATCAATCCGATGCTCATCAAAAATTTTCTGTACAGTTGTTTTACCCATTTTTTTATTCCTATGTTAAAAGTTAAAGTTGTAAAAACAGTTGATTGTTGCAGGAGGAGAAGAAAAAACCTTTTGAGGAAAGGTTCTTTTCTTCTCCCCCTGCCCCCCCTCATCTTTTTCCAAACCTTTTAAAATATTTTTTCTATTACTGAATCCTGCCGTTTACAAATTTTTGAGTAACGCTTCTGAGTTTTTGCGTCAGCAAAAAATCTGAAGCGAACACAAAAGTTTTTGTAAAAGGAGGGGTTGGGGGAGGGAAGAAACTTGTTTCAACAAGGTTTTCCCTCCCCGAAAAAAACTCTCTTAACAAACAATATTTATCAAGCGGCCGGGGACGATGATAATTTTTTTGACATCTTTACCTGCGATGGCTTTTTGGACATCGGGGTTGGCGAGAGCGAGTTGTTCCATTTCCTCTTTGGTAGCGGAGACGGATATCATGATGCGTGCTTTGGGTTTACCGAGGACTTGGACGAGGATTTCTTTTTCGTCGATGACGAGGAATTTTTCGTCGTATTGAGGCCAGGGTTCGTAAGCGACGGTATCGTTATGTCCGAGGATTTGCCAGAGTTCTTCGCCTGCGTGGGGAGCGAAACAAGCGAGCATTTTAACGAATGCTTCGGCGGCTTCACGGGGAAGTTCTTTGGCATTGGCGAATTCATTGACAAAGACCATCATCTGGCTGATAGCGGTATTGAATCCGAAAGTATCCAAATCGGCGGAAACTTTTTTGATAGTTGCGTGAAGGACACGGGCTTCATCTTTGGTGCAGGGACGGTCAACAATGGTGTTTTCACTGACCATACGGAAAGCGCGTTTGAGGAAACGGTAAACGCCTTCGACGCCTTTGGTACTCCATGGTTTGACGGCTTCAAGCGGTCCCATGAACATTTCATAGAGACGCATGGAGTCGGCACCGTACTCACGGATAACGTCATCGGGATTGACAACATTGCGGAGAGATTTTGACATTTTGGCGGGAAATTCAACAAGTTTTTCGCCGTCGGAAATGCGGTAGGGAGTGCCTTCTTTGAATTCAACCTGGTCGGTGGGAACGAGAACGCCGCGTGCATCTTTGTAGGAGATACCGAGAATCATGCCCTGATTGATGAGCTTTCGGAAAGGTTCTTTAGTTGAGACATAGCCCAAATCATAGAGGACTTTGTGCCAAAAGCGGGCATAGAGCAAGTGAAGAACGGCATGTTCTGCGCCGCCGACATAAAGGTCAACAGGCATCCAGTATTTTTCTTTGGCGAAATCCCATGCCTGTTCGGAGTTGCAGGGGTCAATGTAACGCAGATAATACCAGCATGAACCTGCCCACTGGGGCATGGTGTTGACTTCACGGAGACCTTTGCGACCGTCTTTCGGGTTGATGTAAGTGCGCCATTCTTTGGCTTTGGCAAGCGGGGGTTCGCCGTTGGCAGAGGGTTTGAAATCCTCCATTTCGGGCGGAGTGACGGGGAGTTCAGCTTCGTCAATGAGTTCAATAGAACCGTCTTCGTAATGAATGATGGGGAAAGGTTCGCCCCAGTAACGCTGACGGCTGAAGAGCCAGTCGCGGAGTTTGTATTTGACGGCGACTTTACCGAGTTTGTTGGCTTCAAGATAAGCTGCCATAGCGTCTTTTGATTGAGCAACATTGAGACCGTCAAGCTGAACTTTGTCGTTGGAGGAATTCATGAGAACGCCGTCGCCGGTGTAGCAGACTCTGCCTGCGAGAACGCCTTCGAGGTCGTCAACTTTTTCAAGAGGCTTCATGATGCAGCGGATAGGCAGATTGAATTTCTGTGCGAATTCAAAGTCGCGGGTATCGTGAGCGGGAACAGCCATGATTGCGCCTGTACCGTAAGTGCTCAAGACATAGTCGGCTATCCAGATGGGGAGTTTGTCGCCGTTAACGGGATTGATGGCATAAGCACCGGTGAATGCACCTGTTTTTTCGGTGGCAAGTTCGGTACGGTCGAGTTCGCTTTTCTGAGAGGCTTCAAACTGATATTTTTTGACAGCTTCAAGGTTTTCGGGAGTAGTGAGGTTGAGGACTTCAGGGTGTTCGGGAGAAAGCACCATGTAAGTAGCACCGAAAAGAGTATCACAGCGAGTGGTGTAAACGGTAATATCAATGTTTTTGTCAGTTTTGAAAATGACTTCGGCACCGGTGGATTTGCCGATCCAGTTGCGCTGCATTTCTTTGATACCTTCGGGCCAGTCGAGGTCGTCGAGGTCATTGAGAAGTCTTTCGGCGTATTCGGTGATTTTGAGCATCCATTGTTTCATGGGGCGTTTTTCAACGGGGTGATTACCGCGTTCACTGCGGCCGTTGATAACTTCCTCATTGGCAAGAACGGTACCGAGAGCGGGGCACCAGTTGACGGCAACTTCGTCAAGATAGGCAAGACCTTTTTTGTGGAGCTGCATGAAAATCCACTGAGTCCATTTGAAATAACCGGGATCGGTAGTGTTGATTTCACGGTCCCAGTCATAGCTGAAACCGAGCGCACGGATCTGACGGCGGAAATTATTGACATTTTTTTCAGTGGTGATTGCAGGGTGAGTACCTGTTTCAACCGCATACTGTTCAGCGGGGAGACCGAAAGCGTCCCAACCCATGGGGTGCAGAACATTGAAGCCTTTCATACGCTTGTAGCGGCAGATGATATCGGTTGCGGTATAGCCTTCGGGATGGCCGACGTGCAGACCTGCGCCGGAGGGATAGGGGAACATGTCAAGGACATAGTATTTTGGTTTGTCGGACAAGTCTTCGGCTTTGAAAGTTTTATTTTCCAGCCAGAAGTCCTGCCATTTTTTTTCAATTTCAGTAAAATTGTATTCTGCCATGATAGCACCTTTCTTTTTGATAATGATACAAATATACTTTTATGTAATATATCATACTTTTTGCAATTTTGCCAGTTATTTATATTTTAAAAAGAGAAAATTATGCTATATTATGGCAGCGAAAGGATTTTTTATGGATGATTGGCTGAAAAAATTTGAAAGATATCTCATTGTTGAACGCAACGGCAGTGAACATACTGCGGCGGCATATATCCGTGATATACGGCAATTCTTCAAACTTGTTTTTGAGGATGAAGATTTTTCTGATTACGGTGCAGTTGACCGTGATAATGCCCGTTTGTTGGTGATAAAACTTTTTGATGAGGAGGTTTCTGCCAATTCAACTGCCCGCAAAATTTCGTCCTGCCGCTCATTTTTCCGCTTTCTTCTGCGTGAAGGAGTTGTAGATAATAATCCGTTTACGGGTGTTTCCGCTCCTAAAAAAGCAAATAAACTTCCTGATGTTATGACAGTAAACGCAGTTGATGCTCTGATAAATGCAGTTTCACAGTTCAGTGCTTCAGCTCCGCATAAAAATGAAGATGACGCCCGTTTCGGTGAATTGCGCGATATCGCTTTGATTGAACTTATCTATTCCGGCGGATTGCGTATAAGTGAGGCACTGGCTCTCGACTGGGGAGATTGTGACTTTTTTTCCGACTCAATGAAAATACGGGGCAAAGGCAAAAAGGAACGGATCGCCATGATCGGCGGTTCCGCACGCCGTGCAGTTTTTGAATACAGAACTTTCTGCCGGACTATGGGGTTGATGACTGACGGACGCAGTGCTGTTTTCCGTAATCGGCTCGGCGGGCGTCTGACTGCACGCAGTTTTCAGCGCAATCTCAAAAATTATCTGCTGACTGCCAATTTGCCGACCGAACTTACACCGCATAAACTCCGCCACTCATTTGCAACTCATATGCTTGATGCCGGAGCTGATTTGCGTGCTGTACAGGAAATGCTCGGCCATGAAAGTCTGGCAACTACACAAATTTATACACACGTCTCCCTCAAACGGATGAAAGATGTTTACGAAGAAGCTCACCCCGCCGCCCGTAAAAATAAACGCAATAAATAGTGCGGCAGGAGATGATTTATCAGTTGCAGGGGTAGAAGAAAAAACCTTTTGGCGTTCCACCCGCCTTTTTATATGGTTCTTTTCTTCTCCCCCTGCCTTGTCCCGCCATAGCCTTCGGCGACGGCGGAACCCCCTCATCTTTTTTCAAACCTTTGGCTCTGTACTAAACGTAGACTGATTTTTTATTGCAAGGGGGCTTACGCCACCCCCTTGCATCCCCGGCGGGGGATATCCATCCCCATTTTGTGACGCTGGCGCGTGAATGTCAGCG
>JAZOSO010000171.1:0-11787 GCA_045657185.1 Victivallaceae bacterium | reverse complement strand
CCTTATATGTTCACTATCGCAACATCAAATATGATTATTCGCGGTGATGGCAAAAGTAATCTGATAGAATATGATTTTTTGAAGTTGAATTCTGCGGAGTTGCAGTTAAAGGGGGCAAGTATCGGTATGATGAATCCTCCGTACAGTCAGGGGTCAAAAAATAATCCGTCTCTTTATGAAATAAGTTTTGTGGAACATTTATTGGATTCTTTGGCTGAAGACGGTAAAGCTGCTGTTATTATTCCGCAGTCCTCTTTGACCGGAAAAACAAAAGAAGAGCAAAATTATAAAGAAAACATTCTTAAACATCACACTTTGGAAGGGGTTATTACATTAAACAAAGATACCTTTTACGGAGTCGGAGTTCATACTTGTATTGCGATATTTACAGCTCATAAGCCGCATCCGTCAGATAAAGAATGTAAATTTATTGACTTTAAAGATGACGGATTCAAAGTTGCTCCACACATTGGATTAGTAGAAACTGAATATGCTAAAGACAAGAAACAACACTTATTAGATGTATGGTTTGACCGTATAGAAGCACCTACAAAATTTTGTGTCAAGTCTACAGTTGAAGCAACTGACGAATGGCTGCATGCTTTTTATTATTTTAATGATGAAATCCCGACAGAAGAGGATTTTGACAAAACGATTGCAGATTATTTGACCTTTGAATTTTCAATGATTGCTCAGGGAAGAAGCTATTTGTTTGATGAGGCTGAAAATGATTGAATCTTTGCAAGATAGAGAATGGAAAGAATTTAAAATTACAGAAATTTTTTCTTGTATTAAAAGAGGGAAAAGACAAAAAGAAGATGATAGAATTGCAGGAGATATTGCATATTATTCTGCGTCGATCGGAAATAACGGACTGACAGATTTTATATCAAATCCTTCTTTTATTTTTAAAAATAATGCAATTATATATTCAACATTTGGTGATGCATATTTTGTTCCTGCAAATTTTAGTACCAGTGATGAAATTACTATTTTGTATTCTGAAAAATTGAATAAATATAATGCTTTGTTTATTGTTCAGGCTTTGAAGCAAAATCATAGTAAATATTGTTTTGGCAGAAAAGCATTTTCAAATAAAATAACTAAAGATAAAATTATGCTTCCTGTGAATTCTGCCGGTGAGCCGGATTATGAATTTATGGAGGGTTATATTAAAGAGTTGAAAGATAAATTAAAGCAAAGATATAAAGAACATGTTTTGAATAGCATATGTGAACTACGCAAAGAGTTAAAACTAAAAAACAGTTGGAAAGATTTTGCTTTGACTGATATTTTTATACCAGAAAAAGGTAATCAAAATAATATGTCATCATTAACGGAAGGTGATTTACCTTTAGTTTCTGCTAAAAAAGTTGATAATGGATACAAAATGTTTGCAACCAGAAATGAAAAAAAGATTTTTCCGGCAAATATCATTACATTGAATAATGATGGTGATGGTGGAGCTGGAATTGCATATTATCAACCTACAAAACATTTATTAGACTCTCATGTTACAGCTTTGATACCAAAAGATAAAAATTTATCAAAAAATATTCTACTATACTTGTCCACTGCAATTACCAATCAGAGAGCTAAATTTGGTCATGGTTATTCGATAAATAGTAATCGTTTGAAAATATTTAGATTTATGCTTCCAGTAAACTCAAAAGGTGAACCAGATTATAAGTATATGGAAGATTACATGAAATACCTTGAACAGAAAAAACTGCTTGAATATTTAAAATATATAAATTGATTTTTTTCGGATTTTATATTTTTGTGGGAGCAAAAAGATAAAATCCGTACTTGAAAGTTTTTGTAAAAAGGATAGGGGTTCGGGGAAAGGAAAAGAAACTTGTTTCAACAAGGTTTTTTCCTTTCCCCGAAAAACATAAACTATGAACAATCTTACACTTGAAATTACGAGTGCCGTTGCGAGAAGTGACGGAGGGAAAAAAGTTTTGCAGGAATTTGCGGAGGCGTGCCGTATGTATGGATTTACGCCCGGGGTTCAGCTGCATAATACTGTGAGTGAGCCGGAGTTGCAGAGAGTAGTTGCATGTAAATTGCCGATGTCGGCGCATGTGCCGGTGGTGGGGGATTTGAGTTTAAATCTGGCGACGGAGAAAAATCTTGATATTATCTGGCGTGCGTTTGATGAAAATGCGGAATTTATGCGGAAACACAATATAAAGATGAGTGTTTTTCACGGATTTTCGATGTGTGATGAAGTTATTCCCCGAATGCGGAGTCAGGAGGATTACAGGGTGACTTTGCGAAAGAGCTGCCGTGATGAATTTCTGCTGGAAGATACCTGGCTCAATGTAGATTATACATATCTTGATGAATACAAAAAACGGCGTGAAATTCTGACAAAAAATCTTGCTGAATTGCGCAAGCGTTACAGTGATTTGACTTTCTGTATTGAAAATGACATGCCGATTTACGGTTATTCCAATATGCGTCTGTCGCAGATGACGGAATTAAATCATCCGGTCTGCATTGATACGGGGCATTTGTGGGCGGCGTCGCTGCTGCTTGATTTTGATTTTTTCACTGAACTTGAATACGGCTTGCAGAATCTTGATGTGCAAATGGTACATCTGCATAATTCATTGATGACAGCCGATGTGCCGAAAACAGAAATAACAGACGGTCACAGGCGGCTTGTTTCGGCGGGCGGTTTGAATTGGCAAAAGGCTTTGCAGTTATTTTTGAAATACAATGTCAGAGACTTTGTGCTTGAAATCGGTACTGCTGACGCCGAAGATGTTCATGCTTTTGCCGGAGTTGTCAACTCTAATTAATCATCACCGATACCGGTTTTGCGGTATTGAATAGCTTCAAAGATGTGATTTTCGGTAATTTTTTCACTGCCTGCAAGGTCGGCGATAGTGCGGCTGACTTTCAGAATTCTGTCGTAGGCACGGGGGCTCAACTTCATATAGCTTATAGCCTGGCGCAGAAGCATCATACATTTGTTATCAAGCTGACAGAATTGCTGAAGGTGTTTTGAAGTCATCTGTGAGTTGCAATGAATAGATGAATTTTTGTAACGTTCACTTTGAATTTTGCGGGCGGCGATAACGCGCTCACGGATGGCGGAGCTTTTCTCGCCGTCGGGAGCTTTGAGCAATTCATCCTGACTTAGCTGACGGAGTTCAACATGCAAATCAATTCTGTCCAGCAAGGGACCTGAAACTTTTTTGCGGTAGCGGCGTTTTTCATCTACTTTGCAGCGGCAGCCGAGTTCGGCATCACCGTAACCGCAGGGACACGGATTCATCGCCGCTATCAGCATGAAATCAGCAGGGAAAACGCAACTGCCTGCCGCGCGTGAAATATGGATATCGCCGCTTTCAAGCGGCTGACGCAGGACTTCCAGCACATTGCGTTTGAATTCGGGAAGTTCATCCAGAAACAGAACGCCGTTATGCGCCAGACTTATTTCGCCGGGACGCGGGTCTTTGCCGCCGCCGATAAGGGCGACATCGCTTATGGTATGGTGCGGGGCGCGGAACGGACGCTCATTCATAATATTCTGACCGTTGAGCATACCCATTGCGCTGTAAATGCGGCTGCTTTCGAGGGCTTCGGCATAAGTCATCGGCGGGAGGATTGAATTTATTCTTGAGGCGAGCATACTTTTTCCGGTTCCGGGAGGTCCGATCATCAGCGAATTGTGTCCGCCTGCGGCGGCTATTTCCATAGCTCTTTTTGCGAGGATTTGCCCTTTGACATCTCCGAAGTCCAAATCTTCATTGAAAACTAAATCTTTGTTAAAGTCCTGATAATAAAATGCTTCTCCTGTGTCATGATTGAAAAATCCGACTGTTTCCAGCAGATGATTCATCGGATAAACGGCAAGTTTTCCGGCTCTTGCACCTGCTGCCGCTTCGTTTTTGTTGGCATCAGGTACGATAAGAAAATCAATATTTTCGTCGGCAGCAAGAGCCGCCGCTATCGGCAGCGCACCTTTGACAGGGCGGATTGAGCCGTCAAGTGCCAATTCTCCGAGTATGGCGGTACGGCGCATTTTGTCAAGTTTGATTTGTCCTGACGCTCCGAGCAAGGCACATGCGATAGCCAAATCAAATGAAGCACCCTCTTTTTTTAAATCAGCGGGGGCAAGGTTGACGACTGCATTACCCTCAATACGCATTAAGTTTGAACTCAAAATGGCTGAACGGATGCGGTCTTTTGATTCTTTGACCGCCATATCAGGCAGTCCGACGATGCTGGTGGATTCGTAATCTCCGCCTTTCTGTACATTGACTTCTACATCAATTTTAAAGGCATCTATTCCGACTAATGCGGCTGAATAAGTTTTGGAAAGCATCACTCCTCCTCTCCGCTCAGAAAACGGGCGATAAGAAACATTACAGGACCGAATTTGCGGATGTTGAATTCATCAAAATATTCTCTTTTCATGAATTTTCCCACACTTCCGGGAGTGTCCGGAATTTCCCAGATGATTATTGAATGTGCGGCATTTTCCAGAAAGATATCATCCGCTAATAATGCTTCAAAAAACTCAGCCGATTTATCATAAGGCGGGTCGGCAAAAATCACATCAGGTTCGCTTATCATGGAAAATATTTTTTTTGTATCCAATATGCTTGTTTGCAAAACATTCATCTCCGCATCGACAGAACACTTTTTTACTTTAAGTATGTTGCGCTTAATGATTTCCGCATGGCGCGGATTGTTTTCAACCATCAATATTTCCATACTGCCGCGGCTTGCCGCTTCCAATCCGAGCGCACCGCTTCCTGCACAGAGGTCAAGTATTACGCCGTCGGTCCAGTCGCCCATACTGTCAAAAAGGGCTTTTCTTGCCCGTGCCAATGTCGGACGCACCTCCATTGTCGGCGCGGTTTCCAGTTCTAAATTTCTTGCTTTGCCTGCTATTATCTGCATATTCATCCTTAAATTATAACTGTTGGCTATATACAGCTGAAGTGTTTTTCGGAATATAGCATACAATTATCAAACTTGCAATTTTTTTTCTCATTTTATTTTAATAATAACTGTTGCAAAATATAAAAGGTGTGATACAGTACCATAAAAACTGAACATTTTAACAGAGAAGGATTTTTTTTATTTTATGAGTGCGATTATTATTGAAGGAAAATCACCGATTTCAGGAACTGTAAAACTCAGCGGCAACAAAAATGCGATTTTGCCGATGATTGCGGCGGCAATGCTTTGTGACGAGGAAGTAACTCTGCACAATGTCCCGGACATTCTTGATGTTCGTTCAATGCTTGAAATTTTTTCTGCGCTCGGCGGTAAATTTGATTTTGCAAATAATACTCTGACTCTCTGTGCCGCTTCTGCAAATACTTACATTATCCCCCGTGATTTGTGTTCCAAAAACCGCACTTCAATTCTCTATGCCGCTCCGCTTCTGACACGCTTCGGCAAGGCGACAGTTTATCCTCCCGGCGGTGATGTTATCGGCAGACGCCGTCTTGACGGACATATTTACGGTTTGAAAACTCTCGGCAGTACTCTTGACTCTGAAGACGCTTATATTTTTGATGCTCCCGACGGTCTGCACGGCAAAGAGCTTTTTCTTGACGAAGCCAGCGTTACCGCAACGGAACAAATCCTTATGGCGGCGGTTTGTGCAGAGGGTAAAACTACTCTTTATAATGCCGCCTGTGAGCCGCATGTTGCCGACCTTGCTGACTTTCTTAACGCCATGGGCGGTAAAATTTCGGGGCAGGGGGGGAATGTTATAACTATTGAGGGCGTTCCCCGTCTTCACGGCTGTCAATACCGCGTTTCCGGTGACCACATCGAGGGCGGAAGTTTTCTTGCTCTTGCCGCCGCCAATCACGGTGAAATCAAAATTGAAGGTATCAACCTCCGTCACTTCTGGATGACCCGCCGTGTTTTTGAACGGCTCGGTTTTAAAATGACACTTCAGCACGAAACTCTTTATTTTCCCGGCGGACAGGAGCCGAAGGTCAAAAAAGACTTTGACGGTCAAATTCCCTGTATATCTGACGGCACATGGCCGCAATATCCTTCTGATATGATGAGTTGTACTATTGTTGCCGCAACTCAAACTCAAGGTACGGTTCTTTTCTTTGAAAAAATGTTTGAATCCCGTATTTATTTTGTTGACCGATTGATTGCTATGGGGGCGAATGCTGTAGTATGTGACCCGCACCGTGTCGTGATTTCAGGTATTTCACCGCTTCACGGCATGACTTTGCCAAGTCCCGATATCCGTGCTGGAATGGCAATGGTCATCGCCGCCTCCTGCGCTCAAGGCAGCAGCACTATCAATAATATTGAAGTCATCTACCGCGGGTACGAAAACCTCCTCGGTAAACTCTCATCACTCGGTGTAAAATGCCGCACAGCGGATTGATTTTTTTGCATGGAGCTTGTTATCGGAATTGTCGGATAAGTCTGACTGTTATAAAGATAAAAAAAGCGGTACGCCTTTTCGGGCATACCGCTTGATTTTTAATAAATCAGGGATTGGTGATATTATGGATATTGTCATATCTCGGATTTGAATTAGATGAGGCTCTGTTTTCGTGATTGATGATATTTTCTTCACTGTCCCATGCGTGTTCTCCCTCTTTGTGGAGCATGTCAACATGACCGTCAAGGAACAAAGCGTTGCCGACTTCCTGATGATTATCGGTAATATCAGCAGAAACTACATAATCAACATCGTCTGACTCAGTAAGGCAGCGGGCATAACGGTATGAAATATTATTTGCGGTTAATGCGGCATTTTTTGCTGCTTTGACTTTACCATTAGTTGCTGAGGGGCAAATCCAGATTTCAGGTTTGTCCAATGCGCCTGTCTGGCGGAGTAAATCGTAACTGCCGGCAACAGTCACATTTGCGTTGTTTTGGTTGTCTCTCGGAAGAATGCCTTCCCAATCGTTTTCGGCGGTATAAAGTTTGATAGCAGTACCGATTTGTTTCAGATTGCTGACGCAGGTGGCACGGCGTGCGCTTTCACGGGCGCGGTTGAGTGCGGGCATGAGCATACCGGCAAGAATGGCGATAATGGCGATTACGACCAGAAGTTCAACAAGTGTAAATTTTTTTGACATAACAGTTCCTTTCTGTTTCAGGTTTATCTTTTACAACTTATCATATTTTTAAATTTTTTCAAGTTTAAAACGGAAATTATTTCAGTTTTCAGCGAAGTTCAATATTGAGATTCATCAATTTGAGCTGCCGCTGCAAATCTCTTATCATTTCGGAACGCTCAGGCAGAAGTTTGCGGTCAATGAAGTATTTTTTTGATGCAAGGTTGAACTCTTTGAGCAGTTCTTTTTCAAGGGAAGTTCCCTCAAATTTATCTTTCAGATACTGCAAGCCTGACATTTTTGTAAAAAAGCGGATTGAAGATGTATCTACAGACAAAGTAAGAATTGAAGGCTCTCCCAGATTTACAATGGTTTTATCCTGTTTGATTTTTACATCATCATCAGATAAGCGGCTCAAGTCAAAACCATAGAAAACTGTTACTTCCGCCAGCAAAAGTCCGTTGCGGCTGCCCCAGAGTGAGCTTTTCTCCTCTTTTTCAACTGCAACAGTTGAAGTTATTTTGCGGCTGACAAGAAATTGCATAGGTTCAGACTTTAGCACTGTTACAATGCTTGCAGCCCGCCCTCTGTCTTTGCCGGAAAGCGACAGTGCAATACAGCAGAGAATCAATACGGTAATGAGGATTGAAATTGCAATATGATGCCGGAGTTTGCTCGTTCTTTTCAGCATGATGAAAACCTCAGAAGTAAAAAAATTATTATCAGAACTCCGATTGCACCGGAGATTATTTTATGACTTTTCTTCATTTTTCTGCATTATCAAATTAAGCATTTTTTCCGTAGCGATGATTGCCGCCACCATCTGGTCACTGTCAACTCCTGTGGTTGTGAGATTGCTGATACCGTTGGCGAGCGGGTAATCCCATGTGATAGTAGTTTCTACCAGAGCGTCAGTTTTGCCGCCCGGCGGGATGCGTACCTCATAGTCAAGAAGTTTTGGCATATCAATATCAATCTGTTTGAGACAGCGGCGTAAGGCTTTGACAAAAGCATCATATCCGCCGTCGCCCTCTGAACAGTGGTCAACAATCACTCCCTCAAAATCAATTTTGACAGTTGCAATAGGAACGCTTTTGGCATTTGAAATAATATGATAATCAACGACTTTGAGACGGCTCTCAAGCGGAGTTTTGAGCGCATTGGCAATCAGAAACGGCAAATCGGAGGCACTGACGGTTTTCTTTTTGTCGCCCAAACGGATAATTTCCTGCAGAACTTTGGCTTTGACTTCAGGAGCAAGGTCGAGTGAAAGTTCCTCAAGATTTTTATCAAGAGATGCTTTGCCGCTGAGTTTTCCCAATGCGTAATTGCGGCGGCGTCCGAAGCGTTCAGGCAGCAGTTTGTTGGCGTAAAGATTGCCCTTTTTGTCGCCGTCGGCGTGAACTCCGCAGGTCTGAGTGAAAACATCCATGCCTACAACGGGATTATTCCACGCACAGCGTTTGCCTGAAATATTCTGAATCATGGTTGAAGCATGAAAAAGTTCTTCTTCATTAACAGCAGTTGTTTTATCCGTCATATCCTTTATAACAACAGTAAGCTGGGACAAAGACTGATTGCCTGTACGCTCACCGAGACCGTTGACTGTGGTATGGATACCGTTTATGCCGCACTGCACTGCTGCAAGAGAGTTGGCAGTTACCAGACCGTAGTCGTTATGTCCGTGAAAATCAAGTTTGACTTGCGGATATTTGCTGCGCATCCATTTGAAATATTCATGCAATTCATCGGGGCGGGCAATGCCGAGAGTATCAGGAAGCATGACGCGTTCAACGGGAAGAGAAATGAGCATATCCATAAAATTTTCCACATAATCGCGGGAATGTTTCATGCCGCCTGTCCAGTCTTCCAGATAGACATTGACTTTCAAACCTTTGCTGACGGCAAGTTCAATGTTGCTTTTTACATCAGCGTAATGTTCTTCCGGGGATTTTTTGAGTTGGATTTCACAGTGACGGAGTGAACCTTTGGCAAGGAGATTTATGACTTTGCCGCCGACGCTTACAATCCAGTCAACGGATTTGCCGCCGTCAACGAAGCCGAGGATTTCCATTTTTTCGACAATGCCGAGTTTTTTTGCCCAGTCAATGATGTGGCTTACACTGTCAGTTTCTCCGTCAGAGACGCGGGCTGAACCGATTTCAAGGCGGTCAATATTCAAATTGGAGTGAAGCATTTTGGCAATGGCAAGTTTTTCTGCGGGGGCAAATGCAACACCGGGAGTCTGTTCTCCGTCACGGAGAGTTGTATCAAGGATTTCTATATAATTTGCTTTATTCATATCATCAACTTTCATTTTATTTTAACATCAGAAAACGCTTTTTTGGAGAGATAAACGCAAACACCCCGAATCCGCTCTCTCCAAATAAATCAGCGGACCGGGCTAATAATGTTGATGATTGTACGAAACTGTTCCATACGACAAATATACATCTTACTTGCAAAAATACAAGTTATTTATTGTTAAAAGACTTGAAAAAAAAGATAATTACACTATATTAGGACTTGAATAAGCTATTTTAACCCCAAACTTGAGGTATTTGATGAACAAGAGTCCGATAAAAATGAAAGGAAACGAAATCGCAGTCCGCTGCCTTGAACTGCTCGGAGTCGATATCGTTTTCGCCTATCCCGGCGGTCCCGCTATCGCCATGCACCAAGCTCTCAGCAAGTCCTCTGTCCGAGTTATTCTTCCCCGCCATGAACAGGGCGGGGCTTTCGCCGCATGCGGTTATGCCCGAGCCACCGGCAAGGTCGGTGTCGCTATGGCAACCAGCGGACCGGGAGCAACAAATTTGGTCAGCGGTATTGCCGACGCCTACATGGATTCAATCCCCACAGTATTTATTACCAGTCAGGTTTCAAGTGACATGATCGGTAAAAACGTTTTTCAGGAAACAGATATTATCGGCATGACCCGTCCTGTGGTCAAGCACAGCTATCTGGTGCTTTCTCCTGAAGATTTGCCCCGCATTTTCAAGGAAGCATTTCATCTTGCCAAGAGCGGCAGACCCGGCCCTGTGGTAATTGACATTCCCAAAAATGTTCAGCTTACTGAATGTGAAGTTGACTTTGATGCTGAAATGGATATTCCTGCATACTCAATTCCGCAAGCTCCGACAGCTGATGAAATTGAAGAAGTCAAAAAGATGATTAAAAAATCTCAACGCCCCTGCATTTATGCCGGCGGCGGTATCATCTCTGCTGATGCTTCAGAGGAATTGATAAAATTTGCAAAATCTTATAATATCCCCGTAACTACAACTCTTATGGGCATCGGCGTTTTTCCCGAAGATGACGAATTGAGTTTGCGCTGGCTCGGTATGCACGGAACAGTTTATGCAAACTATGCCGCTAATGAATGTGATTTGCTGATTGCATTGGGCGCACGTTTTGATGACCGTGTCACCGGCACTCCCGAAAACTTTGCCCGTGATGCAAAAATTATTCATATTGATATTGATGACTCTGAAATCAACAAAAACAAACATGCTCATCTCGGCATTATCGCTGATGTCAAACAGTCTCTTATCATGCTTAATCAAAATCCCGTCAGAGGTGAATACAAAGAGTGGTTTGCTCAAATTGCAGAGTGGAAAGCAAAATACCCCCTCCGCTATAAACGCAAGGAAAATGCTCTTCAGCCGCAATATGTCGTTCAGCGTCTCTCTGCACTCTCCGACGGCGAAGCTACCATTGTTCCCGGTGTCGGACAGCACCAGATGTGGGCTGCTCAGTATTACAGCTATAAACGCCCCCGTCAGCTTTTGACTTCGGGCGGTCTCGGTGCAATGGGTTTCGGACTTCCCGCCGCTATGGGTGCCAAAGCCGCATGTCCCGATGCTCTTGTTATCAATATTGACGGCGACGGCAGTTTCCAGATGAATATTCAGGAACTCGGTACACTTATGGTTGAGAAACTTGATGTCAAAATGATAATTCTCAATAATCAGCACCTCGGTATGGTTGCACAGTGGGAAGACCGTCTCTACGGTTCCAACCGCGGCAATACCGTTCTCGGCCGCTGTTACGGTTCTTGCGGTGTCAAAGGTCACAATTGCGAAAAATGTGACCGCGGCACACAGTGTATGGGCGAAAGACCGTATCCCAACTTTGTGAAAATTGCCGAAGGTTACGAAATCCCTGCCCGTGAAGTATTTACATGCGAAGAACTTGACGACGCTATCCGTGAAATGCTGAATACACCGGGGCCGTTCCTGCTTGATGTTCATACGGGTTATGAAGAACACGTTTTGCCCTTCATTCCTGCCGGAAAGGACTATAAATCAGTCATAATTGAATAAAAATCAAAGAAAATATCAAAAAAAATCATTTCTGATAGAGAAATTTTCAAAAAATGTGCTATCTTATATGATTGACAAGTAAAATATATTTTCGTATGATATATTTAAAGAAGGAAATTTATCATGGGTAACCTTAAAAAGAAAAGACGCAAAAAAATTGCTAAGCATAAACGCAAAAAGCAATTGAAAGCAATGCGCCACAAGAACAAGTAAGCCGTAAGGCGTTCTTGAAAAAACGGACACTCAATCGGGTGTCCGTTTTTTTGTAACGCTATTCTTCATTCTGCATTCGCTCTGTTCCCTTTGAGGGGAGATAATGAAATTATTTTTTTGAGAATAAAAAATTGAGGGGTTTGGGGTATAGTGTTTTGCTATCGCATCAGCAAAAGCTC
>JAZOSO010000170.1:0-23437 GCA_045657185.1 Victivallaceae bacterium | reverse complement strand
GAAAAAACCTTTTGAGGAAAGGTTCTTTTCTTCTCCCCCAACACCCCCTCATCTTTTTCCAAACCTTTTAATTATATTTGACATTTTCTTCAGTCAAATTTATAGAAAATTATTGGAAAGATAATAAAAATCAGTCTATATTTAGTACAGAGCCAAAGAAATTAAAATTGGCGTAAATAAGTCAGCTTTTATAACCAGGCTAAAATTTTATCAGTTTGCGAATGCCGTCACGACAGAGGATGAGACGGTA
Source organism: Victivallaceae bacterium (assembly GCA_045657185.1). Lineage (GTDB taxonomy): Bacteria > Verrucomicrobiota > Lentisphaeria > Victivallales > Victivallaceae > RGIG5270. The sequence continues at coordinate 23,187 of JAZOSO010000170.1, read as the reverse complement.
ACGGATATACTGCTCTCGGCAGTGTTTACCGCCGATACGCATGATGATATTGACATGATAATCACGATGAGCGGTAATTGGCTGTATATTTTCTCCGTCTGAACAATAAATACTGCGGACGGAATTATCCATTTTGTTAAGCCAATGGCGAACATTCATACGGTAAATATTTACAACACCCTCAACATTGAATTCTCGGAAAATATCTTTACAGGAGTCTCCTTTGAGTTCAATTTTTTTGCGATAGACGATAACATTTTCCTCTTGCGAACCGTTGACGAGGCGGCTTATAATGGTACGGTTGCGGACTTCAGAAATTTTCTCGTCAATATCCTTGCCGTTGCAATGACGGAAGCCCTCCCGGAAAACACCGATTTCATTACCGAAACCGTCAAAAATTTTCTGACGGTAATCATAGGAATAATGACTCCGTTTGGAAAGGAAATACAGCTGAAGCTGTGATTTTATCCTGTCTTTGAACATGTATGCAATAACCCAGACCGCAAAAAACGAAAACGAAAATTCCTCAAGATACAGCCCCTGCCAGATAAAAGCGATAGCTGTCACGAAAATCATTGCCACCGCCGCCGCAAATGCCATGAAAATATTTTCAAGCATAGTACCGTCACGGCGGGTCTCAACATTCAAAAAAAGAATGTTTGCCAGAACTTTTTTCAGCGAACTTTCACGATAGAGCAGTTCTGAATTATCGCCTTCATTATCAGGAACAGCAGAATATTTACAACTCTTGCGGTATTCAATTTCGGCATAAGTCACCGGAGCAATTTTCTCCGTAACAGATTTATCTTCAGCAGTTTGAGTAAAAAACTTCCACAAATCATACATATATCGGTTGAAGGTCAGGCTCAAAAACTCATCTGCAAGTTCAAACATCTGCAATTCTTCGGGATATTTTTTCAAACGGCTTTTTAAAATGCGGAAATTTTTCAACGCTGCAGTGCTGTCGGCAATAAAGTTGTCAAGTAATTCTGTTTTTATATTGTCTTCAGAATTTTTTACTTCGGTACAGCTGTCACGCAGAGATGATTTAAGAATTGAACAGAACATTTTCAAACATTGATTAAACTCCTCTGTTTCAGACGGCAGTTTGTCAATGGCTTCCGACAATCTTGCAATTACGGGATTATCCTTTTCCACCAGAGATGAGAGACTGAAATCAGGAGTCTTGAAGCGTATATATTCCGAAAAGTCATTATAGAACTCACGGCTTGAAAATGTATATTCATTTACCGCCAGATTACGGGGCAGAAAAAAGAAAACATCCGCATTATATTCCGTGACCTTATTTTCCGGATGTATCGGATAAACAGTCTTAAACTCAAGCTGAAAATTATCATGCTTTTTAATTGTAGTGGTTATATCCATGATACACCTCAAATCATTCCCCAGCTTTTAAGCATGATTTGCGCAGTAAATTCTCCGAGTTCGGCAGTCGGATGCACTCCGTCATAAGTCAGAATTTTCTCTGAACGCAGCCCTTTGGCGTTACGGTATTCTTCATAAGCCAAATCCAACGGCACGATACGGCATTGCATAAGAGATGCCGCATCTCTGGCTTTTTGAATATAAGGAGCCAGACAATCGCCGAATTCATAATAAGCATCCGCTTCAAACGGCGAATAAGGAATTACTATTGATATTTTTTTATCGCCGAGAAAAGTCCTTATATGCGATATCATCCATACCATATTGTCAAAAAATGTCTGCGGTGCAATAAACGGTTCATCTGCCCAGCGGCCGCGGCCGATAATCGCATCATTCACTCCGAGAAAAATTGACAATGCGTCAAACTGCTGTTTGAAAAGTGTCGATTCCAGACGCATCAGAGCCAACGGAGTTTTATCGCCTTTCCGTCCCATATTCACAACTTTTATATTTCTCGGTGCAAGTTTGCGTTCAAGTACACCGACATACGAATTTCTGTCGGAAGTCAAACTGTCTCCCCAACAGACAAGAGTTTCATTATCTTTCAAAAAAGGCTCATTAAAAACAACCATAACTGTCTTCTTTCATTTTTATTTATTTACCATTTCATCATTGAATATAGCAATATATCATCTTTTTGCAAATTTTTTTCATAAAAAAATGCAGTTATCCGTAAAAAAAACTGGCAAAAAATATTTTTTATGATATCTTTCTTACGGTACATTTTTCAAGGGAAAAAATATGTCAGAACAAGATATCACAAAAAACAGTGCAAAAAACAGCAGCGTGAAAACAGCTGCCGGAGCTTTTGCGTCGTCAAATGACATGGATGATTCCTTTTTCACCTATCTCAAAGAATTGAAAAATATGGAAAATACTCCGCAGGAAGACAGAGATGACCTCATAAATCTTACCGACAAAGCCATGAATGATTTGCGCGAAAAAATCTTCACCCTCGCGCCTGCGGCAGAAAACCTGAGCAATATTCTTGAAAGTCTTGAAAACGATGCAAAATCAAAAGACGACATCTTTTTTGCTTCTTCTTTGAAAAAAAATGAATGTACTGACGAAAAATTCTTTGCCGCATGGCGAAAAAAAATAAATTCTCTTTTATCAGAACTTGAAAAAAATTACCAATCTTCAGCAGGACATGAAATCAGAACTGCGCTTATTGCTGAATGCAGCACAATCAAAGTCAATTTTGATTATCTTGACATGTTTTTCAATCACATCTGTAATTACATCGCACTGCACAGCGAAAAAGATTGTATAAATACTGATGATTATAAACGACTTATAAAAACTTACACTCCGGAACAGCTCAAACTGCTTGCTGAAAAATTCATGTTTCCTCAAGAACTTCTCATTCAGCATATTCAGGAACTTTTCAAAGCCAATCAGAGATTGATTGAAATCAAACATGAAATTCTGCGCAATCATCTGCGTCTGGTTATAAGCGTGGCGCAGAAATTCCGCAACCGCGGTGTTGCTTTTAACGACATTGTGCAGGAAGGGAACCTCGGTCTGATGCGTGCCATTGACAAATTTGATCCGCACCTCGGTCACAAATTCAGCACATACGCCGTCTGGTGGATCAAACAGAATATCATCCACAGCATTGCAGAACAATCCCGTACCATCCGTATTCCTGCTCACATGCTCAATCTGATAAATAAAATCAATCATACTGAACAGCAGCTGGTGCAGAATTTAGGCAGAGAACCTGAATCGGAGGAAATCGCAGAAGTTCTAGGCTTGTCAACTGCCAAAATAAATGCCGTCCGCTGTATGGCACGGCAAACTATTTCATTGCAGTCTCCCGTAGGCAGTCAGGATGAAAAATTTTCCATTGAAGACACCTTGAAAGATACTGCCGACTGCAGAGATTTTACCAATTTTGACAAAGATGTAACTTACAGAATACTTTATCAACTTATTAAAACACTTTCCCCGCGCGAACAGGAAATAATCACTCTCAGGTTCGGGCTTTTCGGCAATAAACCGACACCTTTTACCGAACTCAGCGAGCGTTACGGTCTGACACGGGAAAGAGTCCGCCAGCTGGAGCTTAAAATCATCAACAAACTCCGTACTCCTGAAAAACTCAAATTGCTTGATTACAGTTCATCCCCTGATAAATAAAGGATTTATATATGACAAAAACTGCAAATATTTTCCGTTCCAGACGCAGTATCCGCAAATATACTGCCGAAAAAATCCCATCCGATACCATCAATGAAATTCTCCGCGATGCCATGTCGGGACCTTCCGCCATGCGTCTTGACCCGTGGGAATTCATAGTTATTGACGATGAAAAAATCCTTGCAGATATCGCACAATACATGCCGCACGGAGCATTTCTCAAAGATGCCTCTCACGGAATTATTGTCTGCGGCGATATTGACCGTGCGCATATCAATTCAATCTCGTACCTTCTGCAGGACGTCAGTGCCGCAGTTGAAAATCTGCTGCTCTCTGCCGAAGCTCACAATATCGGTACCTGCTGGCTCGGCGTACACCCCCGCGAAGAACGCATGGAATCTATCTCCAAATATTTCAATTTACCCTCAAACATAATCCCTGTTGCAGCTGTTGCCATGGGCTTCAAAGCCGAAGACAAAGAACCGCAAAGCAGATTTGATATCAACAAAATCCATTACAACAAGTTTTAATTATGACCAATTCTCTACTCTCTTTACGGCAGATATCCAAGTCTTATCAAAAAGGCAAAATGATTCTGCGCCCGTTTGACCTTGACATCAATGAAAATGAAATCTTTTTCCTCCTCGGTCCGTCAGGATGCGGCAAATCAACTCTGCTCCGAATCATTGCAGGACTGCTTGCAGAAGACAGCGGCGACTGCATTTTGAGAGGCAAACGCATCAATTCTCTCGCCCCCGAAAAACGCCGTATGAGCATGGTCTTTCAAAACTATGCGCTCTGGCCGCACCTTAACGTTTTTGAAAATATCGCTTTCGGTATGAAAATGGCGAAAATGCCGAAAAATGAAATTGCAGCAGAAGTCGCACAACTTCTCAAACTCGTTCAGCTTGAAGGTTTTGAAAAAAGACTTACAACTGAACTCTCCGGCGGTCAGCAGCAGCGTGTAGCTCTGGCGCGTGCATTGGCGGTCAAGCCGGATTTGCTTTTGCTTGACGAACCGTTGTCAAACCTTGACAGCAAACTCCGTGACACCATGCGCACTGAAATCCGCCGTATTCTGAAAGCCCGTCAGGTATCCGCAATTTATGTCACCCACGACCGTACCGAAGCATTGTCCGTTGCTGACCGTATAGGCATCATGCAGGAAGGAAAAATTGTTCAATGCGGCACTCCGCAGGAGCTTTACTTCAAACCTCACACTGCATTTACCGCTGAATTTCTGGGAGCAATAAACTTTTTTGACGGAAAAATCATTAAAAAAGAAGAAAATTTTTATACTGTTCAATGCCGCAGTATGGAATATCATGCCGCAGTCAATCCGGATTTGGATTTTGCCGTCGGTGAAGAAGTTACAGTCGGCGTCAGAGAGGAACATATCTCTTTCGGAGAAAAATCTGATGCCAATATGATTTGCGGCACTCTTGCTGAAGAAATTTTTATGGGCGACCATACCGAATATCTCTTCAATACCGCTGACGGTGCTATGCGCGTCCGTTCAAGTGAACCCGCCTGCTGCAAAATCGGAGAAAATCTCACTCTCAATATTGCTAAATCTCATACCATGGTGCTTAAAAAGAAATGAAAAAAATTCTGCTTGCCTCCGGAATATTTCTGCTTTTGCTCATAATTCCTTTTGTACTTAAACCTGCACCGCAGAGTGCGGATTATGCGGAAGATGAGGACACTCTCACTATTGTCACCCCGCATGTTGAGACAATCAAAAGTGAATTTGAGCACGCTTTCAAGGAATATTATTTCAAAAAATATAACCGTTCCGTCCGTTTTGACTACCGCAATATCGGCGGCACCAGCGATATCATCCGCTATATTTCCGACCGTTTTGAATCGGAATTCCGCCATTATTACGAAGCAAAAGGAAAAAAATGGAATCCCGTTGTACAAGGTGCATTCAGCCGCAATCAATCACCTGATGCTCCGGCAGAAGCACGCAACGCGCGCAAAATGTTTCTGGAATCAGATGTCGGGATTGATATTGACCTCTTTTTCGGAGGCGGCACATTTGACCAGGCGCGTGTAGCTCAAATGGGATTTGCCGTGGATGCCGAAGTCAGCAAACGCCACCCCGAATATTTCAAAAATGATATTATCCCCCCCGCATTTGCAGGAGAAACATTTTATGACAAAAACGGTCTTTATTACGGCGTATGTCTTTCAAGTTTCGGTATTTGCATAAATCCGGATGCCGTTAAAGAGTGCGGAGTCAACCCCGCAGATATAAAACGCTGGGATGATATGGCGCGTCCCGAATTTTTCGGCAAAGTTGTTGTTGCCGACCCCTCAAAATCAGGTTCCGTGACCAAATGTTTTGAATCCATTCTGCAGGAAAAAATGTACAAAGCCGTAAAAAAACACGGCCCTGCCAAAGGTCTTGAAATAGGTTTTGCAGAAGGATTTGACCTCATCCGACGCATTGTCGCAAACTCCCGTTCTGTAACCGACAGTGCCGGCAAAGTTACCCGTGAAGTCGGTGCCGGAGACGGTGCAATAGGCATGGCAATTGATTTTTATACACTTGCTGAACAGCAATTTACAAGCGCCATGTCACCTGAAGGCAGAGAAAAAATAATTTATATTACTCCTGACGGCGGCAGTTTTGTCAGTGCCGACCCGATACAGCTTTTGCGCGGTGCAAAAAATAAAAAAATCGCCTGCGAATTCATTGACTTCTGTCTCTCAAAAAACGGACAGAAACTCTGGAACCACCGTGTCGGTGTTCCCAACGGTCCCCGCAAATATGCACTCCTGCGTCCGCCTATACGCAAAGATGTTCACGCAGAAGCTGACAGAAAAGATTTATCTCCCGGCTCATATAATCCATATATCAGCAGTAAAAATGTTTACTATAACGGACGCTGGACAGGACCTTATTTCAATCTGATACGCATACTTATCCGTACAACCATGCTGGATGTTATTGAAGAGATGCGTGCTGCGCACAAAGCAATTCTGAATGCAGGAGGGTATGACAAAGTACCCCAGGCTGCAAAGGCTTTCAACACCATGATAGTCCCCTACTCCGAAGCAAAAAATGCCTCAAATCAACTGCGTGTGTCCGCCAATCACAGTGCAGTGGATGTCGCTGCAGTCCGCAGAAAATGGAGCGATACAGCTATCAAAAATTACCGCAAAGCTCTTGAACTGGCCCGGAAAGGATTATAATTATGAACAAATTTTTTAAAAGTGCAAATATTTTTCATTATCTGGCATTTGCACTTCTCATCGGATTTCTGAGTATTTTTCTGCTGCTGCCGATTTATCTGGTCATCCGTGAAGGACTGCACTTCTCTCTTATCAGTGAAGTTTTCCGCAACCCTGTAACTTGTGAAGGGCTGTTGAACTCACTGAAAATAGCATTACTTACCACATTTTTTACAATACTGCTTGCATTTCCCTTTGCTCTGCTTTTCAACAAATATGATTTCAAAGGCAAAAACATGGTATCTTTTTTCATGCTGCTGCCGATGATTCTGCCGCCGTTTGTCGGAGCATTGGGATTTCAGCAGTTTCTCGGGCATTACGGAGTTGTAAATACGCTTCTGCGTACACTCGGCTGTGCGCCGATTGCTTTTTTTGACGGAGAAAATAAACTTTTTGCAGTAGCATTGATAGAGTCTCTGCACCTCTTCCCTATTCTGTATCTCAATCTCGTTGCGTCATTGAGTTCAGTTGACCCGTCAATGGAAGAAGCTGCACACCTGCTTGGTGCAGGTAAACTCAAAACATTTTTCAAAGTTACTCTGCCGCTGGTCAAAAACGGACTTTTTGCCGGATGCAGTATCATTCTTATATGGAGTTTTACCGAACTCGGCACTCCTCTTATGTTCGGCTTTACCCGCACCACACCTGTTCAGATTTTCAACGGAATGAATGAAATTGAAAGCAACCCGCTGCCGTATGCTCAAGTTGCAGTCATGCTCTTTTTCTCAACCGTTCTCTATCTCATTGCCAAAAAAATGCTCCGTACCAATAACGCAGTCACCGGCAAAGGTTCGCGGCAAAGCAGTGCATATATTCTGCGCGGTTCCGCCTCTTATCTGGCATTTGCGGCATTTGCATTGCTGGCATTGATAAGTCTCCTGCCGCATATTATGCTGCTTTGCTGTGCATTCAGTCAGGAATATTATCAGACACTGCTGCCGCGGGTATTCACCCTCATCCATTTTGAGGAGGCACTCTCAAATCCGATAGTAATACCAAGTATAGTCAACAGTCTGCGTTACGCTCTGCTGGCGACTGTTATCGCCGTAATACTCGGACTTTCAGGGGCTTTAATTCAAAACAAATGGAAGCTCAAATGCGGCATTCTCGCAGATATTCTTTGTATGCTGCCGCTGTCGGTTCCGGGAATTGTTATTGCATTCGGCTATATCGGAATGTCAACCAAAATCGACTGGGCGCGTGACTTTTTCAATCCCAACGGCAATCCGCTGCTGCTTCTGGGAGTAGCCTACGCCATAAGGCGTATTCCTTATGTAATACGCAGTGCATCAAGCGGATTACAGCAAACTCCTGACGATCTTGAATTTGCCGCCCGCAACCTCGGAGCATCCGAACACAAAACATTTTTGCGCATAACTTTTCCGATTATCGGAGCGCACCTGCTCATCGGCGGACTTTTTGCATTCAGTTTCTCCATGCTTGAAGTCTCCGACTCACTTATTCTGGCACAGAAAAGTGCATTTTATCCGATTACCAAAGCATTATTTGAATTGAGTCAATTCCTCGGCAACGGTCCTGCAATTGCCTGTGCATTCGGCGTCTGGACGATGCTTTTTCTCGGTTCAACGCTCTTCCTTGCATCGGCACTTGCAGGACGCAAAAGCACAGATGTTTTCAAATTCTGATAAAATTCTGAAAGGAAAATACCGATATGAAACAATATTTTGCCGATAAAATGTTTCCGATAAAGGATTTTCCTTTCTGCATCACTCATTGTCTGCAGGGAACGCAGATGACACCGCATACTCACGATTTTATTGAACTGGTATTTGTCACAGAGGGTCACACTACCCACAAGGTTAATTTTGAAGATGAAAATTACACCTACGGTCTGATTCAGGGGGACTGTTTCGCCATTATGCCGGGAGATATCCACGCATATACCAACAGCAAAAATTTCGTAATTTACAATGTTGCGTTTCAACCTGAAATATTGGCATCGGAAATTCAGGAACTTGAAAAAATGTCATGCTGGTAAAATCTTTTCGGCAAAGACAATACAGGCAAAGCAGTTCTTGTAATGAAAAAGAAAAACGGTATTTCACATTATTTCTCAACCCTTGCCAATCTGCCGATGGAGTTTTACGCAAGTCTGATGAAAAAACATAACATTCACCGTTATTGCAGCAAAATTTCAGACCCCGTCTGGGTCGGCAATGATGTAATCTTTCTGCATGCAAAAACAGGAGGAGAAAAGTTTTTCAACCTGCCCGGAAATTTGAAAGCCCGTGCCGTTATCGGACCTTTTAAAGGCACTCTGACAAACGGCATGAAATTCAACGCCGAAGCAGGTATGACTTACGGATTTGTTCTTGAATAATTCAAATTGCAGGGAAGATATGCTCCATTGATTTTTGCAAATACATCAAAAAATGAAAAATTTTACTTGCATTTATTGTTGAGCAAAGTATATTAGTAATCATTATCTTTTTTACAAATCACAAAAAAAGGGAAATAATTATGAAAAAATATTTTATAACGGTTACTGCTATTCTTGCGCTCTTTCTATTCTGCAGCTGTTCGGCTCCCCGTATCAGTGAAACAGGCAGAACCGCAGTTGAACAATTTCTGATTTCAACTGTTATTGAAAGCGGCATCAGCCATGCTGATTTCACCCCTTATGAAGGCAAAAAACTTTTCATTGAATACGATTATCTTGCACCGCAAATTGACAAACCGTATGTTCAGGGATATTTTGAAATGCACCTTGCAGAACAGGGCGTTATCGTCAGCCGTGATGCCAAAGATGCCGATTATCTCGTGCAAATTCTCTGCGGCGTTCTGGCAACAGACACTAACAAAATCACAATCGGGACACCAACCCTCCCGATTCCGATTCCCGATACTTCTTTGAATGTCGCAATTCCTGAAGTTCCGCTTCTGCAAAAACTTACCCGCACCGGTTACAGCCGTTTTGCTTTCAACATTCTGGAAGCCAAAACCCGCAAACCCGTTCAGGTTATCAAAGGTATTGAAACCTCCACACAGCATACGAACTGGACAATTCTCCTGATTCCGTTCAAATCACACGACATGCCGCTTAAAATACGCAGCGGCGCAGAAACAAGTTTCAACCTCGATTACTGACCGCTGAAATAAAACAAAAGAGCTGTTGCAAACCTTAAAGAAAGGTAAGCAGCAGCTCTTTTTTTACCACCAAACAGCATTTGTTCGGTCTCAACGGAAACAGAACTTACAAAATATAATCTGACAGATTTTGCAGCAATGCAGCAGTTTTTGAACTGTAAATTTCATCAACAGGGATTTTTTCCTCCCATTTGCCTGACGGTTCAGTTTCCGGATCGGAAAGCTGACGCAAACCGTCATAAACAGCAAGACTGACTTTAACTTCACCGCCGTCAAGCAGCAGATAGTGATAAATTTCAGCGATTTTCTGCAATGCGGAATCAAGAGAAGTCTTCAAACTTTCAAAACTTCCGACACCGGTTTTAGGAACCTGATAAAGCAATTCAAAAAGTCCGCTCCGTGATAACTGCCACATACGCAATTCATTATCAGGCATGGCACGCAATGAAGTATTGGTAAAATATGCGCTTCTGACATCCCGCCCGGTAAGCAGATTTCCGGGAGCAAAACTTTTTTCCCCTGCCATATTTACTGCGGCACGGAGCGACTCAAGAGAAAACTTCTGCTGATCATAATGCCACTGGGGACGGATTTGCAATTCTATAACACTTGCGCCGAACCCGTCCTGATTTTGCTTGCGGCGGATGAAATATCCTCTGGAATAAGCGGCATCATCCTCAAAATAGCGTTCACTTTCACCTTCTGTCAGCGGTATTTTTTCTTCAGAAAGAACATTACGCAAAAGTTCCGCCAACTGCGCACGCTGTGACAGCAATGCCCGTTTTATAAGTCCGTGAAGTTCAATCGCACGGCAGGCAGGACGGCTTGCCGCCTCCTGAGTCCTGATATAAAAAACACCCTGCTGCAATTGCGGTGCAATCCCCTGAGAACATACATGCGGCATCACTTCAAAAGGTCTGACTTTGATTATCGCATAACGCTTGCCGTCCACCAGCGGACGCTCAATGACAAAATCTATCGGAGGTTCAATCATGTGATTTATGACAGGCCCTACACCTGACGGGTCAAAAGAGTGAGCTTCCGCCGCCGTCAATCCGGTATAAACCGAGGGATGTCCGCCGGCATCTTCCCCGACTCCGATAACAATATGTCCGCCGTGAGTATTGGCGAGTGCGGCCATGTGTCGTGCGATTTTTGCCTGTCCTGCGCGTCCTATTGCCCGAAAATCCATCGGACCTTTATAATCCAGCACATCAGATTCAACACCGCGCTTTACCAGTTCCTCAAAATTATCTGTATTTTCATCCATAAATAAATCTCCCTGACAAAAGATATACCATACAAATAAAAAATACAAGAATATTTCTCAAAAAAAAGACAATTTATTTCAATACTGATATTTCTGCATGGCTTTACGGAAATAAAAAATCATTACCAATGATATCAATATCCACGATACCGGATAGGACAATATCAACACTGACATTGAATGAAAATATTTGAAAATAGTCATCACCCAGACAATACGGAATATACACGCACCGAAAATCATTACGATTGTCGGACCGAGAGAATAACCGAGTCCCCTCATTGCACCGACAAATATTTCCATTAACCCACCGAAAAATACCAACGGCATAAAAACTTTATAACGCAAAATTCCCCAGCGGATAACTTCGGGATTTTTATTGAAAAATGCCAGTGTCTCATTGTGAAAAATCCATATCAGCAAAGTTCCGATAATTGCAAATGCGGTACAATAATATGTACAATATTTAACGCTTTCAATAATTCTTTTATACTGTTTGCCTCCGAGATTCTGCCCCGCAAAACTTACAGCAGTCTGAGAAAATGCACCGAATGCAACAAAGAAAAATCCTTCCCACTGCCCTGCCGCCGTATTGCCTGCAATCGCCTCCGAGCCGAATGAATTTATGGAAGACTGAATAAGCATACTGGAAATGGAAAAACATGCCCCCTGAAAACCGGCAGGCACACCGATACGGATAATTTCCTTGAGACTATCCCAATAAATATGCAGTTTTTTCCAATAAAAACGGCATCCTCCGTGCATTTGGGTCAGCACTTTCAATATCAATCCTGCCGCTATTGCCTGCGAAATAACAGTTGCCAACGCAACTCCGCCGACATCCATGCCGCAGCAAATCACAAAAAAAAGATTGAGAAGAATATTGACAATACCGCTTATTATCAAAAAATAAAACGGCCGCTTGGTGTCGCCTGCCGCACGCAGAACCGCACTGCCGAAGTTGTAAAGCATCACTACCGGCATCCCAGCAAAATATATTTGCATATACAAAGTTGACATATCAATAACTTCATCAGGCGTATCCATCAGCTTCAAAAAAAATCTTGAAAAACATACTCCGATAAATGCCAGAAAAGCACCGCCTGCAAGCGATACGGCAATAGATGTATGTACCACCTTTGAAGTATTCTTACGGTTTTTCTCTCCGAGACAGCGGGCAGTTATAACATTTGTTGCCACTGACATCCCGATAAAAATATTTATCATCAGCCATGTAAGAGCCGCCGTCGCACCGACTGCTGCCAGCGCATGATGTGACGCAAAACGCCCGACTACCATCAAGTCAGCCGAGTGAAACAATACCTGCAGCAGCCCCGAAAAAACCAGAGGAACTGCAAAAACCAAAACCTGCCGTGCGAGATTTCCGCGGCACATGTCCATTTGATATTTTGACACAGCCATTTAATTCACCATATTTTCCTGCGGATATTTTTTGAGCAGATACCACAGATAAATACCTGCAGATAATGCAACAATCATCCATGAAATCGGAAACGACCATATCAAAACTGCATAGGTCGGCACTGCTCTGAACATCGTCCACAACCAGACAATACGGAATACACAAATACCGAATATCATTATCAGTGTGGGCCCTATTGAACATCCCAAACCTCGCAATGCACCGGTCTCCACTTCCATAACAGAACACGCCCATTGCAGCGGCAATGAAATAAGGAAACGCAATACCCCCCATTTGATAACTTCAGGATTTTTATTAAACATCGCAAGCAGAGGCTCTCTGAATAACAACATAATTCCACTCATAACAAGAGTAAGAACTATCGTAAAAATCATTCCGTAACGAATACTTTCACGGATGCGCTTATACTGTTTGCCGCCGAGATTCTGTCCGACAAAACTTACCATCGTATGCCCCAATGCGGTGGAAGAAACAAATAAAAATCCCTCCCACTGCACTGCCGCCGCACTGCCGGCCATAACTTCTGAACCGAAACTGTTGAGCGAGGACTGAATAAGAATATTGGCAAGAGAAAAACATGAACTCTGAAATCCTGCAGGCACTCCGAGCCAAAGCATTTCACGCAAATTTTTCCAGCTTATCCTGAGCTTTTTAAAAACCAAACGGCAACCTTCCCCCATGTGCATAATAGAACGCATAATCATTCCCGCAGAAACTGCCTGAGAAATGATTGTCGCCAGTGCGACACCGCCTACATCCATACCGCAAACCAGCACAAAAAAGAGATTCAGCAGTACATTTATTACACCGCCGATAACCAGAAAATAAAACGGCCGCTTGGTGTCGCCTGCCGCACGCATGATTGAACTGCCGAAATTATACAGCAGAACCACCGGCATACCGGCAAAATATATCCGCATATACAAAGTTGCCATATCAATAACATCGTCCGGCGTTGACATCATTTGCAGAAATGTTCTTGACATCACAATACCGAAAATCCCCAGAGCTATACCGCCGAGCAGCGCAGACAAAATTGCCGTATGCACAGTTCTTGAGACTTCTTTGCGGTTCTTCTCTCCGAGGTAACGGGCAACCAATACATTGGTACCGATTGATATACCGAGAAAAACATTGATTATCAGCATGGTAAGCGAACCGGTTGACCCGACCGCCGCCAAAGCACGGTACGAAGCAAATCTGCCGACTACCATCAAATCCGCCGCATGAAAAAAGATTTGCAGCAAACCTGTAAAAACCAACGGAACCGCAAAAGTGATTATCTGTTTTTTCAAAGGACCGCGGCACATGTCCATCTGATACTTATTTTTTTTAGCAATTACTGCCATTTTTATCAAACCCTATTTACAAAATCTAAAATTCAACTCCGCATTCAGCCTTTATTCCCCGGTCAAAGGCATGCTTTTCACATTTTATACAGCTTACAGTATCTGCAATCTCCGACAGTTGAAGCGGAGCATTTCTTCCTGTCATAATAAAACATTTATTATCAAACATTTGCAGCAGCTGCACAATATCATTTTCTGCAAGCAGATTAAAATTGACGGTATAAAAAATCTCATCCAGGAGAATTGTTTCAAAATTCTCCTTTGCAATCAATTCTTTTATCTCCTGCAAAGCATTAAAATATATATCTGCTGCCTTATCATCGGGACGGTCGGCAAAGTACCATTTACCATAATTTCTGACAGTCAGCTGTTCGGGGAAAAACTGCAGAAGAGACTTTAAAGCAGAATCTTTTTCAGGCTTGAAAAACTGCACTGCAAGAACCTTTCTGCCATGCGCCAAAGCGCGCATAATTGTTCCGATTGCCGAAGAACTTTTGCCCCTGCCGTCTCCGCAATGTATGATTATCCTGTTCATAATAAACGCTTTTTATGAAGTGAAAGCACCTGCGCTGTAAATAAATGCAATTACTGCGGCAATCATTGAAGCGCATTCACCGTAAAGCGTCAGACTTTCATCGCTTTTGCCGTATGCCAGCTTGATAAAGCTCTCCCTTATCCAATAATTCCAAAGGAAAATGCCGCCGAAAAATGCCAATGCTATCATCAAATTGAACTTAACTCCGCACAAAAGCAGCAATATTGCCAGTCCGTAAAAAACATGTTTCTCTTTTGAAATCGCAAAACCGAAATATGCCGCCTGCCCGGTATGAGCATTAAGAACTACAGCCTGTGTATATGCACTTGCAAATGTAATGAGAGTCAGCAGATGAAAATTCTTTGACAGCATGATAAAATAAAACATAACCAGCTTCAAAAGCAGTACAAATGAAAATACTGCACTGGCAATCCCTGAATCAATATGCTCCGGAGAACTGTCCTGTTCAAGAAGGATATCGCCCATTTTTCGCCCTTGTGTACGCTTGGCAACCATGTTGCTGAAAAGCGTTACGCCGGCGCATCTGTCGCTGAATACCAACAATGCTGTAATAATGATTGAGCCGAGTATTGCACCCGGAATCGGGTTCAAAAGCCATGATACCACAACAGCAATCAACGCCATGAAAACTCCGGCAAGAAACGACGCTCCTAAAAAACCTGTAAGCACCTGTGCGCCTGAACATTTGCTTTTGTCAACAGAGACAAAACCTGAAACAATTCCGTCAAGCGGAAAACAGTAAAGCATCTCCCATGCACGAAAAAAACCGTTCAGCCAATTATTTTTAGTTTTTGCCATAAAAACCCCTTTCAATTATAATCACAAACAAGATAATACATATACAGCAAAAATCAAACTTTTTATACAAAAAAAATGAAAAAAAAGTCATTTATCACAAAAAAAACGAACTTTACCTGCAAACAATTCTTTTATCCATTTTGCGGCAAAAAAATCTCTTCCGGTTGCGCAAATGCGTTTTCACCTCTATTTTGTACCAAGCAGGCGGATGAACTGCCTGAAACAAACAGGAGGTATTTATGCTCACCAAACTCACCCGAAAATCGGAACTTTCTCCCACATTGAGAAATTTCGATGACATGTTCAGCGCAATGCTGAAACAATTTGACCCGTTCTACAATCCCGAAACCATCTTTGAAAGCCGCGGTATCGGCAAAATCGAACTGGAAATCAAAGATGAGGAAATCATCGCCAAACTTCCCCTTCCCGGATGCAAAAATGAACACATCAAAGTGGAAATTGAAAACGACATCCTCACCGTACGCGCCGAAAAAAACTGCTGCTGCAAAGACGATTCAGTAAAGGAGAAACTCATCCGCCATGAATGTCACTGCGAGACTTTTGAGGAGAGCATCAAACTCCCATCTGCAATTGACCCGCAAAAAACTCACGCATCATACAAACACGGTGTCCTCTGCGTCACTATGGCAAAAAGTCATAACGACAAAGAGTCCGTCCGCATTATCAAAGTCAACTGACAAACAAAGGAGTCCATTATGAGCGAAAAATGTAATGATAAAGAAAAATGTGAAATCAAAAAAGAAGAAAAACACACTCAGTGCTGCGAAACAATTGAAATCATGCCGCTGGTGGATATCGTTGAAAATGAACATGCAATAACGATGTATTTTGAAATTCCCGGCGCAAAACCCGAAAATGTTTCAGTTGAGGTTGCCAACCGCATTCTCTCTGTGGAGGCCAAAAGCTGTCTCTGCCGCAAAAACCGTGCAGTTGTCTTCCGCCGCTGTTTTCAGCTCAGCTCAGGTACTGATATTGCCAAAATCCATGCAAAAACTCAAGACGGTATTCTGACTTTGACTCTGCCGAAGTCCGAAGACGCCAAAGTTCACAAAATCGCAGTCACTGACTGAAAAATTTTCCCGTTTGACAAAATCAAACGGGATTTTCCGACATACTTAAAGAAAAGTTACTATACCTGAAATCATCTGTTACTTCCTTCCCTGCAAAAGAAGGCATTTCAAATACTGTATCTTCACTTTCAAGCTCAATTTCCGCAACAGCAAGCCCTTTGTGACGCCCTTCAAAAACATCAACTTCCCATAAAAATCCTGCATAATGCAGAAAATATCTGGTCTTTTCTATAATTCTTGAAGCGCAGAAAGATTTAAGCATATCCTCCGCATCTGCAACAGGAATAGGATACTCAAACTCCGCACGTGAAATTCCGACGGGTTTGCCCTTGACTGTCAGATAAGCTCTGTCATCTGCAATGCGGACACGAAATGAAGTTCCGTTGGAATTTTTTTCCGTCATATAGCCCTGTTTGATTTTACGGCTGTATTCCGCAAGTTCGCGAAAACTTTCATCGCGCACCAAAAATTTACGCTCTATCTCTTTTGCCATGATCAAAAAGTACTTGTCGGGTGAAAATGACGGTAGTTATGACGGGCATATTTTACAATCCCGCGGGCAATAAGTTCATTGAACGGGCCTTTGAGTGTAACCCACTGGTCATCCTCGGTATGTCCGCCGTCAGGACGGAAAATTCCGAAGTATGCACCGTCAATAATAATAGCCACAGGGTCATCACGATAATCCAGCACCAACTGAAACCACTGCTTGACACCTGTATCATTGAGTTTCAGCATGATATCATAATAACCCGGTTTATCCTGCAAAGGAACCAGCTCGGCGTCAAAAATTTTTGAACTGTCAAGAAAAGAATTTTTGTTGATTACAATCTTTTCACCCTTGAATGTATCTATTTCCTCCTCAATCGCATTACCGCGCGGATATTTGACAATACTGTGCAATGATATCTGATAATGCGGTACATCATCTGTAAGATTGATATTCAATGCATCTTCTATCATCTCGCAGCCGCAGAAAAAAACTGCCGCAAACAACGCAAAAAGCAAAAACTTTATCTTTTTCATTATCATTCCTTTTCTCTTTTCGGCGGCAAGGGAATCTTTTCGCCGTTTTCATCTATTTGAACATAAGTGCAATCCATTGATATCGTACACTTTCCGCGCACCTCTCCTGCAAGACGGAAACTGATACTGTGAACACCTAAACGTATATCATCAGCATAAAAATCCATAAGCATACCGACTTTTATCGGTTTAGTTATCCTCAGACCGTCTATACGGTAAAGTGCCATGTGACGGTCGCTGCCGGTATATTTCATGCTGAAAATTGAACCGCATTCTGCCGCCCATTCCAACAATTTGCCTGCAAAAAGACTCTGTCCCAAGCTCAAATCCATAGTCTTGCAAAGTCTTGACCCGACATGAATTTTTTCCATTTATTTATCCTCCGCACTCAATCCTAATGCACTGAAACTTACTTCTGACGGCATCTGCCATGCGCCACGCGGTGAAAGACTTATATCATTTGCCTGCACCCCGTCAGGAACTGCGTTACGCTTGAACTGCTGAGTAAAAAAGCGTTTAACAAACATATTCAAAGTTTTGCGGATATCATCTTCGCCGTACACTCCTGCAAAAGCACGCTGTGCCATAAAGAAAAGTTTATCCGCTGACGCACCGTATTTGACAAAATGGAACAAAAAGAAATCATGCAGTTCGTAAGGACCTAAAATATCCTCTGTTTTCTGCGCTATCTCACCCGTCTTTGACGGCGGCAGGAGTTCAGGACTTACAGGAGTATCAATAATATCCTGCAAAACAGTCTGAATTTTTTCATTGCAATTTTCAGCATAATATGCAATCAGCGGGCGTATTTGCGTTTTGGGAATTGAACTGTTCAAGCCGTACATTGACATGTGGTCGCCATTATAAGTACACCAACCCAGTGCAAGTTCCGACAAATCACCTGTTCCGATAACGATACCGCCCGACTTATTTGCATAATCCATAAGGATTTGCGTACGTTCACGCGCTTGAGTATTTTCATAGGTTACATCAATATCATTGACATCATGCCCGATATCTCTGAAATGCTGCAAAGCGGCATCTTTGATATTTACTTCTTTAAGCGTGACACCAAGCTCTTTTGCCAATTCAACAGCATTATTATAAGTCCGTCCGGTCGTACCGAAACCGGGAAGCGTAAACGCAATAATATCACTGAAAGGACGATTTAATTTTTTGCAGACATTGTGACATACCAGCAGCGCAAGCGTTGAATCCAACCCGCCGGAAATACCAAGCACCATTGTTTTGGCGTTTATCCGACTGATACGGTCAGCAAGTGCATAAGTCTGAATTTGTAATATTTCTTCAAGCTCCTGCGGATTTTCAGGTATGAAAACCTGCGGCTCAATATAACGGTATTTCAATTCATCAGTTTCTGCAATCATCTCGCATTCAATATTTTCCGTCATCGGATCAATATCCGCACCACTGTTTTTACGAAGTTTCAGATTACGGATTTTATCAATATCAATTTCGTCATAAATCAGATTTCCCTGCGTTTCAAACGGACGATTTTCCGTCAAAACCATTCCGCTTTCAACTATTGCACTATGTCCGGCATAAACGCAATCCGTTACAGATTCACCTGCCCCCATAGAAGCATAAATATATGCACATGAACATCTTTCACTGAAATCCATCATGCTGTTCAAGCGTTTTTCCCAACTGTTCGGCAACTCTTTCACAGCACTTAAATTGCAAATAACACATGCTCCGTCACGATTTAAACAGGCACTTTGCGGAAACATTTCATTCAAATCCTCACCGACAACAACTCCGAATGAAAATTTTCCGTCACTGAAAAGTGTATCTTTGCCGAAAGACACCTTGTCTCCGTTCCACAAAATCTCTCCGTAAATATTTCTGCCGTCAGCAAATACAGAATTTTTTATTCCTGAACTTTTCGGCACAATTCCGAGCAGTTTACCATTTTGAGCAACAAAAGCACAGTTGTACAATGAATTATTATAAATTGCCGGTGCCCCGAAAATCATAACCGTTTTATTTGACAGCTCAATCAGTCTCTGAGCTTCAAAACGGACATTTTCCAGCAAATTATGCTGCAAAAATATATCTCCGCAGCTTGCAGAAGTCAATGCAAGTTCCGGAAAAACAACCGCAGCGGCACCATTTTCCGCCGCCTCAAAATAAAGACTTTCAATCTCTGCCGCATTATATTTGACATCTGCTATGCAAACTTGCGGCACTGCACTGCAAACTCTATAAAAACCAAACATCGGAGCCTCCTTAATATTGTCATGCTTAACTATAACTGTTTTTTGACAAAAGTCAAGCCTGTATAAAAATGCAAACTGAAAATTTCAAGCAGTGCCGCCAATGCAAACTCCGTGCGCAAAACTCTGTCTCCCAAGGACAAAAGATGCAATCCCATCTCCTGCAAACGACCGACTTCATAATCAGTGAAACCGCCTTCAGGTCCGACCACCAGACCGCATGGTGACATTTTTTCTCCGCCGAGTATCTGCGAAACATCATTAACATTCCCTGCGGGGTGAGCAATAAACACAGGATTTCGCTCCTGAAAGGGAAGCAGTATATCTTCTGTAAAATTCTTGAAATAACGGCAGAAAGTAATTTCCGGTTCAATCGGGTCTTTGCACTGTTCCATTGCCAAATCAAGCTCAAACTGCAAATTTTTTTCCTGCAAAACAGATGATTGCCAATAACTTTTTTCCACTTTGTAACTGCCGAAAAAGCAGACTTTTTCAACCCCCATAGTCACAGCACAATGAATAACTTTTTTCAAAGTATTCGGTCTCTGCATAGCAATAAAAAGGGTCAGCGGCATTTTTGCAGGCGGCTTTTCCATATCCGCAAGTTCAAAATCTACAACAACTTGCGAATTTGAAAGCGCACTTACACGCCCGTTAAAACACCCCTGATTGACAAGTCCGACTTTACAGTCGTCCCCCTCTTTCAATTTCAGAATATTTTTTATATGCTCAATACGCCTGGTGTCATCAACCAGGCACTGCATATGCGAATCAGAACACTTGACGAGCTGCTCATTACGGCAAAGAAGCATATTCATAAACTCTTCTCCTCAAACAACATATCACTTTTTCAAACTTTCAGGAATAACAACCGGATATTTAACATCAGCATTATCTTCCAAAGAATGATTTATCTCTTTTACCGCTTTAAAATCTGCAAATGCCTCATCCTCAAGCTCAATTTCAGCTTTTTCACATGATTTTATACGGCAAATACTATTGTTTTCACCCTCAAGATAAAAAATTCCGACTGTATCTGCCTCAAGCACTGCCCGTTTATCAAGTTCTGCGTGTAATTCATTAACATTGCCTTTGAAAGCAAGTTTGCCGCGTCCGGTGATTTCTGCTGATATTTTTTCTGCCGCACTCTGATTAAAAAAGCACACTGCACGGCCGCAAATCTCTATATCCAACGGAGTTACAAATTTACCTCCATTTATATTACAGCTCAAATTGCCATCAAGCTGCAATTTTTTGAAAGGTTCCGCAAATTTTATGCGCAGCACAGGCGCAACCATCGGCTGAATACCGTCGGCAAGATAAATTCCGAATTTTTTACCCTTACGCACGCTCAAACGACTGTAAAGATTTTTATCCAGAACTATTTCGCATGAATTTTCATTGCCGAAACTCATTTCAATTCGCCAATCTCCCTCAATATCAACATATTCAGGAGACTCAAAAGTTGTTTTGAAGTGTTCAGGCACGCCGTCACCGATTGAATTGCACCCAAACAGCAAAACACAAAACACACTCATTATCAAAAAAATTATCTTTCTCACAATAACCTCCGCAAGAAAATCATATTCCACGTCATATCAAAACAAAAAAAAACTCCTTGCATTAAACAAGGAGTTTGAAATAGCTTTCTTTAAAGCAAACATTATGCTTTGCTGAAGTTTCCGGTACGGATACAGCTGACACACATTTTAACAGTCTTGACAGTACCGTTTTCATTGATTTTAACATTCTGAATGTTAGCTTCAAAAGTGCGTTTGGTATTTTTGACAACGTGCATACCGATACCACCGGTTTTCTTGGCAAGACCTTTGCGAACGATGTGACCACCGCTGACTTTGCCTTTACCACAGAGATAACAGACCTGACTCATTTTTCACCACTCCTGCCGTTTCCGGCTATTTAAATTTTACTTATAGACAAAAAAAATGGTGAGTTGACCGGGACTCGAACCCGGGACCACCGCCTTAAAAGGGCGATGCTCTACCGACTGAGCTATCAACCCGCCAATGAACATCATTTTCATGACGACTCTTTAATATAGCTTGCTTTTTGATTTTTGCAAGCGTGAAACTTAAAAAAATCAGATTTTTTTTCGTTTCTTTTCAAAGAGCTGTTACTTTAATCATTAGTGGACTTTCACACTTGAACCGCATAGTACGTGGCTGCTTGGTTCCCCACCTGACCAGATTAACCGGCTGTTCAATGTAAAAGTCCGACTGATTTCGTAACTTTGCATATAATATAGCTTACTTTTTGAATATTTCAAGCAGCAAACTGAATTCTTTTCGAAAATTTTTGCGTTCCACCACCCGATCGATCAAACCTTTCTCAACCAGGAACTCCGCAGTCTGAAATCCTTCAGGCAATTTGGAGTTGGTAGTTTCCTGAATTACGCGCGGTCCGGCAAAGCCGATCATCGCACCAGGTTCTGCCATAATAATATCGCCCAAACTGGCAAAACTGGCAGTAACACCACCGTAAGTCGGATTGGTCATAAGCACAAAATAACCTAATCCGGCCTCATCAAGCCGTTCAAGAGCAGCACAGGTTTTGGGCATCTGCATTAAACTCAATATCCCCTCCTGCATACGGGCACCGCCGGAAGCAGTCACCAGCAGAACGGGAAGTTTCTTCTCAACAGCAAGCTCAACCAGACGGGCAATCTTCTCACCTACAACTGATCCCATACTTGCACCCATAAAACGGAAGTCCATAACACCGAGAGCAAAAGGACGGCCGTCCAAAGTCGCTGTACCGCAAACAATTGCATCGTTAAGTCCGCTTTTTTTGGTATTTTCAGCCAAGCGGTCAACATAAGTTTTGGAATCAGAAAACTCCAGAGCGTCAACCGACACCAGTTTTCTATCCATTTCAACAAAAGAATCCTTGTCGGCGACAAGCTTTATACGCTGTTCCGCAGTCATAGCCAAATGATGACCGCAATACCAGCAGACCTGATGATTATCCTCAAGTCTGTCAGCGTACAATGTCTGACTGCAGTTGCGGCATTTGATCCATGAACCATCAGGAATAACCATTTTGCGTTCTCCCCGGGCGGGCAAACTCAATTTTGAATATTTTGGACTGCCGAATAACGCCATAATTTTCTCCGTTATGTAATTGTTTATTATATCAGAATCAAAACACGAAATGTCTTTTTGCGACAAATACCGTAATCTTAATAATATAGCACAATAATTCATTTTTTCAAATCATCGTACTTTTTTGAATTTTCTCAACAACGAGCCGGCAAATTTATTTGGCTTTGTACTAAACATTGACTGATTTTTATCATCTTTCCAGTAATTTTCTATAAATTTGACTGAAGAAAATGTCAAATATAATTAAAAGGTTTGGAAAAAGATGAGGGGGTGCAGGGGGAGAAGAAAAGAACCATATAAAAAGGCGGGTGGAACGCCAAAAGGTTTTTTCTTCTCCCCCTGCAATAAATCAGTCATC
>JAZOSO010000169.1:0-3616 GCA_045657185.1 Victivallaceae bacterium | reverse complement strand
TGGATAAAACTTCTGATATCCCATACGATTATGACGGCGTAATGGGAGTCCCGATTACTTTTATTGATAAATACAACCCTGAACAGTTTAAAATTGTAGGATTAGACAGATATGTGGAAGATAATCCTCATTACGGACATCGTTTTAAAATAAATGAAAAAGAAACTTATGCCAGAATTCTTATACGTAAAAAAAGGAGTACCGGAAAATGAAAATTGAGTTGCATGAATTAACAATCGGTGAAATTGCTGAAAATTACATTGACAATGAAGAAAACGGTGTTATCGGCTATAATGGAAAACTGAATATCAGACCTAAATATCAGCGTGAATTTGTTTATGACATAAAAAACGCAATGCAGTAATAGAAACGATTATAAAAAATTATCCGCTGAATGTAATGTACTGGGTAAAAAACAGTGAGAATGATTTTGAAGTGCTTGACGGTCAGCAGCGGACAATAAGTTTCTGTCAGTATGTAAACGGGGAGTTTTCACTCAACGGCAGAGCGTTTCACAATCTGACCTTAACAGAACAAAAACAGATACTTGACTACAAAGTAATGGTTTATTTCTGCGAAGGCAACGACAGGGAAAAACTTGACTGGTTTGAAACAATCAATATCGCAGGGGAAAAATTGACCGACCAGGAGTTGAGAAATGCCATTTATCCCGGTCCGTGGCTCTCTGATGCAAAATTGAAATTCAGCAAAAGCAACTGCGCCGCATTTCTGAAAGGACACAAATATATGAACGGTACTCCGATCCGTCAGGAATACCTCGAAACCGTTATAAAATGGATAAATAATTCCGATGTAAAAGAGTATATGTCAAAACATCAGCACGACCCGAATGCGAATGAACTGTATTCGTATTTTTTGAAAGTTATTGATTGGGTTGAGATGACTTTTACCGTTTACCGCAAGGAAATGAAAGGGCTGGCATGGGGAGTTCTTTACAACCACTATAAAGATAAGATTTTTGATACCGTTATGCTGGAAAAGGAAATCTCCGAACTTATGGCAGATGATGATGTTACATGCAAAAAAGGAATATATCCGTATGTCCTTACCCGTCAGGAGGAATATTTATCAATCAGAGCTTTTGACAATCGCATGAGACGTACCGCTTACGAAAAACAAAAAGGCATCTGTGCTAAATGCGGTAAGCATTTTGAATTGGACGAAATGGAAGCAGACCATATAACGCCGTGGAGCAAAGGCGGTAAAACTCTCGCCGAAAACTGCCAGATGCTCTGCCGCAACTGCAACCGCCGCAAGTCAGATGTATAAAATTGTACTCTGCATATAAAAAGATAGGCTGTGTTATAAAAGATGACTGATTTATTGCAGGGGGAGAAGAAAAAACCTTTTGAGGAAAGGTTCTTTTCTTCTCCCCCTGCACCCCCTCATCTTTTTCCAAACCTTTTTATATAACTTTCGTTTTTTGCCCTGCAAAATCCGAAAGTGGGAATAGACAACGGGGTGCGCCAATGCGACAGCAAATAAAAAGGCGGGTGGAACGCCTCCCCCTGCAAAAACCTTAAACTATTACATCAACATACCGCCGTCGACATTGATTACCTGACCGGTAACATAGTCTGAGTCGGGTGATGAGAGGAAGCAGACGACGTTGGCGACGTCAGCGGGAGTACCGCCGCGGCCTGCGGGAATAATTTTGAGGAACATATCAGTAGCTTCCTGTGAGAGTTTACCGGTCATATCGGTAATGATGTAGCCGGGAGCGACAGCATTGACCTGAATGTTGCGGCTGGCAAATTCTTTGGCAGTGGTTTTGGCAAGAGCGATAACACCTGCTTTGGAAGCAGAATAGTTAGCCTGACCGATATTACCCATGCGGCCGACGACGGAAGCGATATTGACGATTTTACCTGCACGCTGTTTCATCATGGGACGGACAACGGCTTTGGTGAAGTTGAAAGTACCTTTGAGGTTGACGGCAATAACTGCGTCCCAGTCCTGTTCGGTCATGCGGAGCATAAGAGTATCACGGGTAATACCTGCATTGTTGACGAGGATATCAAGTCTGCCGAAATCTTTGACAACAGCGGCAACGGTTGCTTCGGCGTCTTCCATTTTGGCGACGTTTGCAGCGTATGCTTTGGCATTGATACCTTTTGAGCAGAATTCATCAGCAGTTGCCTGAGCGACATCAAGCATGATATCAACGACAGCGATTGCTGCGCCTTCAGCGGCGAGGCGTTCACAGATTGCTTTACCGATACCTCTGGCACCGCCGGTGACGAGAGCGACTTTACCTTCCAATTTTTTGCACATGATGTTTTTTCCTTATAGGTTAGGAGTTGAATTTTTCTAAAGATTCAGTTGAATTGATATTAAAATAAGCGACATCGGGAAGTGTACGGCGGAGAAGACCTGTAAGCACATTTCCGGGTCCGAACTCAATCAT
Organism: Victivallaceae bacterium; assembly: GCA_045657185.1. GTDB lineage: Bacteria > Verrucomicrobiota > Lentisphaeria > Victivallales > Victivallaceae > RGIG5270. The sequence goes on along the minus strand of JAZOSO010000169.1, from coordinate 1,188 downwards.
AGTATCTGCACCGGCTTCGACCATGGCGCGAACGCAGCCTTCCCACTGTACACTGCCTGCGACCTGTGCGGCAAGATTTGCCTTCAAAGTTTCGATATCAGCGGCGGGAGCGGCGGTAAAATTATGATAAACAGGAACTTGCGGCATTTTAAGTTCAGTTTCAGCAAGAACTTTTGCCAAGCCTTCGCCGGCTTCTTTCATCAGACGGGAGTGGAACGCACCTGCGACATTGAGAACGATAACTTTGCGCAAACCTTTGGCTTTCAGAGCATCAGCACAGGCATTGACCTTTTCTTTTTCGCCGCTGACAACGATTTGACCGGGGCTGTTGAAATTGGCGACGTCAATATCACATTCTGCGGCAGTTTCTTTGATAATTGCGGGGTCGCCGCCGAGAACGGAAGCCATACCGCCTGAAGTATTTTTACAGCAAACGTCCATAAGTTCGGCACGTTTATTGAGAAGTTTAAGACCGTCGGCGAATGAAAATGCACCTGCAGCGTACAATGCGCCGTATTCACCGAGACTCAAACCTGCACAGCTGACGGCTTCAACATCATACTTTTCACGGAAAGCCTCAACTGCGGCACAGCTCATTGTGTAAATTGCAACCTGACAATATTTTGTTTCTGTCAATGTTTCAGCAGGACCGTTGAAACAGATATCACTCAATTTATAACCGAGAACTTCATCTGCTTCATCAAAAATCGCCTTGGCGCGTGCAGATGATTCATATAAATCTTTACCCATACCGGGAGCCTGCGCCCCCTGCCCCGAAAATACAAAAAACGGTTTCATAAAAACTCCTTTTGCAAAAATAAAAAAACATAATTGTTATAATATAGCACAATTTAAGCAATTTTGCAAATTTTATCAAAAAAAAGATAACTCAAGAGTAAGTAAAGCTTGTTTCAACATGAAGGTACTGCCGTTTAATGTCGTTCATTCCGTTTGCGGTCAACGCAGTTGATAAGTATAAACTTTATCGGATTTTATACCGTAAAAGTCAACAAAAATAACGAAAATACAACAAATCCGCAAAGAAAATTTGATATTTTTTTCCGTCACAGCTTGATTTTTATTTTTTACAATGATATATTGTCAGTGGTTTAAACCACTGCAAGCCACAAGGAGACAATATGCTGCCAACCAAAGATAATAATTCATTATCCGTTGTAGATAAAACAT
>JAZOSO010000168.1:0-11313 GCA_045657185.1 Victivallaceae bacterium | reverse complement strand
TTCCCTCCAAACGCAGTGAAGCTATCCGCGAAGGAATGGAGATTTATACATTGCTTACGCTTTTGAAAGAAAAAAATCCCGCAGTTTACAGTAATATTTGTAAAAAAATCGGGAAAATCTCTCATGCAGAACTGCGTGAGATTGCTTTGAATAATTTATAATGACAGAGATTGAAAAAATGGATTTTACAGTAAAAGAAAAAACAGGAAAAGCAATTCAAATTGAAATTGATAAGGCTTTTGCCGCCGGAGGCGGCAGAGTCGTGCTTGAACAGGGAGTTTATACAAGCGGAACTCTTTATCTCAAAAGTAATGTTGAATTGCATATTTCTGCGGGGGCTGTTCTGCAGGGATATGCCGACTCGTATAAATATGATGATTTCAAACATGATTCGATGCCGACTGCACCTGAAAAGAGCCGCAAGGTTTTTATTACTGCCGCCGATGCAGAAAATATTGCAATTACAGGAAACGGAGAAATAAACGGGCAGGGACCTGAATTTTATGACAGAAATGTTCCGGTCGGAAGTTTTTTTAAAAAACCGCCTCATCCGCGTCCCCGTATGGTGCAGTTCTTTAATTGCCGCAACGTTACATTGAATGGTATAAATTTTATCGATTCACCGGGCTGGACGATTTGGATGATTTGCTGTCAGAATGTTTATGTCTCAAAAATCCGAGTTGAGGGACATCAGCAAATGATAAATAATGACGGTTTTGATATTGACGGCTGTAAGAATGTTGTTATCAGTGACAGTTTCTTCAAAACAGGCGATGACTGTCTTGTTTTGCGTGCCATGAGGCATTTGCCTGACAGAGAGTATATTTGTGAAAATGTTACTGTCAATAACTGTATACTTGACAGCCCGTGTCAGGGAATCCGTATAAGTTGTCCGAGTGATGATATTGTGCGTCATTGTCGTTTCAGTAATATAACTTTTCGCGGCAGAGGCACGGCAATACTTTCGTATCATCCTGAATATTATCTGCGTAGAAATTGTTCGGGGTATGCTAAAGTTGAAGATTTGAGCTTTAATAATTTTGATATTGAAGCCAACGGATTTGCCGTATATTTCAAATGCGAAAAAAATGTCAATATACGAAGTATTGAACGGATTGAATTTAATAATTTCAGAATAAAATCACATCAGGGTATCGTTTTTCATGGTAATGAAAAAGCATCATTCAACAAAATAAAATTGAATAATATTTCAGCTGAAGTTGCAGTAGTAAATCCGTTTCAGATTGAATTTGTAAATAATCTGAAAATAAATAATGTGGATTTAGAAAAATAAAACTATCTTTAAAGCTCTGTCGTAACTGGCAGGGCTTTTTTATTAAGTAGAAAATATAAAAAACGGATTCTGATTTTTGTGTGAACAATAACTGAATCCGTTTTTTTGATGAAAAGTTTTTGGGGATTGTTTTCTTTATCTTACTTTCTTTTTCAAAAGAAAGTGAGGAAAACAGCTTTCTTTGTTTTACTTTCTTTCACTGCGAAAGAAAGTAAAAAAAGGTTTTTTTCTCTTCCCCGAAGAACATAATCCTAAATACTCATACTTATATTTCGTCGCGGTCGAGGACCCATTTCTGGATTTGGGATTGATAGGCGGGGAAGTCGGGGGAGGTGAGTTTATCGGCGAAAATATTGAAGTAACATTCGAGGGCGCGGGAGAGGACAACGAGGCTCTGCATGCGTTCTTCGAAGCGGTTTTCGTCGTCCTGGGCTTCGCCTTCGGGGAGTGTCAAACTGCCGAAAGCGAATTTATCGGCGTCAAAGTTGCCGCTCCAGATTTCGTTATAGCGGGTGATTGAGACTTTGGCTTTTTTGAGTTTTTTACCGCTGAGGAGGGCGGCTTTTGCCTCGCGGCTGCGTTGGGGGAAGTCGCCTTTTTTGAGTACGGTTTCGCCTGCGCCCTGAGAGTCGGAGGCGTAAGCGAAAGTCAGGGGACCTTCAATCATAACGTCAAAAGTACCGAATTGTTCATGTTCGATTTTTCCTTCGGTTTCGCCGTAGAACCAGAGCCATGTAAGAAAATCTCTGCCGATGCAGGGTTCGTCTTCTTTATTTTCTGCAAAGCTGATTTTGGGCAGAGCTGTTTCGTTGGTATTCTTTTTTGCCAGGAAGAGTCCGGGAGTGAACTGCAGAGGTTCAATTGCGCTGGCTTTGAGAAAATGTTCAACAAAGAGGTCGATTTGAGCTTCACTTGAGGCACCGACAAACATGAGCTTTTCAATGGGGCTGATAACGATGGGAATACCGCCGAGGGAGGGGGGCATCTGCATAAGATATTTTTCGGTGATTTCTTCTTTGATACTTTTCTTTGCCTTGCGGGGAACCCATTCCAGATTGTTGGCTTTGAGGTAGATATCTTCTTCCTGTTTGCAGAGAGCATTCAGATAAGCAGAGGGGATTTTGCGGGAGGCGTTGCGCAGAGCGATATGGTAAAATTCGCCGCGGTGAGCGTTGTCCTCTTCGATACGGTTATCCAGCATGTGCCTGCCTGAAACCCAGCCGGTCTGCACCTCATCGGTAACAGTATCAAGCGAACCTGCACGGCGTGAATTAAGACATTCCAGCAGATTGTTGGGCAAATCGTTTTCAAATGTAAAAAAAGTGGCATTGATGGTACCATGATCAAACGGCATAATAAATTTCTCCTTTTTTTTAGAATTTCATTTGGCATTTTGAAATATAATGTGTTATATTGGATAGTCAAATATTACGGAGGTTTTTTTTGAATAATTTTGAGAAAATTTTGAAAAACGGAGTCGAAAACAGCAGTTTTGACGAAAATCAGCTGGCTCAACTCATAGAAGATAGGTCTGAAGAGAATATTCAGCGGCTTTTTGCCGCCGCAAATGATATTAAACTTAAAAATATCGGCAAAAAAGTAAGCTTGCGCGGTCTGATTGAGATTGGAAATATCTGCCGCAAGAATTGTTTTTACTGCGGCATACGCCGTGATAATTTAAAGACTGAACGATTTGAACTTACTCAAAATGAAATACTTGCGGATGCAGAACTGGCGTGGAAATTCGGCTACGGCTCAATCGTACTGCAAGGCGGAGAAATTCAAACGGAAAAACACATTGCTTTTATTGAAGATACGGTTAAAAAGATTAAAGCCTTGTCAAATAATGAGTTAGGAATAACCCTGTCATTGGGTGAGCAGTCGCTTGCAGCTTATAAACGGTGGTTTGCTGCGGGGGCGCACAGATATTTGCTGCGTATTGAGACTTCAAATCCTGAGATTTATGCAAAAATTCACCCTGCTGACCATCTTTTCAGTGAGCGTTTGCAAGCATTGTATGATTTGCGGACAGCCGGATTTCAGCTCGGCAGCGGTATTATGTTCGGGTTTGACGGACAGAGTTCGCTTGACATGGCACGAGATTTGCTTTTTCTTAAAAAACTTGATGTAGATATGGTCGGTATGGGACCTTATTCCGTTCACAAAGATACCCCGATGGGGGCGGTTCACTCAAAACAGAATGAGGCGGAAATGCTTGTCCTCGGCTGTAAAATGATTGCACTTTTGCGTATTCTTATGCCGGATATCAATATTGCATCTACTACGGTTTTGCAGGCTCTCGCGCCTGACGGCAGGGAAAAAGGTCTGCTTGCAGGGGCAAATGTTATTATGCCCAATGTAAGTGAAGTCCGCTTCCGCAAGGCTTATCAGCTTTATGACAATAAGCCGGGAATTGACGAAAACGCAGATTCCGTCCGTTCGGCTCTGGAGCAAAGTCTCCGCAATATCGGTCTTGAGCCTGCATATAATGAATGGGGTGACTCCAGACATTTTCTCAAAAAGTGAGAGAAAAAAAGGCGGCGTTACAGATGAAATGTTATACAAATGTGCAATTGATTGACGGCATAAATTTTTTCGGTGAGAGAAAAAATATTGTCGTTGACAACGGATTTATAACTGATTTTGCAGAATGTGTTCCTGACGATGCGGAAGTTATCGACTGCAAAAATTGTTATCTTTCGCCGGCATGGATTGATGTTCACGGTCACTCGGATTTGGCAGTATTTGAACTTGAAGACGGGGGCAGCCGCAGAAAAGGCGGTTTCGGTTGTGAGATTGGCGGCAACTGCGGACTTTCGCCTTTTCCTTTAACAGAGTTGAACTGTGAAAACTTGAAGCGGATTTATGAAAATTATCAAACTCCGCTTGACTGGCGCAATTATGAAGAATATTCAGCTTTGCTTCAGCAGCAGAAGCGCGGATTTGAGCTTTTTTCCTTTTGCGGTCACAATACATTGCACAGTTCAGTTATGGGGTATGAGCAGCAAAATGCGTCTGCTGAAGATATCCGAAAAATGTCTGCGGTTCTGGCGGAAAATCTGGAGCAGGGGGCTTTGGGATTATCGCTCGGATTATTGTATTCTCCCGGTCGTTTTGCATCAGAAAATGAGCTGGATGCACTTTTTAAATGCTGTGCGGAACATGATAAATTTGTTTGCGCTCATTTGAGGAATGAAGGGGATTTGCTGCTTGAAAGCATCGTTGAAATGTTTGAGCTTTGCCGCCGCAACGGTCTGCATGATTTTCATATCAGTCATTTGAAAACGGCGAAAGCGGCGAATTTTTATAAGATTGATGCAGTGTTTAAACTGCTTGACCGTGCAGAAAAAGATTACGGAGTGAATGTTACTTTTGACCGCTATCCTTTCTGTCAATCCATGACACAATTGAGTGTTATCGGACCTGAAAAATATCTTGCTGTCCCTGACCGTGTCATTATGGAAAGACTGAAAAATCCTGCTGAAAAATCTGAGTTTCTGAAATATCTTGAGGATTTGCCCGCTGAAAAGTGGCAAAAAACTCTTCTTGCCAAATGCCGCATTGACAAATTTAAAAAATTTTGCGGCATGAGTTTTGCAGAAATCGGAAATATTACAGCTGCTTCTCCTGCTGAAATTGCTTTGGAAATGATTGCTGAAGATGCCGTCGGTACTTGTGCGGCATTTGAAAGTTTGTCGGAAACTAATATGCAGCGGATAATTTGTGATAAACGCTGTTTCTGCGGTTCTGATGAGACGGCGGCAAAACTTGACGGCAGCCGACTCATGCCGAGAAATCAGTTTTCCGGTTTCAAAACGATTGAATTGCAGCTGCAAAACGATATTCCGCTTGCTGAAATAATTGCCAAATTGACATGGCGTGCCGCAGAGCGTTTCAAACTTCCGTTATGTGCAGAACTCCGTATCGGAGCTAAAGCAGATTTTACAATATTTTGAAAAGCTGTGTACAAAAATCAGTCTATGTTCAGTACTGAGCAAAAAAATATTGCGCCAAAGAGTATTTAAACTTTTTGACGCAATAAATTTTTTGCAAAAATTATTTATGCAAATTACGCCTGGGGGCGCGGCTCACGGGGACGGGCCTCGTTGACAACGACTTTGCGGCCGCCGATTTCCTGTCCGTTCATGGCTTCAATAGCTGATTTAGCTTGAGCATCATCGTGCATTTCGACAAATCCGAACCCTTTGGCACGACCGGTTTCGCGGTCTTTTACCAGGCGGACCGCAACGACTTCACCGTAGGCAGAGAATACGCTCTTGACTTCGTCAGGCGTAATGGCATACGGCAGATTACCGACATAGATGTTCATGAAATTGAACCTTTCGTTAGGGGAGAAAAAATCTCCGATTTTATGCTGTAAACCCACCTCGGATTTACTTCCTGAAAAATCCCTTTCAATGACACGCATTTTTAGGAAGTAATCCGTGACTTTAAAAATAGATTTTATCTTAAAATAGTTTGCATTTATCAATATTTCAAGTCCGAAAATGAAAAAATATTAAAAAAAGTTATTTTTGTGCATAAAAAATAATTATCTTTTCGGCAAATTATTCTTAATCAATGCTTTTTATCAGGACATTTTAACAGTTCAGTTAAAAAAGGATTGGAGGGGGCAAAGATGAGCTGTGACAGTTCAATCTGTTTTCCGCGGTGGTACGGAGTTCCGAGAAGTTCGGCATTATGCAGGACTTTCTGATAAAAACTGATTTTTGTCTGCATATCGGCAGCTTCATGAATTCCCAGTTCAAAATTGCGGAAAAGATACGGATTTTTGAGCCATCCGCGCCCCGTCATAAATGAGGCGCAGCCGGTTTGCAAAAGGCGTTTGTTTGCACATTCAGTATCATTTATATCTCCGTTAAGGATGACATTTTGTTTGACAGATGATACAAAATCAATACTTCGCTTCAGATGTTCTTTATCGGAAACAAATTTATAACCTTCTTTTACCGCACGGGTGTGGATTATGAAAAAATCGGGGGCATCATTGCTGCTCATGCTCCAATCGGATATCCAATTTTTATACTCATTGATATTATCAAAGCCGAGACGCATTTTGACACTCAGCGGCAAATCAGGCACACTTTGACGGACAGCGCGACAAAGTTCACGCATAAGAAGCGGATTTTTCAGCAAAGCTCCGCCGCCGTTGTGGCGCAGAACCTGTCCTGACGGACAGCCGAAGTTGAGATTTATACCTGCAATATCAAATTTCGCGGCAAGTGCGGCACTTTTACTTAGAAGCTCAGGCGAATTGCCCATAAGCTGCAAAGTTGTCTTTGTGTTTTTATAAGGTTCAAGAAATTTGCGGAATTCTTTTTCTTTCGGTACATGTTCGGAAATACGCATGAAAGGGGTGAGAAATTCAGTACAGAGTTTTTCTTCTGCAGCAGTTTTTATAAGTGCGGGAGTCATTACACCTTCCATCGGTGCAGGGCAGGGGGTAAGAACTTTTACCGGTCGGACTTTTGCGGGAGCATCAGAGTCGAGTTCGAGCAGAAAACGCATAACGAAATCTCTCTCCGCCGCACGCGGATGCGGCAGTGTCAGACGATTGGTGCAGAGCTGTACCCCTTCCATATATATTATATCAATATCAAGAGTTCTTGACTCGTGAAATCCGTGGTCGGCAGGTCTGCCGAAAAGGACTTCAGTTTTTTGAGTGAGTTTCAGTAATTCAAATGGCTGCAATTCTGTTTCTGCAGTGATTGCCATATTATAAAAATCGGGGGTCCCGGGAGCGCAGTCAACAGGGGAAGTTTTGGCGCATGAACTGCGTTTTATAATTCTGACACCGTTTATCTCCAGGTGTTTCAAGGCGGCGTCAAAAGTCTCAACGGCATTGCCGATATTGCCGCCGAGTGACAAAAAAATCGTTCTATTCATATTTTTAATTACTTTTCATTTGAAATTTTTTAATTATTGATGTATATTAACAGCATTTTACGGAAAATCAAGTAAAATGGGGCGTAAAATTGGAAAAGTTCAAAGTTTTTTTTATGGGAGCCGGTGAAATAGCCATCCCGATATTTGAAAAATTATTGCAATCCGAGAGGCTTGAACTCGTCGGCTGTGCGACGCAGATTGACCGTCCCGCAGGCCGCAAAAAAGTTCTTACCCCGACTCCTGTCGGTATCCGTGCCGCTGAACTCGGTATCCCCATTGAAAAAGTTGAGCGCGTAAATGAGGAAAGTTATGTGCGCCATATAGAAAAACTTGCTCCTGATTTTCTCGTAGTTGTATCTTTTGCTCAAATTCTCCGTGAACCGCTTTTGAATTTGCCTAAAATTTCCTGTGTGAATATCCATTCATCGCTTTTGCCCAAATACCGCGGTGCAAGTCCTGTAATATCTGCATTGCTTGCGCGTGAAAAAACATCAGGCATTACCTTTATGAAAATGGAAAAAGGTCTTGATTCAGGTCCGATTTATCGTGCCTTGGCAACTCTGGTTGAGGAGTCAGACAACGCCGGAACTCTGGAACGGCGTCTCGGTCAGCTTGCCGGGGCTGCAATTGAAAGCGTGCTTTGTGAAATTGCCGAGGGAAAACTTCCTCCGATGGCACAGGAGCCGTCTCAGGTGACTTTCTGTTCAAAGTTCAAGAAAAGTGACGGAATTATCGATCTTGAACGGGATATCGGCGCGTATATCAATGCAAAAATTCACGCATTCAATCCGTGGCCTATGGCTTCAATTGAATTGCCTATGGTTGACGGCAGCAGTAAAAATTTCTTTCTGTGTGATGCCCGTTTGGAGGATGAAGTTTCTTCTTTGCGTTCATGTGTCATTCAGGCGGATAAAGGCGGCTTGCGTATCGCCGGTGCTGACGGCAGGGTAGTGCGGATACTTTCCGTACTTGTTCCCGGCAAAAAGATGATGTCTTATAAAGATTTTCTGAACGGATACCGTTTGAAAGTTGCTTCTTTGTGATTTATCAATTTTAGAAAGGTTTATATATGAAAGCAGTTATTTCTGTTACCGGACGCGACTCTGTCGGTATTATTGCCAAAGTCAGTGCAGGCTGTGCTGAATTCGGCGTCAATATTCTTGATATTTCCCAGACTGTGCTTAAAGGTTATTTTTCAATGCTTATGGTTGCTGATATTGAAAAAATCAATGCTCCCTTTACAGAATTTGTTGACAGCATGGCGGCACTCGGCGAAGCTAACGGACTTTTTATCCGTACCATGCACGAGGATATTTTCAATTCAATGCACAAAATCTGACGGGAGAATGCCATGTTAGCTGTTGAAAATATCATGGAGACACTCAACATGATTAAAGAGGAGTGTCTTGACATCCGCACTATTACAATGGGAATTTCCCTTTATGATTGTCAGAGTGATGATGTGAAACGCCTTGCAGATAAAGTTTATGACAAAATTATGACTTCTGCAAAAGATTTGGTTAAAACCGGTGACGAACTGGAAAAAACTTACGGTATTCCGATTATCAATAAACGCGTTTCAGTTACTCCGGTGGCATTGCTTTCCGGCAATCTTAATAATGACGGAGTTCTGCTGCTTGCCCGCACACTTGACAAAGCCGCACATGAGCTTGGTATCAACTTTATCGGCGGATACAGTGCTCTGGTGCAGAAAGGTTATTCCAACGGCGCAAGAGTTCTGATTGACTCAATTCCTGAAGCGCTGGCAGTTACCGAGCGGGTTTGCTCATCTGTCAATGTCGCTTCCACCAAAGCCGGTATCAATATGGATGCTGTTGCTCAGATGGGACATATTATCAAAAAAGCAGCTGAACTTACAGCAGACAGAGGTTCAATCGGCTGTGCAAAACTTGTCGTTTTCGCCAATGCTCCCGAAGACAATCCTTTTATGGCAGGAGCATTTCACGGTGTCGGGGAACCTGAAACTGTTATCAATGTCGGTGTTTCCGGTCCCGGTGTTGTCGCATCTGCAATCAAGAGGGCAGGGGACTGTAATTTTTCGGAACTTGCTGAACTTATCAAAAAAACTGCATTTAAAATCACCCGAGTCGGTCAGCTTATTGCCCGTGAAGCTTCAAACCGTCTGAATGTGCCTTTCGGTATTGTTGATTTGTCTTTGGCTCCGACTCCGGCAGTCGGCGACTCGGTTGCTTATATCCTTGAAGGTATGGGAATTGAACAGTGCGGGGGGGCGGGAACAACTGCGGCACTTGCACTTTTGAATGACGCTGTAAAGAAGGGCGGAGTCATGGCATCAAGTCAGGTCGGCGGTTTGTCGGGAGCATTTATTCCTGTTTCAGAGGATGCAGGCATGATTGCGGCGGCAAGAAGCGGTGCGCTCTGTCTGGAAAAACTTGAGGCGATGACAGCGGTTTGTTCTGTCGGATTGGATATGATAGCAGTTCCCGGAGACACTTCAGCGGCGGTTATTTCCGGAATTATTGCTGATGAAATCTCAATCGGCGTAGCGAATACCAAAACGACAGCGGTAAGACTTATTCCTGCCTGCGGCTGCAAAGTCGGAGACACCGTCAATTTCGGCGGTTTACTCGGAGAGGCTCCCGTTATGCCGGTCAGAACACAGTCCCCGCTGAAATTTATTTCCCGCGGCGGTCATATTCCTGCTCCTATCCACAGCTTGAAAAACTGATATTTTCAGAGAAATATATCTAAAATATACTCCTGCAAATCTTAATTGACTTGCAGGAGTTTTTTGCTTTTTGTGCAGAAAATCAAACTGGCTCTGCGCAAGGTCGGTTTCCGTGCCAAATGGACCGATGATGAAATCACAACACTTATGCGGCGTTCTCTCGAAAACATCCGCAGACAACGCACTCATCAGACGGCAACGGAAAATGGTGTAAGGTATGCAGAAAGAAATTTCCCTGATAATGTAAGATTACAAGAGGTTCAGAAATTAATAACTTTTGAAAATAATTTCTCAAAATTATTGAACGATTTCAGCAATAATATTTTGCCGAGAGATAAAGTATTTGAATTAGGTGATACTCCTGATGCTTTGACAATGTTAGGAGTACCGCAGTTACCTGTTTCAATTTCAGGAAGTATTTTATATAAAGTCAAAGAAAAGCATAATTTAACAATAGAGGAATTGGAACAAATTCCGTATTCTCTCTATAATCCTGTAATGATTTTTGATTCTTCAGATAGATCAAGCAATTTTAATAATGGAATGGTTGTTTTAACTCAAATTAATGATAGTAATAAAAAACCGATTATTATTGCATTGAATATTGAGAAATCCAATGCTTTTCATCAAATTAATGATATTGCAAGTATATACGGAAAAAATAATGTAAATCAGATAATCGACTGGATAAATGAAGGATTTTTAAGATATAGTCATAAAAATAGAGCGCTCGCTTTTGCGCGATTCCACAGGCTCCTATTGCCAAAGAAAGCAACCATAAGCGAACGCTCTAACAATACTATAATTGATGAAAGCCCGGATGTCAAGTCCGAAAGTGAAAAAAATCAAGAAAAAATGCGTTTTTCTGTTGCGCCGGTGATTGAGATTGAGAAAAAATATGTCAATCCTGATGAAGACCCGCGCATGCTTGAACTGGAACAACAGAAGCAAGCGGCTCTGGCTGATACCTTGAACGCTGTCATGGATAACGGTCAGCGTTTTGATGATGCTGATGATGAATGGGCTGATTTATCTGAAGAGGAGCGCATTGAACATATTACAGGTTCTTATGACGATACAATGGGGGAACTCTGGCAGGAGATTGAAGACGAACAGAAATTATCTGATAACGATACTGAAGAGCTGGTAAATGAAGCTGAATATGTTGCTCGGCAATATGCAGAATCGCTCGGTTATAAAATTACCGAACGTGACGGCTCAAGAAAATCTGCCAGCACTTACATAACCGTAAATAATGGCGTTGAAGATTTTAAAATCCGTATTTCTGACCATTGGAACAACAATCATTCAGGAGACGCTTATTTCGGCAGTAACGATGTTGATGTTATTGTAGAAAACGGCAAACTTGACCTTGCTCCGATTTGGCAGTTCCTCGAACAAC
>JAZOSO010000167.1:0-19040 GCA_045657185.1 Victivallaceae bacterium | reverse complement strand
ATGAAATAAATGAAAAAGCGTATTTTGATAAAAGTTTTTGTAAAAAGGATAGGGGGTGTCGGGGGAAAGGAAAAGAAACTTGTTTCAACAAGGTTTTTTCCTTTCCCCTGACAATCTCAGTCATTTTATATAAAGGATTTTTTATGAGTAAAAAGTCATTTTTGGATAGATTTACGGAGAAAGCGGAAGCGTTGGACCCGCAGAGTCGTCAGGCGTATATTTTGCGATTGGCGCGGGAGCGCGGATTTTTTGAGACGGTATTCAATTCTATTGAGGAGGGGATACTGATAGTTGACCGCAGACTGCATATAAAGTATCGTAATCAGGCAGCGGTTGCGATGTTGGGATTACCTGATAATTTAGAGGAGGTGCGATTATCGCAATTTTTGCGCGGAGTGAATTGGCGCAGAATATTGGATGATGATGCTGATGAGTGGTTGAGGGTATCCCGTCAGGAGATAGAGATAAGTTATCCGGAGACGAGATTTGTGCAGTTTTGTCTGGTGCCGCTGGAGGAAGATGCGCGTATGGCGGCGGTGGTGATACATGATGTTACCAGTGAGCGTACGGAGCGTATGCATGATTTCAAGAACGAGACTAACAAACAGATTGCTATGCTGGCGGGGGCGGTTGCGCATGAAATAGGCAATCCGCTGAACAGTTTATATCTGAATTTGCAGCTTTTGGAAAAAGAGGCTGAAACACCGGGATTTCTCGGTGATTCAGAGGCGCGTGAAATGATAGAGAGCTGTCGTGCAGAGGTTGAGCGTCTGGATAATATTATAACTCAATTTCTGGGAGCTATCCGTCCGGGAGAGAGCCGTTTTGAGCAGCTTTTTATTGATAAAGTTCTGATTGATACATTGAATTTCATGCGTCAGGAGATTGAACAGCGTAATATTGAACTCAAGTGTGAATTTCCGGAAAATGTTCCTCATATCATGGGAAATCCGACGCAGTTGAAACAGCTTTTTTATAATATTATCAAAAATGCTTTGCAGGCGACAGTTAATGGCGGCAGTCTGATATTAAAAATTTCATACGACCGTGATTATCTGCTGGTGGAGTGTGCTGATTCCGGGCGTGGAATTGAAGCTGCGGAAATCAGCAGAATATTTAAACCGTTCCAGACATTCAAGGCTGACGGTAATGGTTTGGGAATGGTTATTATTGAGCGTATTGTCCGTGAACACGGAGCTGAACTCGGTGTTGATTCACAGCCGGGATTGGGAACAATTATATCAATCCGCTTCCGCCGCCGTCCGCGGCAGATGCGGGTTTTGCCGGAATAATTTTCGGTTGTCACTGATCATTTGGTGTCGGGCTTTTTGTGGGGGGGATTGTTTACTTACCGATGCAGAAGCGGCTGAAGATTTCTCCGAGTATATCGGCGTCGGCGGTTTCTCCGGTAATCAGACCGAGGTTGCGCATTGCGCTGTGGAGTTGAACTGCGGCGATTTCAAATTCAGCATCTGAGCAGTTCATAATTGCTTCTCCGAGGAGGATTTTTATTTCTTCAAGCAAAGCTGCGTGACGGGTATTGACGGCGAAATCGGCTTCAGATGCGTGTTCATCCATACCCCATACAAGTTCCTCAAAGGCATCGCAGAGGGCTTCAAGACCTTCGCCTTTCAATACGGAAATTTTCACTGCCGGTACGGGCAGTGCAGGCAGTTCTGTTTTATCATCAATGAGGTCACATTTGTTCCAGACGGCAATGATGTTGTTGTTTTTGCCGCAGTATTTGAGAAGTTCAGTTGTATCAGGAGCGGAGGCGTCAAGCAGCCAGAAGACGGCTTGAGCTTCGTCAAGGTGTTTGTAGCTGCGTTCAATGCCGATTTTTTCAATGGCTTCTGCGTTTTCACGAAGACCGGCAGTATCTATCAGACGGACGGGAATATCACGGATGGTGACTGATTCTTCAAGAGAATCTCTGGTGGTGCCGGCAATATCTGTTACAATAGCGCGGTCATAACCGAGGAGGAAGTTGAGCAGACTTGATTTACCTGCATTGGGCTTGCCGACGATAACAGTTTTCACGCCGTTGCGGAGGACATCTCCGCGTTTTGCGCTGTCAAGAAGCTGATTAACCTGTTTCAGAGCATCGGAAATCTTCAGCGGCAGTTCTTCGTCCCAGTCAAGATTTTCTTCAGGAAAGTCCAGTCTTGATTCACATTCGCTTAAAATAAAAAGAAGTTTTTCACGCAAATCATGGAGTTTGCTGCTGAGAGAACCTTCCAGTTGACGGGAGGCTATTTTCATTGCCAAATCGTTGTTTGACTCAATCAAATCCGCTACCGCTTCACTCTGAACGAGGTCAAGTTTGCCGTTGACAAAGGCTCTGAAGGTGAACTCGCCCGGTTCTGCCAAACGACATTCATCTTGAGAGAGCAGTAATTCAAGCACACTTTTGGCACTTCTTGCACCGCCGTGACATTGAAATTCAACTACATCTTCTCCGGTATAGCTTGCAGGGCCTTTGAAGTAAACTGCCAAAGCATGGTCAAAACCGATTTTAACCAGCATCATTTTGCGGGTGTTGACGCCGTCAAGACGGACTTTGCTGCCGATAAGACGGTGAGCGATATTCAGTGCTTCTGCGCCTGACAGACGGATTACAGCAATAGCTCCGTTTACGCCTGAAGCCAAAGCGGCAATGGTATCAACAGTATTCATTATTCAGCCTTTCTGCGGCGCATAAATGCACCGGCAAGAGCAATTGTCAATGCAATGCAGTACAGAGCGCAGACAATTATCATTACATTTGATAAGCCGATTTTTTCAACCCGGAAACTGAGAGCAAAAAGCAGCAGTCCGGCACATCCCCAGGTGCCGCCGACCATGATGCCCATTTTCAACCCGATAACCAGTTTACTGCGGACATTACGCGCCATAACGACCAGAAGCGGCAGGGATGAACTGACTGTAAAACCTGCAAAAAACAAAATAGCTAACGCCCATTTGTTACTGCTGAATGTAAGATAAAGTATCCAGAGCAATATCCCTGCGGAGAGATTTGTTACGGTAAGAGAGGACGGCTTTATTTTCTTTGCCCATACGCCGCTGCAGATTGAGCCTGAAGCTGACCCCAAGCCGAAAAGCATTGAGCCGAGACCTCCCATTTTCAAGCTGAAACCGTTGATATCATGGAGAAATGTCGGGAGCAGAGCCTGCAAAACAGTGGAACCTGAATTCATGAAAAAAGCAATCAGAAACAAAACAGGAAAACTCCAGCGGTCATCAATATTTACCGCATTATTTTGCTGATTTTTGTCTGCCTGGTCCGTCAAAAGTACAACTTTTGCTGCAAAAACCGCCAGCATCGCCATAACTAACAGTACGGTAATTGCTGCCAGAGATTTCAACCCCCACGGACTGTCAATCAGAAATGCGCCTATGAGCGGACCGCATGAAAATCCGAAAAAGCCCATTGTCATAAACAATGCAGTTGTTGTCGCTCCGTTGATATCTTTGATTGCCATTGCTCCGCGCAGTCCCTCCGGATGTACTACTGCCGTACCGCAGCCGAAAAGAGCGGAAAGTATTACCAGCACAGTAAAAGGAGTATTTTTCGGCAGGAACCCGAAAATACCAATCATTGTCAGCAAAAGCAATCCGATATATATGAAAAAAGGCCGGGAAGAATTTTTGCGCAGCGGACCGACTGCTACCTGACAGAAATTGCTGCTGATACCTCTTACTGCCAGAAATATAACTCCCATTTTCAACGACATGCCGAAATTATCGCGCAGAACAGGCAATATGCCCGGCAGGATGCCTCCTACCATATCAGCAGTAAAGTGCAGCAGCATCAATGCACCAATCTGCCATACACCATGTGGAACTTTTTTCATAAAAATACTTTTTACTCCGAAAGAAAAATAATGATTATTTATAAAATATTACTCAAGCGGCACATTTGAGGGCGACAGACGGCGCACATTGAACTCAAGTACACGGCCGCGGCGGATTTTTCTGACATAAAATTCCGCATTATTGAATTGATATGTAATACCGACTTTGAGCGGTTTGTCGTATTCCTCTTCAAACCAGAGCGCAAGCGGTTCGCGTTTATGCGGAATATCCAGCATCGCTTCACGGGCAAGAATGGTCATCGGAGTACCGCCGCCGACAACATAATATCCCTCCGACGGGGAATAAAATGTTCTGGGAAGCGGGTCAAATTCATCATCAAGATCGCCGATAAGTTCTTCAATAATATCTTCCAAAGTCAGCATGCCTTTGACTTTGCCGTGTTCATCACGGGCAATAGCCATGTGGCAGTAGTGAGAAGAAAATTTCTGCAAAACATCGTCCAGACAGTCATCAACAGAGACAAACAGAATAGGACGGATGAGGTCAGTAAGTTTTGATTTTTCAGGATTGGTACGGTTGGAGGCGACCAATTCTTTAAAATTGACATATCCGAGGACACTGTCCTGATTATTTTCTTCACATACAGGATAGCGGGTATGAAAATCTTTAGTTGTAAAAGCAATGGCATCACTGATATTTTTGCTGCTCTGTATAAAAGCGACATTCTCAAGCGGCAGCATAACTTCTTCAACAGTAAGCTCTGACAGCTGAGGCACAACTCTGATAATGCGCTCCTGCTGGAGATTTATCTGCTGTGTGCTGCGGGCGAGTGCCGCCAGTGCGGAAATTTCATCAGCAGTATTGTTGTTATTCTTTTTCTTGCCTTTTTCAAACGGACGGTTGATAAAATGTACCAGCATAATCAGCGGATAAAAAATCATAACGCATTTGTCAAGAATAGGGGCAGTGAAAAACATTATATTTTCATTGAAGCGTACACCGAGAGTTTTCGGCAGAATTTCTGTGTATTGCACCATAATCAAAGTCAGTCCGAGGGTGAATACCCACAGCCATGACTGACCGAAAAGATGGTCAAATGCCGCACCTGCAACTGCCGCACCGATAGTGTGCGCCGCAGTATTTAAAATCAGAATAAAAGCAATCGGGCGGTCGATTTCATGCTTCATTTTTTGACATAACTTACCAATGTTGACTGAACGGCGGCGAATTTTCGCCAGCTGACTGGGCGATAAACTTAAAAGTGCCGCTTCCATAAGTGAACACAACATTGAAACACCGCAGGCAATACATACACTGATTATCAGCATTATCCATGCCTGCACCTGATACGATCCGGGCTCAGAGTCCATAGACTTCTTCGCATCCTCCATAAGTTGCGGTTTTCTCCGCAGATAACCCATTTATCTGCGGACAAGTGACCATTGTTATTATTGTAAAAATTATTTAGTTTTGACTTCGTTGAGATTTTTCATTACGGAAGTATCCCATTTGTCAACTTTTGTACCGAAATCGGGAAGAACAGATTCTTTTTCTTTCGGACGGAAATTCAATCTGTTTTTGAGAATTTCAGTGACTTCAGCGGGATTTTCCTTCATGATTTTTTCAAGAACATTTTTCTTGATTTCTGAATAAGCCGGCAGAATCAGACGGGGAACGTCCTTGAATTCTGTCTGATGTTTGGCATAAACAGCTTTGGCTATTTTTTCACTGGCAATGGCGGCATCGTCATCGCCGTAAACAATATAAGTGAAGCTGCGTTTCAAAAGACCGTCAATGATGTCCATTGTCTTTTTGTAGGAGCCGTCTTTGACTTCCATAAGCCACTCTTTCATGGCAAATTCATCCAGAGAAACGGTATATTCCTTATTGCCGGGATTTTCTTTCTGAAGCATGGTATAATATTCACGGGCTTTAGCAAACTTACCGTAGTTGAAAAGCAGCACGATAGCGTCTTTGAGGAAGTTGTTTTTTGCACTTACAAAGCTGTTGATATCTGAATTCGCTTTGATAGTTTCGTCAAAAACGCGTTTTGCGGAGTCAATGACATCAAAGTTCGGAACGATCATCACGCTCTTGAAATCTTTGTTGTCAACGATCAGCATTCTGCCGCTGCGGAATGCTTCAAACAATCCCTGAGAAATCATGCGTTCGCAATCCAAACTGCGGTTGCCGGGAGTCTTTTTAAGTCCCATTGTCGCCCAGTAGACAGCTTGTGCTTCGGGCAGACGCCAGTCAAGTTTGCCGTACTTGTTGTTGAGTTCAAGTATCATATCGGGATCAAGTTTGTATTTATCACGCAGATATTCGGCTCGGAAGAAGTTATCCATTTTATGAATAAGTTCAGGATTATTGCCGATTTCTTTGGCGAACTTGTCAGGCACTTTTGAATTGGCTCGGAAGTCACGGTGCAGTTCTTCCATAGTGAGATAGCCTGCACGGCTTATGGCCTTGCGTACTGCGGAATTTTCGGGATAGACTTTCAAAAATTCTTCGTCGCTTGCAGGCGCATCAGCAATTCCCTGCCAATCGGGATCCTGAGTAACAACCAGTCTCATATCGTTGGCAAGCTGATTTTTGTAATATTGCTGTGCATCGTCAAGGACATTGCCGATTTTGTGCTGAAAAATCCAGCCGAGTTCTTTGTAGAGAACCGGATCTTCGGGATTGTAGATAATAGCACGGTCACGGAGAAGTTTCAAGCCCTCATTGACCCAGCGCCAACGGTCATCATAGAATGAGCAGGTGACAGAAATATTGTAAGCCATATTCCATGCCAGAAACGCCGCCGCACCGGAAAATTCAGGCTGCAAATCAGTGATCCAGCGGGCAAGCTGTACCATTTCATAATAGTCGCCTTTCTGCTGCAGACTCTGTGAACGCAGCCACAGCAAGTCGGCAATAATACCGCGGAGACTGCCGAGCGCAACAGTGGTAAAAGAGACCAGCGGAGATGCGCCCTGAACTGCTCCGGTATAGCGCAGATGGTGTTTTTTGATTTCAGAGTCCATTTTTTTCTCTGATTCAAAAATCAAAAACAACAATACGATGCTGACCAGAACCAGCACGATATAAACCATGTATTTTCTGAATTGACTCATTTTCTCACCACCAATCCGATTTCACGCCGCTTGTAAATATACATGCCGATAAGCACCAGCGGCAGAGTTCTGAGAACAAAATAAAACAGAAACAGCGAACCCATAAAGGAAAATTCGATCAATTCTCCCTGAGACACCATGTCTGTAACTCCGAATTTCTGAAGCGGAATGACGAAGAAAAGCAGAACATCACTCAGTAACTTGAACATTTTGTCGTCAGCGGCACTCTCTGCCAGATAGCTTGCAAAACTGCCGAAAAACAGATAGGCAATTGACATGAAAATCGCTGTCGGCAATGACAATACTCCGGCAAATGCACACCCCAGTCCGGTCAAAATCACAAGTTCAAGGAAAATAACTGCCACTGCACGCATGTAATTTGACAGAAATCCTGTTACTTTCATAAGAACTTTGGGACCGTCAGACGGCTGGAAATACTGTGTCTGGCGTTCGGGGTCCATATTGCGGTAAGCAAGGAAAACTTTACCGTCGGGAGTGACGACATTCATCTGCTTGGGCAGGACTATTTCATCAAATTCACCGCTGCGGATGGTGCTGGGCGGGTACTGATAATAGCGGATCTGATATTTTTTTTCGTCAACGATATTGCCTTTTGAGTCGCGCTCAAACTGCGGGACACCTACATACCATATACCTCTTGTCATACGCTGGTCTTTGGTGGAGACTTTGCCGACGTATGTACGGTAGCGGAGGAAGAGAGCCTGACGATCTTTTGCATTGACGGGGAAATTTTCAAATTTCCACTCATGGATTTCGTCGTATTTTGCCTGGGCATTTTCTGCAATGGCGAGACGGCGCATTTCGGAAAGGATGTCTTTTTCATTTTTTGAGGAGATGCTTAGGCGTTCACCTGTTTCGGCAACTTTTTTCAAGCGGTCACGCAGGAGAGCTTTTGAGCGTTCCTCGATATTGGGCGGAGCGAAGTTGAAAACGCGTCTGCCTACCAGAACTTCACTTTCAATTTTTTCCCGTTCTTCTTTTGAGAAGTCCTGACTTGCAAACTGTCCGATAATGATAAAATAAATTGCAAGTGAAGATACCAGCAGCAGAAATGTATGCATCAGAAGTACACCGGTAAATTTAGCCAGCCAGACAGTCAGTCTGGAAACAGGTTTGGTAATTACCATGTGCAGCTGATATGAATCTATATCCTGTGTCATAATGAAACAGCTCACCCACAACGACGAAAGTGCGAGAATGGCACTCACACCCGAAAAACTGTACAGCAATGCAACCTGCACGAAGCCGCCCGCAGTACCGTCGCCGGCAACCGTCAGGGGAATCCCGATGGCGCAGACGGCAAGAACTATCAGCAAAAGCTGAAAGATGTGCGAGCGCACTGCATTTTGCAATGTAAGTTTTACTATTGCTTTGAATGCTTTCATTTTTGACCTTTAAGTAAAGAATTGAGTTTATCGTCGGCTTCAGCCATTGCCTGTTTTTTCTCTTCGGCAATCGCACTTTGAGCGGCAATGATCTGTTCTTTTTCGCTCTTGTCGGTAAGACTGTTGAGAAATTCAGCGGCATCAACGGCGGCATTGGTATCAGCTGCCGGAGCGGCGGGTTCTTCCTGAACAGCGGCTTCCGGTTCTCTGATGAGGTTGTCAAGAACTTTGTCTTTGTCGTCATCACTGCTGAGATAAGCTGCGATTTTACCTGCGCCTGCACCTGAAGTTTCAACACTTTCCTGACGGGCTTTTGAGATGACTTCGAGGAAGTATTCTTCCAGACTGCGGCGGGGATGGCTGACGGAGATTTCGCCTTCATTGTAATCCTTGCGGAGTTCACTGAGAAGTTTTTCCATTTCGGGCTGCTTCAGCGTCGGTACTGTAATGCAGGTTGAATCGGAAACAGTCAACAGATCATTCATTGTCCCCTGAGCGCGGATCTGTCCGCCGAAAAGGATAATGACACGGTCGCATACATCTTCAACATCGCTGAGCAAATGGCTGGTGATGAGGACGGTTTTACCGCGTTTTTTGAGCATGAGAATTAAGTCTTTGACTTCTTTGCAGCCGAGCGGGTCAAGACCGCTGGTAGGTTCGTCAAGGATCAGAAATTCGGGGTCATTGATCATCGCTTGAGCCAGACCGATACGGCGTGCCATACCTTTTGAAAATTCACCGACGCGGCGGCGGCGGGCATGTGACATGCCTACCATGTCAAGCAGCTGTTCAATGCGGCGTTCGCGTTCTTCTTTGGACAAGTCGAACAATGAACCGAAAAAGTCAAGTGTTTCTTCTGCGGTAAGATACTTGTATAAATATGATTCTTCGGGAAGATAACCGATCTCTTTTTTGCTTTCAACTGCCTGCGGAGAGCGTCCGAGGACGGAGAGCTGACCTGCTGTCGGATAGAGCAGACCGAGAATCATTTTTACAGTTGTTGACTTGCCCGAACCGTTGGGACCGAGCAAACCGATGACTTCGCCTTTTTTGATTTCAAAGTCAATATCATTGACGGCTTTTGCTTTGGGTCTGCCCCAGAAGTCTTTAAAAACTTTGGTCAGACCGATAGCACTTACGACGTTGGAATCTGTTTTTACATCTGCCATTTTTTTTATTCCGTGGTTTTAGAAGTTTTCTCGTTAAATGTAAGCTCTTCGCCTGTGCGTACCAGACGGGCACTGTTGAATATAACAATAATGGAACTCAGAGTGTGGAGCAGAGCCGCCCAGACGGGAGGCATTTTGCCGAATGCCGCAAGCAGCATACCGACAATGACCACCAGCAACCCGAAAGTCAGGTTTTGAGCAATGACCATTTTTGATTTTTTGGAGAGGAATACCAACATGGGAATACGGCGCAAGTCGTTGGTCATCAATGCAACAGAAGCACTGTTGATTGCAACGTCACTGCCGATTGCACCCATGGCGATACCGAGATCACCTGCTGAAAGTGCGGGTGCGTCGTTGACACCGTCACCGACTACTGCGACTTTCATGTGTTTTTTGATATTTTCAACGTATTCAACTTTGCCTTCGGGAAGGCATTCACTGCGGAATTCATCCAGAGCCAGCTGACCTGCTACAGCTTCAGCAACACTGTTGCGGTCGCCTGTGACCATAGCGAGATGGCGGACGCCGAGTTCGCGCAAATCGGTGAGCATTTCGGGAGCTTCGGCGCGGAGTTTATCCTTGAAACCGATCCAGCCGATTGCAGTATTATTGCGGACAACATAGACAACACTCATTCCGTCGCTGGCGGACTCTTCGTGTGCGATAACGGAGACATTTTCCTGTTCGCGGATGAAGTTGATACGGCCGACGATGCATGATGCGCCGTTGACAGTGGCAAAAACACCTTTGCCCGGTACTTCGCGGAAGTCTGTTGCTTCGTCAAGTTCAATTCCCGCTTCGGCTGCGATTTTAAGCAGTGCCAGTGCTGTCGGGTGATTGCTGTAACGGTCGGCAGAGGCGGCAAGCTGCAAAAGTTCGGCAGGTGATACATCGCCGAAAGGATTAAGTTTGACAACAGAGAGCTGACCGTCAGTCAATGTACCTGTTTTGTCAAATACAAAAGCTCCGATTTTTGCGGCAAGCTCAAGATGACTGATATTTTTAATGAAAATACCCAGACGCGCGGCGGCGGCAACTGCGGCGACAATTGCAGTCGGAGTAGCCAGAACAACTGCTACGGGACAGGCAATGACAAGCAGTGTAATAACTCGTTC
Organism: Victivallaceae bacterium; assembly: GCA_045657185.1. Taxonomy (GTDB): domain Bacteria; phylum Verrucomicrobiota; class Lentisphaeria; order Victivallales; family Victivallaceae; genus RGIG5270. The sequence continues at coordinate 8,412 of JAZOSO010000167.1, read as the reverse complement.
CATAGCGTCATTTTCGGGAGAAGCAAACCATGTGACTCCCGCAAGCATCAGAATTGTCGGAGTGTAAAAACCGGCATAACGGTCAATGATGCGGACAAGCGGAGTCCTGGAACTTTCTGCAGAAAGAATCATATCTTTGACTTTGCCGAGAGTTGTATCTTCACCGAGTTTGGTAACTCTCAGTTCAAGAACACCTGTCAGGTTTTGAGTACCTGCATAAACTTCATTGCCTTCGCTGCATTCAACAGGAATTGATTCACCTGTAATAGAGGCTTGATTGACGGTACTTTCACCGGAGACGACAACTGCATCAACGGGGAAGTTTTCACCGGGACGGACACGGATGATGTCACCGATTTTGAGTTGAGAGACATCAACTGAAGTTTCTTTGCCGTCCTTGATAAGCCATGCGTCTGAGGGGGTGAGTTTGATCAGATCTTCAATGGAACGCTGCGCACCGGATGCAGTGCGGCTTTCAATGATAATGGCAAGCAGGAGAATGAATGCGATAATGCCCGCCATCTGGAATTTTCCTGACGCCATAGCAGCAATAACTGCCAGTGCAACCAGTTCATTCATGCGTACCTGACCGTCAAAAAGGTCTTTGAACGCAGTGAAAACAATCGGCAGAGCCAGAACAGCTGCACCGAGAATTGCACTGAAGGTTGACGGCATCGGCTGGGCGGGGAAAAACCATTCCAGTAAAAATGAGTTGATAATGAGAATACCGCCGATGACGGTAAAAGCGATGCTCACTTTTGTACGGTTGAGCTTGTCTTTTTCGTGCATTGTTTCGGTAGTTTTCATATTATTTGTATTATTCTGTTCCATAATCATTTAGCCTCCGCTTGGGGTTTCTTGCGTTTGGGGGCCTCGGGATTGAGTTTGAGACGCACCTCTTTGGCGGGTGCTGAAGTGCCGAGGATGTATTTACCTTCCTGAGCGGAGAGGACTTCGGACAGAGTATTGTTGTAAAGTGTCATCAGCACAGTGCGGGGACTTGCGATATATTCTTTGGCGATACTCTGAAAATATATGCTTTCTGATTTGATGCTTGAAACAACAGAAATGCGGTATGCTTCGGCATCGGCGAGAATTGCGGAACGGAGCTTGGCGGCTTCATTGAGAACGGACATGCTGTATTCCTCTGCCTGATTTTTGAGAGCGGCTTTGCGGTTCATTGCGCTTGCAACTTCATTGAAAGCAGCGGCGGTTTTTGTCGGCGGGGTAACGGAGTTCAATACTACATCATCAACCACAATACCGAGTTCGGATTCATTGACAAGTCTGATGAAAAGCGATTTGACTGCATCCGCATAAATACTGCGTTTGGTATCATAAATATCGCCGACTTTGTAAGATGCTGAAGTCTGAATGACTGCACGGCGGAAAAGATTTTTAAGCATGGTACGGGGACCGCGGAGACCGAGTTTGACATCACCTTCGGTGATATTTTCATCCTCTGCGGAGACATCTCCGGAGCTTAAAACATTTTCATAAAATTTGCGGGGGTCGTTGACTCGATATCCGATTTTCCAGTTTGAGTGGAGGATATTTCCGTCACCTGAAAGCATGTAATTGTCTCTGCCGATTTCCAGCGGAGGTACCGGTGCGCCGGGCATCAGATGGGCTTCACGGGAGCTGAAATCTACTGTCATGTATTCAGGACTGGTCTTGATGTGGATAAAGCGGTTGACGGGATAGGGCAAAAACCAGTGCCAGTCACGGGTATAGACTTCCTTGTATTTGCCGAATTGCAGTACAATGACTGCTTCCTGCGCTTTGACGGCGAAATATCCGCCGAAAGAGATAAAGCGCACCAGCATAAACAAAATAACCAGCAGCAGGATTACAAAAGCTGTCTGAAGACTTTTGCTCAAAGCCTTCATTCCGCCTTCATAAGCAGCAGTGGTATTTGTATTTTTGAATTTATCTTCCTGCATGATACACCTTACTGTTTTTTGATATTGTCGGAATTGCTTTTGAGTAAGTCAAAGGGAGCTGCGTCTGTGTCAAGGACGAGAGTTGTTTTGGTTTTCATGATCTTGCGGAGAGAGTCAAGTTTGCGCAAGAAAACGGCAAGTTCCGGGTTCTGTTTGAAAACAGCATAATACTGAGCTGCTTCAGCATCGCCTTTGGCGCGGATTTCTTTTGCTTCAGCTTCGGCATTGGTGATGATGGTGCGGCTTTTTGCATCGGCGGCGATACGGATTTTCTGTGCTTCGGTATTGCCGCTTGAGAGATAAGTCTGAGCTTCAAGTTTGCGTTCTTCGACCATACGCTTGAGAACTTCTTCGGTAATTCCTGCGGGTTCGCCGAGGGCGTTGATACCGGCATTGTGGATTTTGATACCGAAACGGGCGGTATTGGCGGCAAGTTCTTTCAGCAAAATGTTTTCAATTTCGTTGAGTTTGAGTTTTGAAGTATCGGTGTTGATGAGCTGGTCAAATTTAAATCTGCCGAAAGCGGCGTTTTTGACTGAACGCATCTGACTGTTGAGCAAATCTTCAGCTTTGGCAACGGTTTCAAGTTCGGCGTAAAATTTAGCGGCATCTTCAATGCTGTAAATAACGAAAATTCCGACCATAATATTGGAACCGTCTGCGGTGCGGGTTTCTTCAATTTTGCCTTCGTTGCCTTCAAAACAGCGGCGGCGTGAGTCAAATTTGATGACTTCCTGAAAAGGATAGGGCCAACGGAAATGCAATCCCGGCTGCGGGGTGTATTTTTCAACCCGTCCGAGGGTGGTTACGACTGCAGTTTCAGTTTCGTTCAGCTGATAGCTGAAGACTGCGACCAGCAGAATTGCGCCGACGATCAAGCCGAAAAATACTGTCGGCCAATGTTCCAGAAGTTTACTTTTGTTTGCCATGATTTCCTCCGATTATTTATTATTATACTTTATTTATATTTATTTACTGAGGGCGTCAAGATCGACATCTATGAGATCAAGTGCGCCTTTTTCTTCAAAATTCAACTCATAAACTTCATTTTTGAGTGATGAACTCATAATGAATTTGCGGATATCAACACAGTCGTTTTCCAGAAATTCCAGATAAGTACGCAGTTTGTACATGCCGGGCATGATCTGATAAGACTTGAGCTGAGTTAAAAATCTTTCGCTTTCTGCTGAAGCTACTTTTTTCATACTTGTTTCGTATGATTTTGCTTCAGATTGAATGCGCAGAGAATTTATTTCCGCTTCGGGAATGAGTTTATCGCGGTAAACTTCAGCGGCAAGCACTGCGGAACGCGCCTGTTCTTTGGCAATCTGTGCATCATGGAAAGCCTTTGAAGTATTATTTTGAACAGGGGGATGCAGTCCTGCCAGATTGACAGTGACGATTTCAACGCCGAGGCGTTCGGCATCAACGCGTTTTTGAATGCGTTCTCTGACTGTATTTTCCAAGTCTTTGCGTCCTGTTGCCATGACATAATTCAAAGTTGCGGATGCAAGATATTTGACAGTTTCTTCCTGACTGATGCGTTTGATTGATTGTTCAGGATTGCTGTTCAAATAGGCATAATCAAAAATTCCGTCTTTGCGGATGCGGTATTGTACCGGCATTGAAAATGCGACCATGTCAACGGCTGCATTACCTGAATTTGCAGATTTGCCGGATTTGTTGGCGATAAGGAAGTAGTTGCCTTCATCGTCATTGTGGCTATGGCTTTCGGTCCAGTTGATGATATACATGGGACCTTTGGGGCGTTTCGGCTTTTTCTTTTCGCCGTGGCTGTGACCGTGACCGTCATCTTCCTCTTCCTCTTCTTCCTCATGGGCGTGAGCAGTGGGGTCTTCACCGACGAATATTTGTTTGAGCTGCATGCAGGAGAAACAGCGGATAGTGCCGAAAGGCCAGGGTTTGCTGAAATAGATACCGGGTTCAAGAAGCTCTTTGCTCAAAACTTTGCCGAATTCCTCACGGACACCGACTTCTCCGATTTTGACAAGGTGGATTGAAGTGAATCCCCAGAGAATCAATGCCCATACAATAAGGAGCGGAAAAAGGGCTTTTTCAATAAAACTGTAGATCCATGTGCCGGAAACTTTGAAGCCGAACTGATAGTCCAGCGTGTCGGCAATATTACGCATGACACCGCCGGGTTCGGTGAAAATTGAAAGAAGTTTGCTTTCAAAAATGGGACGGCTTTCTTCGATTGAGCGGGGACGGTAAAATTCAATGATAAAGTTGACGATAAGTTCAAATCCGAGCAGGGCGAAACAACCCCAGATGACATTGCGCATGACGGACTCAAACCATTCAAGGATGTGCAGATTGATGAAAACTGAGTTTAATGCAGAAATCAGCATAACCGCAAAACCCATTACCAGATATGCACCGACCGGACGCAGATAACGGAACATTTCATTGCGGGCCTGACCTGTGAAAAAAGCTCCGGCAAAAATGCTTATCAGCATGAAGATAACTGAAACAACAACTGTCTGTATCGGTGTTGCATGAACAACTTTTTTGACCAGTGAGGCGTTTTCTGTAAGAGAAGCCGGACGGACGGTGTACCAATCACGGTAAAAGTAAAAAAGCATGATGCCTATAAGCAGTACGCCGAGAACACTCAATACATAAGGCGCATATTTTTTGTAATTTTCAAAAGTTCTGCCTGCAGTAAAACGGACATCTTCCTCAACATTGAGTATGCCGACATTGTCTTTGCGTTTCATCAGAAGCATTTTTTCTTCTTCTTCCTGCGCAGCAGTGCGTCGGAAAAGTCCGTAGAAAATTGCTCCCAATGCGAACAGTAATGCCGCAAGATACGGAATAATGCCGATGGCAAAAATATCCGATTTAACAAAAGTGTCGCTGCCAACTCCGACCAGCAAACCTGCCAATGCCAGAGCGAAAGCGAGAACTGCGCCGAAAATTGCCAATTTTATCAGCAGCTTCGACCCGTCAATGATTGAACGAATTTCGCTTTTACTACTCATTTCCATTCCTTCGTTTTTTTTATATTATAAATATTTCGTTTTTTTTCCTGATTTTTGAAAAATATCACCATTTTTGCAAAAAGACAAATTTTTATATCAAAAAAAACTCATTTTTTTGAAAAAAAATCATAAAAATCATGTTTTTCTGCCAATTTTGTTAATAAACGCTTTTCATGATAGCGCATTTTTCGTCTGTCAGCGGGGCATAAATCGTCATATCCTGCGGCATGGAGAATGCCGTGAACGATATACAATGCGATTTCTCTTTCAAAATAACTGTCTTTGCGGCGTTCCCCGACTCTGGCGGCGACATCAGCGCAGACAAAAAGTTCCAGCCCGATATCTCCGGGAAAAATTGATTCCGTATCATCAAGGAAACTGAATGTTATTACATCTGTTGTTCCCGCATGGCCGACGTATTCACTGTTTGCCTCTGCCATTTTTTTGTCATCGAGAAAGACCACATTCAGAATCCAATCGAGCTCAACAGGCAGCGGTGCAAGTGCGGCGGCATCTTCAATAAATTTCTTCAGTTTTTTTCGGTTCACTTTGACTGTGCTCTTTTTGAGCAGCCATGAATAAGTCGGTTTCATCTTCGTTCCCGTTATTTTCTTCTTTATGATATGAAACGCGTCCGTGACGCATACTGATTAAATTGGTAACAAAACTTTCACGTACTTTATGCAGTTCGCTCAAGGTTATATGAGCCTGATTGAGCTGATTGTCGCGGAAGCGTTTTTTGAATATTTCATCAACCATTATTTCAATTTTCTGTACGCTCGGCTTTTCAAGAGAACGCACTGCAGCTTCGCAGGCGTCGGCAAGGCTGATTATAACCATTTCTTTGTCTTGCGGCAAATCGCCCTGATAGCGGAATTGCCCCTCGTCAACATGAGAACCGTTTTTGGTGTTCAGTATGGCACGGTTATAAAAATAATGTACAAGGTCGTTGCCGTGATGCTGTTCAATGGCGTTGCGGATAACCCGGTTGAGTTTGTGTTTACGGGCAAGTATCAGTCCTTCCTTGACATGATCGCGGATAATGATGCTGCTGACTTGCGGGTTCAAATCGGTATGCTGATTTTGGTTTTCAAGGTTGTTTTCGGTAAAATATTGCGGCTTGGAAAGTTTGCCGATGTCATGATAGAGTGCGCCGCATTTGGCTCTGACGTAGTTTGCGCCTATAGCTTTTGCGGCATCTTCCGCAAGAGTGGCTACCATCATGCTGTGGAAATATGTTCCCGGGGCTTCGCGTTTCAATCTTTCAAGCAGAGGATGATTATCTGTCAGAAGCAATAATGACATGTTGGTTGTAACATTGAATACAAGTTCAAGGAAGAAAATTGTCAATAATGCCGAAATTGAGGTCAAAAAACCGTTTGTAAAGGCGATTAGCACACCGGCGGTCAATGTTTCATGCCAGTGGGCAAGTTCAATATTCGGCAGAAAACGGATAAATCCGATTAACCATACCGGAAGCAGTGTCCAGATGAAAAATGCACGGTAATTGTCTGCATCACGCACCGCCAGAGCAGACAGAGAACATGCAACCATCCCTATAAATGCAAACTCAAATCCGCCTCCGTTCATTATTGCCAGCAATGATGTTACAAAAAATCCGATATACAGCGCAACACGGAACCCCAATGTCACTGCCAGAATAACTGATGCCAGAGTATAAGGGGAGAAATAAAGCATGTATTGCTGCGGCAGATTAAACATTTCTCCGCCGAACATATAAAGTTTGATAGCTCCGTAATTGAGCAGCAGAGAGAAAATAGTTACAAATCCCAGAAGAGCAATGCGTTTATTGCTTTTTAATACTTCAGGATGAACATGATACATGTAAAAACCTACAAAAATGACCATAATCAAACTGGTAAATACACAGCGGAGAATGGTGACGATATCAAGATACTGATGTTGCTGTTGTTGTTTTAAATAAGCATTGTATTTTTCCAGCAAAGCGTCGGTTATTACAGAGTTCTTGGTGATTACGGGGGTGTACTGTTTGACTTCAATAGTCACATTTTGAATTGCATCTGCGGCTTCCTGAGCGGCATCGTTTGAAGCGGTATTGTCATATTTGAGATTGCCGGATGAGCTGAAAATTGAGGAAAAAATCTTTTGAGTAGAGAATTTGCCGGAAATTTTTTCACTGAGTATCTGAGATGCCTGGTCAACAGTCGGGATATCATCAGCCGTTTTGGGGCTGTGCTGACGGCCTGCGAGGTCAACGATAACGATTTTTTTGCCGACGGACTTTTTATTTTTTTCATCCGCACTGAAAATTCCCGAAGATATCAGTCTGTCACGCTCTTTGCTGAAATCGTTCCAGACGGTATCATTTGCAAAAAGATTGCTGAAAATAACAAAATCTTCCTGTTTCAAATTTGCTACTTCTCTGCTGAAAGGAGCATCCGGGGAAGGAATGTAACGGAGTTTTGCCTGCTCGGAGGCGCTGACTTCTGCTTTGCGCCGCTCAATGGCAAAGCGTTTGGTTATCTCCTGAAAAAAAGCGTGAAAACGTCTTTTGATATTTTCAGATTTTTCATCGTCAATAACATAATAATCGGGAATGTTTTTTACTGCTTCTTTGCGTTTTTCAAGTGTGGCAATAGTACTGATATAGGAAAATCCGCGTTCCGCAAATATACTTTTAGGGGCTTTTTCGCCTTTTACAAGTTTTGGGTGCACAGAGACTTTGCATGGAAAAATAAGGATGAGTGCCGCAACTGCCCACAGCAGAAAAAGCAGAAAAAGTGCAAGGATGCGGGATTTATCCGCCGCCACAGCAATCGCACTGTCTTCGACTTTGCGTGTTTTATTGACAATGCCTTTGCGTCTGAATTTGTGTACAACAATATGGTGACGCAACGCCTTTTTAATTTCTTTAAACATATTTTCCTTTCGGGAAATAATATCCTGTATTTGAATGCCGATTGCACAAAACAAAAACACACCGCTTCGGCATTATAAAATGGAGCCAATGAGGAGAATCGAACTCCTGACCTATTCATTACGAGTGAATTGCTCTACCGACTGAGCTACATTGGCACTTTTGATAATATAGCACGCCATTTATAAAATGTCAAGCTCGGCTCTGAATCATTTTCTGTCCGCCTGTTTTCCGGTACGATATGCAATTATCCTTCCGATATCGGAAGCATAGATTTGAATTTATATATTGGTTAATACGGTATAGGTTATTTTTATTTCTTTTGTTTCGGCGGGGTTGAGGTTGATTTCAAATTTGAGTTTACCGGCGGGATTGAGGAGTGAGCTGCCGTCGGTATTTTGCGAAATTTTATATTCTGCGCCGTGGCATTTGACAAATTCTCCGTTGAAGTTGTAATCAATGGCAACCGGAGCGGTAATTTTACGGAAATTAGTGATTTTCAATGTTGCTTCAATCGTACATTTGACATAGCGTCGGTTGTTGAAAACGACATTCTGCATACGGC
>JAZOSO010000166.1:0-8918 GCA_045657185.1 Victivallaceae bacterium | reverse complement strand
ATAGTGAATTGCGATAGCAATGAACGGGGTATTTCATCGCCTTTTATTTGCTATTGTCTCAGCAAAAGCTTGTTGTATATTTTTACAACGGGATATGCAAATGTGACAGCATACAAAAAGAGAGCTTGTTCTCCCCTAATTGGTGGCTAATCGCGGTGAAAGATTTGCTTCATCATTCCTCAAAAAAGGGGAAGGATGAAGCAAATACTTCACCGCAAATAATGCCTGACACTACCCAGCCGCAGACATTACGGCTATGCCGTCATATCGCACCGGGTCGTACCCGGCGTCGGGTGCAGGGGCGACGCAAGCCCCTGCAAAAATCAGTCTATGTTTAGTACAGAGCCTTTTTGATTAGGCTGTACTAAACGGAGATTTATTTTTGATTATTAAATTTATTTATGGGAAAACGGGTTGATTTTTTTGCAAAACAGGTTAAGTTATTGCAGAAACAGGAGAATGTTTATGAAAAAAATTTTGTTATTGCTGTTGCTTTTGACGGCTGTTTTTGTGCATGCGGATCAGAATTTCAAATGGTCATTGGAGGCGGGGAAAATCCGTTTGGAAATCGCAGATAAATGTTATATTTATCTCGATTCTTTGAAAATTGAAGCTTTTTCTGCCGAAAATAAAAAATTGCAAACCATTTTGCCGCGTGCAGTAATTTATGACGATGAGTTTTCAGGAAAAGTTCAAATTATCCGCTCCGGTGTGTATCTGCTTGATAATAAAGAGAAATTGCCTGTTGCAAGTGCGCAAATAGCTTATCAGGGATGCAAATCTTCCGAAGGTAACGAACAGGGAGTCTGCTTTATGCCGCAGGATATTGTCCTCGGCAGCGCGGCAAAAAATGAAATTACCGTACAGCAAAAAAGTTTTCTTGATGATTTTATAATGCTCCGTAAACATGAGGGGACAATGAGTGTTGAGCAGATGATTGCTTTTTTGCGTGATGCACATACTGAACAAGTTCAACAAGAAGTAAATCCGTGGGCGGAAAAGTCGGTGTGGCTTATTTTGCTTATGCTGTTATCAGGCGGTTTCCTGCTCAATTTTACTCCGTGCGTACTGCCTATGATTCCGATAAATCTCGCTATTATCGGAGCAGGGGGCGAAAAAACAGTCAAAGCAGGATTTTGGCGCGGCGTTTGTTATGCTCTCGGTATAACTTGCGCTTACGGCGCGCTCGGTATTGCGGCGATAGTATCGGGGGCGCGGTTCGGTGAGCTTAATTCAAATATGTATTTCAATTTTGCCATAGCATTGATATTTTTTATACTTGCTCTGGCGATGGGCGGTGTATGGAATCTTGATTTTTCGGCTAAGTTGAACTCAATAAATCCGATGAAGTGGAAAGTTGCCCGTCCGATTGCCATCTGTTTTATGGGAGCGACGGCGGCTCTTCTGGCAGGTGCATGTGTCGCTCCTGCAGTTATCGGTATGATAATTCTGGCGATGTCATTGTACAAAACTGCACCTGCAGCCGGCTTGGCTGTGCCGTTTGTTTTCGGTATCGGTATGGGTATTTTGTGGATTGCGGCGGGGGCAACGATGGGTAAAATTTTGCCTAAACCCGGGAAATGGATGGTCTATGTCAAAAATACTCTGGCTGTTTTTATCGGGCTTGTCGGTATCTATTATGCGTTTGTCGGAGTGTCGCTTTTCCCGGCGCGTTTCAATGCGGAAAATGAGGTGCTGCAGCTGAAAGAGGCATTGAACAATTCTGATAAGAAAATTTTTATTGACTTCTGGGCATCATGGTGCAAAAATTGTTCATATATGGATAAAAAAGTTTTGTCAGCACCTGAAGTTCAGACTGAACTTTTGAACTGTACCGTTGTAAAATTTCAGGCGGAAAATTTGAAAAATCCTGCTGTTGCAGAGATTTTGCAGAGGTATAATATTAAAGGGCTTCCCGCATTTGTAATTCTGGAAAGGAAAAAATAAGATGAAAAAGTTTTTTGTAAATGTTGCCGCCGCAGTCGGTGCGCTTTTCGGCTTCGGCTGTGCAGGTGTCAGTACCGCAGAAATAGAAGCTGTGCGCCCGTTCAACATCAATTCATATCTCGGTGTGTGGTATGAACAGGCGCGTCTGCCGCACTCTTTTGAGGACGGGTTGATAAATACCAAAGCCACTTACCGTTGGGGACGCAACGGACTCGTTGAGGTCGTCAATGAAGGTGTTGAAGAAAAAACAGGCAGGAAAAAAATCTCAAAAGGAGTGGCAGAGACTTACAAAGGCAATGACAGCGGCGAATTTAAAGTCAGTTTTTTCCGTCCGTTTTACGGTAAATACCGCATTATTTATCTTGACGAAAATTATAAAAAAGCAATCGTGACTTCCGCAACCAATAATTATTTGTGGATATTGAGCCGTGAACGCAAACTGCCTGAAAAAGAGCTGAATATGCTCGTTATGCTTGCCGCTGAATACGGTTTTGATACTGAAAGTTTGATTTTTCCGCAGAAATAAAATGGATTTTGCCGATAAATTTAAATGCCGTGAACGGTACAGCCATGTCCGTGAAAGTGAAAACGGCATGATTTTAATTGATTACATGACTGCAAATTTCTCCCGCTTTCATCGTAATGAATGGCTGGAAAAAATTGCGGAAAAACGCCTCGCCGTAAACGGAAAAACTGCTGAGGCAGATTTTGTACTGAAAAAGCATGACCGTGTTAGTTTTTTTGAGGAATTGCAATTTGAGCCAAGTGCAAATCTTTCATATAAAACTGTTTATGAAGACGGAGATATTCTTGTTTTTGATAAGCCGTCCGATTTGTGCATTCATCCGACAGGACCTTTTTATCAGCATACATTGTGGTATCAGGCGGGCAAAAAGTACGGCGATCTTTTTTTTATCGGGCGGCTTGACCGTGAAACTTCAGGACTCGCTATTGCCGCGCGTTCCAAAAAAATTGCCGCCATGATGAAAATTAATTACAAGGAATACAATGTACTCGTTCACGGAAATTTTGAACATTATCTGCATGCCGCAGGCTTTCTCTGCAAAGATGAAAAAAGCGTGATTGCTAAAAAAAAGCGTTTTTCTTTTGATTATGTTGAAAATTCGGAAACTGCTGATACTGAATTGTTTCCGCTTGAAGTCTATGATGGCGTATATTCGCTTGTCCGTGCTGTCCTGCATACCGGGCGTATGCACCAGATCAGAGCAACGATGTTTTCTCTCGGCTTTCCTGTTGTCGGAGATAAACTTTACGGCGTGGATGAAACTCTCTATAACAAAATTGCTTCTCAATCTTTCACAGACGATGACCGCAAAAAACTCATCCTCGATAATCAGGCTTTGCACTGCTCAAAACTTGAATTGCTTCATCCTGTAACCGGCAAAAAAATGTCTTTTGAATCACATTTTAACAGAATAATTGGAAAAAGGGGAGAGGAAAAACTTTTTTCTTGATTAAAAGAAAAAAGTTTTTCCTCTCCCCTTAAACCCCTCTCCTTTTCAAAAAAGAAAAGAGTATTTTGTTTATACTCAGGCGGATGTTTGTTTGCAGTTGAGGCTGGTAAATGCGATAGCAAATAAAAAGGCGGGTGGAACGCCCTTTTCAAAAAAGAAAAGGGTATAGAATACAGATATTTTTGAAGTTTAAATTACGACTTTGACACCGTTGATTGACTTCAGTGCAGTATCGAGGATTTCCATTTCGATATGGGATGAAATTTCTGCTGAAAAAGTCATAGTCTGATAGGTACCTTCTTTTGACTTTGAGGTCATTTCAAGAGGTTTTGTGACTTTGCAGCGAGCCATTACCTTGCCGACTTCTTCATAAACTTTGTCGGCAAGGGCGGCAACGGCGATGATGCGGAAGTTCCATTCAACGGGATATTTGAGTTCGGCTTTGCCGAACGGGCTGCTTGCGGGGGCGATCATTATTTTTCACTCCAATATGGTGATATCTGACGCAGACGCTCAATGATCGGCGGCAGTTTTTCAAGTACAAAATCTACATCATCAACGGTGTTGTAGCGGGAGAAACTGAAACGGATGGTGCCGTGTGCCGCAGTGTAGGGCAGTCCCATTGCGCGCAGAACATGAGACGGTTCAAGACTGCCGGTTGTACAGGCACTGCCGCTTGAGGCGCAAATGCCGAAAGCATCCAGCAGCATCAAAATTGATTCGCCTTCAATAAATTCAAAACTTACACTTGAGGTATTGGGCAGGCGGCTTGAGATGTCGCCGTTAATGCGGATTTTGGGAACTCGTTCAAGGAGTCCTTTTTCCAGACGGTCGCGGAGTTCGGCAAGCTGAATAACTTCCTGATCCATGGTTTCACGGGCAAGTCGTGCGGCCTCACCGAGACCGATAACGGAAGCGGCATTTTCTGTGCCGCCGCGGCGGCCCATTTCCTGATGACCGCCGATGAGGAACGGATGGAAGCGTACTCCGCGGCGGACATAGAGTACACCGACACCCTTGGGGGCGTGGAGTTTGAGACCGGAAAGACTTAGAAAGTCAATCGTATTTTTGCTCATGTTGATCGGAATTTTACCGACTGCCTGAACAGCGTCAGTGTGGAACAATGCGCCTTTTGTGTGGGCGATTTCGGCAATTTCTTCAACGGGATAGATGTTGCCGATTTCGTTATTTGCCCACATCATTGAGACGATCGCGGTATTTTCGTCAACTGCGTTGCGGAAGTCATCAAGATTTACACGGCCGCAGGCGTCAACTCCGATGGTTACGATTTCGTAACCTTTGCGTTCAAGGTCTTTGCAAAGAGAGAGAATTGCGGGGTGTTCAATGCGCCCGGTGACGATTTTTCTTCTGCCGCTCTGAGTGGCAAGTGCGCTCAAAATGGCGGCGTTGTCGGCTTCAGTGCCGCAGCTGGTAAAAAGAATTTCAGTTGCGATATTGTCTTTGTTGCGGAAGTCTGCACCGATAAGTTCGGCGACCTGACGGCGTGCCTCTTCAATTTCGGGCATTACACTGCCGCCGAAAGTGTGGATGCTGGACGGATTGCCGTAACGCTCAGTAAAAAACGGGAGCATTTTTTCAACGACTTCGGGAGCAACACGGGTGGTTGCGTTATTGTCAAGATAGACGATTTTCATTTTATCACTCATGGACAGACGACCTCCAGTGCGGGTGAGACAAATTCACGGAGTTTGTCTTCAACAGTGTGTTTCAAAGTTGCACCTGCGGCGGGACAGCTGGCACAGCGTCCCTGCAGACGGACGATGATTTTATTGCCCTGGACGTCAATAAGTTCAATACTGCCGCCGTCCTGTTCAAGCAAAGGTTTGATTTCACGGTCAATGATTTCCTGAATTTTCATAACTTTCCGGACGAAAGGAAGTTTGTCAAAAGAATTTTCAACGGTTTTGGGAACTTCGGTTTTCTTTTCGTTATGCAAATCGTCAAGAATTTCCTGAATTTTGTCAAGACAGCTGCCGCATGCGCCGCCTGCTTTGCAGTAGTGTGTGATATCGGATGCTTTGTGCAAATCGTTCTCAAGAGCGACTTTACGGATTTTTATATCAGTGATGCCGAAGCATTTGCAAATAATTGCGCCGTCGTGGTCGTTTTCGGCATCTTCAAGAGTTTCGCCATTGTAATTTGCGATAGCGGCCTGCAGTGCTTCCATCCCCATAACGGAGCAGTGCATTTTTTCTTCGGGCAAATCGCCGAGGATTTTAACGATATCGTTGTTTGTGACTTTTGCGGCTTCTTCGAGAGTCATGCCTTTGACAAGTTCGGTGAGTGCTGAACTTGAAGCGATTGCGCTGGCACAGCCGAAAGTTTTGAATTTAGCTTCTGCAATTCTGCCGTTTTCGTCAAGCTTGAAGGTGAATTTCAGAGCATCGCCGCAGCTGATATTACCGACTTCGCCGATACCGTCGGGATTGGCAACTTCACCGACATTGCGGGGATTGAGGAAATGGTCCATTACTTTATCATTGTAATTCCACATAGCGATTTATCCTTATATTTTCATCGCGCCGATAATTGCCAGAGCGACGATTACGGCACTTGTAAGTATGGTTATAATAAGCGGAAACATACCGCAAAAACTCAATTTCATCAAATGCCCCGCTTTCATCTCGTTCAAATCATCCCAGAAAGATGAGTTGCGGGAATTTTTTTTGTTGTTATTTAAAAGCATTTCAATTTCTGCTTCCTTACGGAAATAATCCATGCGTAAATGCTCCACATCCCGCAGATATTCATGCAGTTCTCTGCCGCCGTCGGGTTCGGTGAGTTTTTCAAGTTCGGCAATTTTCCCGTTCAGAAATTCTGATGCTTTTTTGCGCTTTTCAATTATCTGTTCAAGTTCATCATTCAGCATTGCCAGTTTCTGCAAAGAGCGTTCCATGCGTGCGGCAAGGTCAAGTTTTGCATTATAGACATCACTCAGACGGCGCATTTGTGCTTTGGAAACAGAATTGTCTTGAGCAGCAGGAGAGGAAATGACAGATTTTTCCGCAACATCCTGCGGCTTGAATTCTGCATTGTTGCGGGTCATTTTATACAAATCACCGCTGATATATTCTTTTTTTTCCATAGGTGGTACTCCTTGCTGAAAGTATGACTTTATATAATATATCACAACATAGCGTTTAAAGCAAGTTTTTCAGGCTTTAAATAAAAATGAATTTTATTATTTTTTGTTTTTTCAAAATTACAGACAATATTTTTGCTGAAAAATCGTTTATATAAAGTAACACATGAAAGGAAAAAATATGCAAAAAAAATTATTTACTCTTATTGAATTGCTTGTGGTTATTGCCATTATCGGAATATTGGCGGGAATGCTGCTTCCCGCACTGAACAGAGCCCGCGAGCGCGCTCGCAGTACGACTTGTAAAAATAATCTCCGCCAGATAGGGGTGACTTTGACGCTTTATGCGCAGGATAATCATAATTTCCTCCCGTTTGTTACCTCCATGCCGTCTGTTGCCGATGCTCTTGATTTGCCCAATTTACCTGAAGCGATGGAGGATTATGTTGACAAAGACAATCGTATTTACCGCTGTGTCAGTGATACCAATCCGGAAAACAGTTATACAACAATTGACGGAGAAACTCCTGCCGGTGAAAGTGATAAAACTTTCTATGAGGCAGAGGGAGTAAGTTATTATTTTTCTGCTTCAGGTCACCGCCTCGGTTCTCGACGCGGCAACGGGTCATGGCGCAATCTCGCCAATGATTTTTCTTATTTTCACGGTAAAAAAGCCGCTATCGGTTCTATAAATAAACTTTTCGGCGATATGCACGTCGGAGATTACATTGATTGAAAGGTATAAAAATGGATCAGGACAAAAAGAAAAAAATTATTATCGCAAGTTCAATTATTGCCGGAACTGCCGTCGTTATTGCAGGCGGAATTTATGCTTATATAGTTTTCGGTCCGGTGAAAGCTCCCGACCCGCAGAAAGACCCCAAAGCTGCCCGTAATTTTGTCGCTTCCAAAAAATTCAGTAAACTTTCATCTCAGGAACAGCGTGATTACCTCCGTAATATGCGTCCTCGTCAGAGACCCAACCGGCAGCAGATGGAACAGGCACGCAAGGAGATGCAGTCCATGACCGCAGAACAGCGCAGTACCATGATGCAGAATATGCGTAAAGTTCATATGCGCGAAATGGAGGAACGGCTTGACAAGTTTTTCAAAATGTCAAAAAAAGAACAGCTTGCTGAACTTGACCGCCGTATCGCTGAACAAAATAAACGCCGCGCCGAAATGGAAAAAAGACGCGCTCAACGCCGTCAGAATCAGGCAAATAATCAGCGGGCAAATCAGCAGAATAACAGAAATCGGCAGAATAATACCGCCGCCGCATCTCAGGGACAGAATAATCAGCAGAATAATCAGAATAATAATAATAACAACAATCAGAACCGCCGCCGCCGTCCAAGCGCACAAATGCGCCGTGAGTTTGAAGCATCAATGTCTCCCGCCGCGCGTGCTAAATTTCAGCAGTACCGCCAGATGGAACGACTCCGCCGTGAGGGCAAGCTGAAATAATTTGCTTAAAGCGGCAATTCTGAAGTTTTGCCTGCGAACCATTCGCCGGTAGATGCAAAATTATAATCTTTGCTGTTTAAAGTGAATTTGACAGGCTCTGCTTTCTGTTCTGTTTCTGAAAGGAATACAGATTTGTCTGTAATCATGACAGATGCTTTTTTATCGCACGATACTTTGCCGATGCCGGGAATGTCAGCTTCACACGGGGCAAAGAAAAAGATATATTTTATATTGCTTTTTTTGTCGATTACTGCATGATAAAGGTTTGATTTTATTATGCTTTTTATATCGTTGACAGATGCGGAGGCAGGTGAAATGATATAACTTGCAGGTTCGGTTCCGCTCAGGTAAATTGTAACTGTTTTACTGCGGAATGAGCCTTTTGCCCAAATTGTAATCGTGTTCCATTTCGCCTCTTTATCTTCAATGGCAAGTGTCAGTTCTGCAGGTTTCGGGAATGTATATGCTGTTTCGCCGCAGGTAATTTTGCTGACATCGGAAAGTTTTCGGATGCCGTCAGAATATGTTATACTTCTGCCGTCGGCAAACAAGACAGTAACGGGAGCGGTATAGCGTTTTGAATCAACTGTTGTATTAACGTGAAATTTTGTTTTGTTATTTATATCGGAGATGTTGAATACAATATTTTTGTCGAAAGCGGCAACAGTTTTATTATAATTCAAATCAGTGGTATCCAAATTCAGCATACAGCCGCCATTCTGATCATCGCTGACTATACCTACTGCAGAACTGCGGTTATTGTCGCGAAGATGAAAATTAAGCGGACCGTTATCATAAACAGCGGTTGAACCCGGTAATCTCCGCCAATCCCACAAAACGGGCATATATTCATATTCATCACCGGATATTTTGTACTGCATTGTGCCGTTGCCGAGGTGTTTTCCCTGAAGGTTTTCTGAATTGAT
>JAZOSO010000165.1:0-3149 GCA_045657185.1 Victivallaceae bacterium | reverse complement strand
TTATCTCCCCTCAAGGGGAACAGCGCGTTATTTTTAAATGGCACTGTACTAAATATAGACTGATTTTTATCATCTTTCCAATAATTTTTTATAAGCTTGACTGAAGAAAATGTCAAATATAATTAAAAGGTTTGGAAAAAGATGAGGGGGTGCAGGGGGAGAAGAAAAGAACCTTTCCTAAAAAGGTTTTTTCTTCTCCCCCTGCAATAAATCAGTCATCTTTTATAACACAGCCTTTTCAATTAAACTTTAAATTCAGCGAATTTTGGGTTCAATGATAATTTCAGTTGTAGCCATCGGCTTGCGATAATTGTCAATGCGGCTGAGAAGACGCTTGACAGTCTGTTTGGCAAGGTCATTCAAACACAAATCAATCGTATGAGGACGGGGTGAAATCAAATCCAATGTGAAATCATCACCGTTACAGCCGAAAACTTCAAAATCTACATTCTTGTTACGGTTCCTCATTTCAAGAATAAACTTGAGAGCCATAAAATCAGAACAGAAAAATCCGACTTGCAATTCAGGATGATCTGAATTAAGATAAATATCTGCCAATTCACGATTCAATTCAGCCTGAGTTTTTTCAACGCTGGTTTCGGGAACTTCGTATTTGTACAACTCAATGCCTGATTTTTTGGCAGCTTCCTCAAAATGACGGATGCGGTCATAATAGTCAGGATGTGTTATATGACTGTTAAAAACAGCAGCTCTGCTGTAATTGTTTTTCTTCAGATAATTAACTGCAAGGTCTGCAACTTTTTTATTGCTGTAAAAAACATGGTCAAATTCATGATTTTCATCATTAGAACTGAAACCGGTCCAAATTACAGGCAAATCTGCGACTTTTTCTTTGAATGAACGGTAAAATTCATCATTTTCCGCCTTACCGAACAGAATAACACCGTCACAGTTTTTCTTGTTCAAAGTAACAGGCACCTGACAGCTGTCACCGGTTCCTGAAATAATCAGACGGCAATGCTGTTTATGCAATTCCTCCTGAATGCAGCCCAGGAAACGGGGAATTGAAGGATAACGCAGCAATTCATCCATGCTCATGGGAGCCATGCAGTAGAAACAGATATTACGGGTTTTGAAACGGGAACGGCGTCCGAGTTTGGGGCCGCGGCGATTCTTGCCGGGGTTATACTGCAGTTTTTCACATGCGGCTTTAATTCTGGCAATTGAACTTTCGCTCAAGCGTTCCGGACGATTCATATAAAATGACACAGAGCTGACGCTAACGCCGGCTTCTTTGGCGACATCTTTAATTGATACTTTTGACATTTCACTACTCCTTTTAAAAAGTACTATGCTATAATATAACTCAATTTTTGTATATTTCAACAGTATTTTCAAAATTTTTATTGCATAAAAACTAATTTTAATATAAATTTTGATTTTATTTTTTCACTGAAAAGCCGAAAGTACCTAATTTTTCACCGATATTATAATACCCCCCGTGACAATATGCCAAAAGCCCCTCTTTTGCAAGGTCAAAATGCCCTTTTTCATCAATAAAATCCGCCGATACGCGGACATTTACAATCTCTGCGAGAAAAAGATCATGAGAGCCTAATTCTTTAACATCAACAACTTTGCACTCAAGCGTCAACGGACACTCAGCAACTGTGGGTGCGCTTATCTTCTCTCCCTCAAGTTCGGTAAGATCACATGCCTTGAACTTATCAATTTTGCGTCCGGAAACGACTCCGCAATAGTCAACAGCATGAGCCAGAGACGAAATCGGAATATTACAGGAAAATTCTCCGGTTTCGCTGATAATTATATGCGAATAACGCTCTTTTCGGATGGAAACCGAGAGCATTGCGGGGTCACTGTTGATAATTCCGCACCACGCAACGGTAATAAGATTAGCTCCGTAGCCTTTAGAATTACCGCAGCCGAGCAGTACAGCAGGGACAGGAGCAAGCTGAGTACTCGGTGCCCATGAAATTTTTTGAATTGCCATAAAAAAAACTCCTTTCTTTTCCCATAAGCAAAAACGGAAACATGAAATAATCCATGTTTCCGTAAATATCAAACAACTTTAATTTTGAAAATTAACATATTACTCGTCAAAATCATCATCAAAATCATCGTCAAAATCGATATCGTCGTCAAACCCCAGATCATCATCAAAGATACCGCTCAATATATCATCATCATCGAGATAGGCATCATTACGATCCATATCGTCATCTTCATCATCGAAATCGGAATCTTCATACGGATCATAGTCATCCATATCTCCGTCCATGTACATTGAACTTGCACTGAGCATAGATCCGCATTCGGGACAGCAGCCGTCTTCGGCTTCAATCTCTTTTTCACTGACTTCAATATTGCAATAAGGACAAATTGTAGTTGCCATAAACAATCCTTTCGTTAAGGGTTTCAATGTATTTTTTTGCATATGACATATTTTGAGGCTACTATAACCATATTTTGAATAATTTCAAGTAAACTTTTTCATTTTCTGCAAATATTTTTACATTTATTGCAAAAAAATAATATATTTGAGTATTTTACAACTTGAAAATAACAAAAAATGAACTATGTTATATAAAGATAGCGGGGTGTGGCTCAGTCTGGCTAGAGCACGTGCTTTGGGAGCATGGAGTCGCAGGTTCGAATGCTGTCACCCCGACCATTTTTTTGCCTTGATTTCAAGGCAAAAAACATGAAGCCGTCAGGCTTCGCTTCATGGCACAATGTGCCGCTTCATACGCCGACAGGCGTGCTTCATAAAAGCCTGACAATAAATGTTCCGTTTCACTTCACAATATGAAGCAGCTTCATTTCATTCCGCTATAATAACTCACTATTGAAAAAAGCATCTAATAAATCTTGCAGTGGTATGTTTTGTGTAGACGCCGTTGTAAGCGTAAATGATGGCACACTTCCGAGTGTGCCTATTTTTTTGTCAAAAAACGCTCTGTTCCAATTGAGGGTAAATAATGAAATTATTTTTTTGAGAATAAAAAATTAGGGGGTTTGGGGTATAGTGAATTGCGATAGCAATGAACGGGGCGTTTCATCGCCTTTTTATTTGCTATCGCCTCTGCAAAAATTCGTTGTATGTTTTACAACGTGTATGCCAATGTGACAGCATAAAAAAAGAGAGCTTGCTCTCCCCCAATTGTGGC
>JAZOSO010000164.1:0-17241 GCA_045657185.1 Victivallaceae bacterium | reverse complement strand
TTTCTTTTTGCAAAAAGAAAGAAGGAGGAGAATAGCTTTTTTTCAGTGCAGTCACGGGCTTTTGTCCGATATGTCCGATATTATGCCTGATTTTTTCTTTCTGCGCAAATTTTTTCTTTTTTGAAATGCTCTGTTCCCAATATGGGGAGATAACTTTAACTTGCGTTTTTTTGCAGGGGATTACGCCTTTCACTCCTCGTTCGTTACTGTTCATTACCGTTCTTAATTGTTATATTTTTTATTATTTTTTTGCGGGTAAATTTGAAAAATCTGTCTTTAGTGTTATATTGTCTCTGAATACATAAATTTTTTACAACAGAGGTAATATTATGACACGTTCTGACGGTAGAAAGGCGGACGAGCTGCGTCCGATAAAAATAACTCCGAATTTTCTCGCACACCCCGTTTCCAGTGTGCTTATTGAAATGGGAGGAACCAAAGTTATTTGCGCTGTAAGCTCTGAAAATAAAGTGCCGAGCTGGATGAAAGCTCAGAAGGTTTCCGGCGGCTGGCTAACTTGCGAATACGGTCTCATGCCCGCTGCTACTCATGAACGCTGCCGCCGTGAGGCTTCCGCAGGAAAACAGGGCGGACGCACCATGGAAATTCAGCGCCTTATCGGCAGAAGTTTGCGCGGAGTCGTTGACTTGGAAGCTCTCGGAGAAAATACTTTTTATATGGATTGTGATGTTTTTGACGCTGACGGCGGTACTCGCTGTGCCAGTATTTCAGGCGCAAGTGTCGCTCTGGAAATCGCTTTGCGCAAAAATCCCGCTTTCAAAGCCGCGTTCATCGAACCTGTTGCTGCTGTAAGTGTCGGTATTGTCAACGGTGAACTACTGCTTGACTTGAATTATGCCGAAGACTCAAATGCTGAAGTTGATATGAATGTAGTGATGACTGCTTCCGGTAAACTTATTGAAGTTCAAGGAACCGCCGAAGGCGCACCTTTCAGCCGTAAACAGCTCAATGAACTTGTTGACTTGGCAGAACACGGTCTGAAACAGATTTTTGTCCGTCAGAAGGAAATTGTTGAATCTGTTCTTGATTGCGGCAGAAAGCCGGTCAGAAGTAAAGAACTCGGAAGTCTCAGCGACGCTTTTGATAAAATAAATCTCTGACAGAAATGAGGTTTTATGAGTGAAGAATATCAGGTAATTGCCAGAAAATACCGTCCGTCACGCTTCGCAGATGTTGTTGGTCAGCAGCATGTTGTACGGACTTTGATGAATGCTGTCCGTGAACAGCGTACGGCGCATGCTTATTTGCTGGTAGGTCCGCGCGGTGTCGGCAAAACTACTCTCGCACGCATTTTTGCCAAAGCTCTCAACTGCGAAAGTCCCGTTGACGGTGAGCCTTGCTGCAAATGTAAAAGCTGTCTTGCCATTGACAGTGAAAGCAGTATGGATGTTATTGAAATTGACGCCGCCAGCCGCAACAGCGTTGAGGATATGCGTGAATTGACCGAAAATGTCATGCACTCGCCTATTAACGGCAGATACAAAGTTTATATTATTGACGAAATCCACATGCTTTCAAATCAGGCGTGGAATGCTCTTTTGAAGACAATTGAAGAACCGCCGCCTCATGCCAAATTTATTTTTGCAACTACTGAAGTTCACAAAGTGTTGGCAACTATCATTTCACGCTGTCAGCGTTTTGATTTGACTCCGATTTCAACCAATCTGATTGCAGCACAGTTGAAAAAAATTGCCAATGACCAGCAGATAAAGATTACGGAAGAGGCTGTTTATTCGCTTGCCAAAGCTGCTGAAGGCGGTATGCGTGACGCACAGTCTCTGCTTGACCAGATGATAGCTTTTTTTGCAGTCGGAGATAAAGAACATCTGATAACCGATGAAGAAGTCCGTTCGCTTTTCGGTCTGGCGGATGCCGCAGAAATTGACAGTATCGTTACTGCTGTGCTGGAAAATAAACCTGCAAATGTAATTTTGAGTATTCACACTTTGACGGAAAAAGGAAAAAATCTTGAGACGCTTTTTGAAGATATTCTTTTCTCACTCCGCAGTGTTGAGATTTCAGCTATTCTGCCAGATGCTTCAAGTGTTCTGGAGGAGAGTCCCGAACAACTTCAGAAGTTTAAAGTCATGGCGGCAATCGCTCCTTTGTCAGTAATTCAGGAGATTATGGAAATCCTTTCTGTCGGCGCAAGACCTTTGCGCGACGCACTCAATAAGCAGATTTATCTTGAAACTCTGCTTTTGAAGGCGATGAAGCAGGCTCATGCACTTAAGATAAGCGATTTGATTCAGCACTTGAACCGCCTCCGTGAAGCAGGTGATTTGAGTTACATGGACTTGATTCCTGCTCCCGTGCAGAAAATTGAAATGCCGTCAGTTCAGATTGACAGTGTAAAAAAAAACGAAGTGACACTTGAAACTGTTCCGCAAATTCCTGATGCAACTGAGAAAATTGCAGCTCCTGAAAATTCAGTAACAGTTGAAACTGTTGAGCCGGAAAAAGAAGAAAAAAATCAGACTGCTGAGGAAACTGCGGAAGTTGAAGAAGCAATAGAAGCAGCAGAAGTTGTAGAAATTCCTGAAATGCCGCCGGCAGACTTCAGCAATGAAGTACCGCCTCCGGATATGATGGAAGATGTACAGGAAATAGTTGATATTCCGGAAGAGGCATTTGTGCCTCCGGTGCCTCCTGTTTCTGCTCCTCTTCAGGAAAAATTTGAAGCTCCTCAAGTTGAAGTAAAGGTCAAGAAAGCTCCCGAAGCAGGCCCTATGCGTGTAAGTGTGGCGGATAATCTTGCGGAAAAAAATAAAGTTCTTGCCAACCCTGCGGTTCAGCAGATACTTGACATTTTCGGCGGAGAGCTTGTTGATGTACATATTGACAGAAAACATAATTGAAAATAAATAAATGAAAGGATATTACTATGTTTGGTGGTTTGGGCGACCTCGCAAAAATGATGCAGCAGGCAAAAGAAATCAAAAAAAATGTTGAAGAAATGAAAAAAAATCTCTCTGAAGCTGAGTTTTCCGGCGTCAGTGCAAATGGCAAAGTTATTGCTGTTGTAAGCGGTGATTTTCAGCTCAAAAAAGTTGAATTCAAAGGTGCTGATGTTTCAGAAAATGATGTTTTTGAAGCTGTAAATACTGCACTTAATACCGCTCGCAATGAGGCTCAGGCAAAATTGCAGGAAATTGCAGGACCGTTGAATGTGCCGGGGCTTTTTTAATACGGGGATTTTATGAGTCAATATCCTGACAGTGTTGAGAAACTTATTGAGTTTTTCCGTCAATTCCGCGGAGTCGGGCGGCGCGGTGCGGAGCGTTATGTGCTGTCCGTGCTGGATTGGAAAAGCGACCGTATCCGTGAGTTCGGCAGAATTTTGCTGGAATTGCCCGACAAAGTCGGACGCTGTCCTGAATGCGGAGCTTTGGCGGAGGCGGATTCACTTTGTGAAATCTGTTCAGATTTGCGCCGTGACCGTTCAACTCTCTGTATTGTTGAAAATTTTTCTCAGCTGCTGTCAATTGAAAACAGTCATGTTTTCCGCGGTATCTATCATGTCCTCGGCGGTAAACTTTCGCCGCTGGATGATGAGTACGGTGAAAATCTGAATTTGAAAACTCTGCCGTCAAGGATAACTGACAATGGCATAAAGGAAGTTATTATTGCTCTCGGTGCAGATGTTGAGAGCAGGGCAACGGAGCTTTTTATTGCAGATATGCTGAAAGATATGCAAGTGAAAATAAGTCGTTTGTCGCAGGGAATTCCGGCCGGCGCAAACATTGCTTTTGCCGATGCCGCAACTATCGGAGCCGCACTTAAAAACCGTATGGAATTGTGAAAATGAGTGATTCGGAAAAAAAGAAAACATCTTATGTTACCACTATTGATGCAAAACAGCTTGCAGATTTGCGGAAGTATTGTTCAGAACATGGCTGGGAGCTGAAAGAACAGCAGTATGCACACTTTAAAGCTGTCGGCGAAAAGGTGAATGTTGTAGCTTATCTCAGCGGCAAACTTACAGTTCAGGGAGCAAATTCGCAGGAATTTGTAGAATTTGTGCTTGAACCTGAAATTTTGCAGGATTACCGTTTTTCTGTTCCTGAAGAGTTGTTGAGCGAGGAAAAAGAGCCACTTGACCTTGCTCCGCATATCGGCGTTGATGAGAGCGGCAAGGGGGATTTTTTCGGACCTCTGGTGATTGCAGGGGTTTTTATAGATGAAGCAAGCGGCGAGAAACTTGCCAAAACTAAAGTGCGCGACTCAAAACTTATCAAAAGTGACAGGGAGATAAAAGAACTGGCATTGCAAATAAGAGAGATAACCGAAGGCAGATTTGCCGTGGTTACTTTGCGCAATCAGACTTATAATGACCTTTACCGCCGCATTGGCAATTTGAACCGCCTTCTGGCGTGGGGACATGCCAGAGTTATTGAAAATGTACTTGAAAAAGTTCCCGATTGCCCGCGCGCTCTGTCGGATAAATTCGGAGCGGATTTTCTTATTAAAAACGCTCTTATGGCAAAAGGCCGGAAAATTATCCTTGAACAGAAGACTAAAGGCGAGAGCGATATCGCCGTTGCCGCCGCTTCAATTCTTGCCAGAGAGCAGTTTGTCAGAGAAATGGCGAAACTTGCGGAGGAATTCGGTATGGATATGCCGCGCGGGGCAAATAATATTGTCAAAGAGCGTGCCAATGCCGTTATTGATAAATTCGGAATTGCAGCTCTTGATAGATGTGTCAAAACACATTTTAAAACATACGATGAATTGATGAGGTGATTTGTGAGAAAGTATTACGAACTCGGACCTTTTACAATTTTTGACGTTGAGACAACCGGAATGAGTGCGGTAAATGACCGTATTGTTGAAATAGCCGCTTTGCGTGTGGATATTGACGGAGGTATTTCCCGGTATCAGACGCTGGTAAATCCCAATTGTCACATTTCATCGCGTGTATCAAGAGTGCATCATATCGTCGATGAAATGGTTATTGATGCACCGCATTTCCGTCAGGTCGGGTATGAATTTCTGGAATTTGCCCGCAACTCCACGCTTGTTGCGCATAATGCGCGGTTTGACCTGGCATTTTTACAGGAGAGTCTGTCCCGTAACGGACTTCCGTGCTGGCAGGGTAAAACGATGGACTCTATTGCATTATTGAAACAAAGTCATGCGGGCCTTCCGTCATACAGTCTGCAAAATCTGCGTGCGCACTTCCGATTGGATGATATAATGCCGGATATGCAGGCGCATCGTGCGGGAGCCGACGTTGAGTGGACGCATAAACTTTTTGAAATATCTTTGACGGAATTGCTTAAAATTACGGATTGCTAATAGTTTTTGGTTGATTTTTTACTGTTTATTTAAGAAAAAGTGCTTTTTGATTTGCTTTTTCTGAAAAATGCTGCATAATAAACAGCAGAGACGGTTTCCCGAAAGTGAGGTGTTTTATGTTATGTGATATTTGCAAGAAAAAAGAGGCGGTTATTCATATTCAGGAGATAAGTGCCGCAGGTAAAAAAATAATCAATCTTTGTAATGATTGTGCTGAAAAACATCAGCAGAATGACCCTTTGCTTAATTTCGGCAGTCTCAACTTCGGCGATGTTCTTGAAAATATAAAAAAGATAAGTGCTGACCTCGTCAAACAGAAAAAAGCTGCCGATAAATCCCCGGTTTGTCCCAAGTGCGGCTGGAATATGCAGAAAATGGATGAAAATCACGGTTTGCTCGGATGTGATGAGTGTTATAAAGTTTTTGCTTCTGCCATTGATAATGCGGTAAACTGTATACATCACAGTCATATTCACGCAGGTAAACGCCCGCCTCACAGCCACGAACATCCTGAATTGAAACTGGAAAAAATCCGTAAACTTGAGATTGATTTGCAGAGTGCTGTTCAAAATGAAGAATATGAACGCGCCGCTGTCATCCGTGATGAAATAGCTTCTCTTAAAAAAAGCTCCCGCAAGGAGGCAAAAAAATGAAGAAAAAGGATGTGATTTCTTCGCTTTTGCTCAATCCTGTGAGTTATCTCGGACATAAAAAGGAGAACCATGTTGTTGCTGTAAGTTCCAGGGTGCGGCTCGCCCGTAATCTGGCTCAATATCCTTTTCCGGTTACCGCATCCGTGCATGATTTGTCTGCTGTGCGCAATCTGATTGAAGATGTTGTGCGTGAGGAGAAAATTGTCGGAGCCAGAGGTTTGATGATTTATCTTGACGAACTTTCCGACCTTGACCGTGAGTTTCTGTATGAAAGACGGCTTGTCAGCCGCAAACTTATATCTGCACCGCTCAACCGCGGTCTGTGGCTGAGTCAGAATGAACAGCTCGGAATTATGGTCAATGAAGAAGACCATTTGCGAATACAGAGTTTTTGTCCGGGATTTCAGCTCAAAGAGGCTTATAAAAAAGCTTCGCAGGCAGATGATAAACTTGCCGGACATCTTGAGTTCGCATTTGATGATAAACTCGGATATCTGACCAGTTGTCCGACTAATGTCGGAACCGGACTGCGTGCATCGGTCATGCTGCATTTGCCGGGACTGACACTTACAGGCGAACTTGAATCAGCCATTCGTGCGCTGAATAAACTCAACTTTGCTGTAAGAGGTATTTACGGGGAGGGGTCGGAGAATGTCGGTTCGCTCTATCAGATATCCAATCAGATAACTCTCGGAGACAGTGAACAGGATATTATAGATAAAATATCTGAGACAATCAATAAAATTATTCAGTATGAACTTGAGGCGCGTGAACGCATGTTTGCCCGCAAACAGCATCATCTGATGGATTTTATCGGCAGGTCTTACGGACTTTTGAAATACGCTTATTTACTGCACAGCAAAGAGACTTTGAATGCACTTTCGGGAGTAAAACTCGGCGTGGATATGGGCATTTTTGCCAATGTTAATCAGGATATGGTTCACAAAATATATGTAAATTTCGGTGCGGCGCATTTGCAGAAAATGTATGGTAAATCTTTTGAAAACAATGAAGTTAAAAGCATTTTCCGTGCGGATTTTGTCCGTGAAAGTTTGCGTATGTCCGATAAAACGCAGGAGGAATAATGGACCCGATTTTATCTGTCATATTGTGTTTTCTTGAGCTGACATTTATCTTTATGACGATTGCATTGCTGCACAGTCAGCAAAAAAATATCGGTACTGCTCCGTTGTATATGGCAATGGGGCTGCTTTTTCTTTTCGGACATTTTGTTGCGGCAACGGACTTCAGGGTGATTATTTACCGTAATCTGGAATTTCAGCTGGGGGCAACGGTATTTTTTCTGCCGTATCTTGCGGGGCTGCTGCTGATATATATACATAACGGCACTCTGGCTACACAGAGAATGATTATCGGTTCATTCTGTCTTTTCGGCATATTCTTTTATCTGGCTGAGATAACACGATTGCAATGCAACTGGGTTGGTTCTTCGCTTGCCAAAGGTCAGCCGGTAAGTGCATTGGATGTTATTTTGAGTGAGAGTATGTATTCAATGGGTGCGCTGGTTATAGCGCATTTGTTTGTGATGTTTCTGATACCGATAACCTATACAGGGCTTGAGAAATTGAAAGCCCGCCGTTTGATATGTATTATCGGGGCTTTATTTCTGGCGCAGGGGTTGGATTTGATGATTTACACGGCATTTTTCCGCCATGAATTCTATTATGCAATGGGGGAATTTCTGTCGGGTGCGATTTTGATACGGGGAATTTTCAGCGTATGGCTGGGAATAATGATACATATTTACATCGGCAAGTATGCGGGAGAATCGGCACAGCACAATACTATGGATATTGTTTTTGCTTTTCTCGGTGCATACGGCAAGTCAAAGAAGCTGGAAGAGGTTCTTTCTGAATCTGAAGACCGTTACCGCCGTATTTTGCAGAATGCCAATGAAATGATTATGCTGCTTTCTCCGAGCGGCAAAGTGCTTGACGCCAATGTTGCCGCTCAAAAAATTCTTAAGGATTATATACCTGATTATGATTTTTCGGAAAATCTTTTTGATTATCTGCAGTCAGCTGAAAAGATTTATCCGCTTGAAAACAATATTTCAGATGCGAATAAACCTTCACTTTTTCACGCCGAACTCGGAACTTCTGATTCAAAGAAAGCCAGTCTTGCCTGTTCTCTCTCCGAAGTCAAGCTTAAAAATGAAAAAATTCTGCTGCTTATCGGGCGTGACGTATCAAAAGAAATTCAGTTGCAGGAGGAAAAAGAGAGCCTTTCCGCAGAGCTTGCGCACTCGCAGCGTATGGAGGCACTCGGTAAACTTGCAGGCGGTATTGCCCACGACTTCAACAATCATATCCATGCAATTCTGGGACATGTTGATTTGCTATTGATGACCAATGATT
The DNA here is from genome assembly GCA_045657185.1 of Victivallaceae bacterium. Classification (GTDB taxonomy): domain Bacteria; phylum Verrucomicrobiota; class Lentisphaeria; order Victivallales; family Victivallaceae; genus RGIG5270. Next base: position 8,891 of record JAZOSO010000164.1, on the reverse strand, counting down.
TTGAAGATAATCCGAAAGTTGTCAAAAATCTTGAAAAAATAAGTTCTATTGCAGAGCAGGCCGGTAAACTTACAAGTCAGCTGCTCGGTTTCGCCCGCAAAGGAAAATTTTATGCCACAAAATTGAACATGGCAGATGTCATTAAACATACTTTGAGCATGATAACCGTATCTCAATCGGTGCAAATATCAATAAAAACTGATTTTGCTGAAGATAAAATGTTTGTACGCGGTGACAATGTGCAGTTAAGTCAGGTGCTTTTGAATTTGATACTAAATGCCATTGACGCTATGGAGAAATCGGTTGAGAAAAATCTCTGCATAACTCTTGACAGAGCTGTAAAATTTGCAGAAAAAATTGAACATATCTCAGCCCGCAAAGATTGGGATTTCAGCAAATACTGCTGTATTGCCGTTGCTGACAGCGGAGTCGGTATCAGTGAAGATTTGCAGAAAAAAGTTTTTGAACCGTTTTTTACCACCAAGCCCGTCGGAGCAGGAACGGGCATGGGGTTGTCAATGGTTTACGGCACAATCAGTAATCACAGCGGATTTGTCTTCCTTGAAAGTACAGAGGGTAAGGGGGCTACTTTTTATCTGCTTTTGCCTCTTACAGAGACTCAATAAATTCAAAAGAAAAAATATGCTCTTCATCTGAAACACGCTGTTCCAGAGTTTTCACACAGTCAAGAGCTTTGATTGCCTGATGAAATTCTCTCGGCAAATCGCCGCGGCCGGGAACAAGGTGCATGTCGTTAAATCTGGCGGTATTATTTTCCAGAATTGAATCCGACCAGTGAACACGCTTGATGAGTTCCGGGTGTTCCAGAAAGTCAAAAATATGTTTCTGTCTGTCTTTCAAATCTTCATAAACACCCATTGATGTTGCCGCATGGCTTGAATCAAGTGTCAACATAACATTGGGCTGATTTACATCTCTTTGAATTCTGAACCATTCGGAGGCGCAATAGCCGTAAGAGCGGCTGCGGCCGGGTTCACGCATGACTTGATTTTCCAGACAGATGACTTTGTTTTTTGTTGCGGCGTATTTAGCAATTTCAATAAGTGACGGAATGAGCAAGTCGTAACAGCCGATGATATTATCTGGCGGTGATACTTCATAACCTGTCGGGTGCATGACAAAATAATCTGTCGGATATTGACAACCGGCATCTATTGCCTCCTTGATACGGGCGATGGATGCAAGGCGTGTTTCTTCATTGTATGCTGCCAGATTTAAATTGGCATAGGGAAGATGCACACCGTAAATATAAGGGATATATTGTTCAAAGTCAGGTTGTTTTTCAGTGCGGAAAATGTGGGTTTCAACATAGGCATTGTATTTTTCCATAAACTCAACAGAGTGACACGGACGGGTAAGCAGCATTATAATTCTCCTTCATTAAAAATCGGGTTCAGCATGAAAACAGGGGAATACATTCCTTCGGTATATTTGCGGTTTTTCTCTTTGCCGAGACCGCGGACACGGAAATATTTGCCTGACGGAAGTTCGTCCTGCCATTCAAATTTGCCGATGGAGGTCTCTTTGAACTCTTTTACAACTTTGCCGTCGGAGATGATGAGAATTTCCTCCAGCGGATGATTGACATTGAATTTGAGTGTGATTTTTTTACCGTTTGCTGAATTTTCAACTTTGAAAACAGGTGAGTCAATGATATTTTCAACAACGGAATAAAATTTTCCTGTCATGTAGGCATTGATGATTTCCTCTGCATTGTTATTTTCAACGTGGAGGTAATCCTGCTGAAATTCACCGGGGTAATAATCTTTGCCGCCGTTAAGGAAATGATTATGGAAGTCTCCCTCAAAACGGACGAAAAGTTTATGTCCTTTCATTAAAAGTCTGTCCCATTCACCGCCGACATCCCAGGTTTGTTTGGCACGGCGTTCATTACGGCTGAAACAGACGATAACTTTAAAAAGTTCAGATGCTTCGGCAATGCGTTCCAAATCCTCATAAGAGACATCAGGAGCATTGGGGTGGTTGAAAATCATAAAAGTTTTTTCTTTGCCGTAATTTTTTTCTACAAACTGCATTTCTTCGCAGGCTTTTTCAATGCCGGTGACACCCTGGTTGCGGTCGTATTTCTGAACCAGGATATTGCCGAGTTCGTATTCGTCATTGTCGGGAGTCGTAATGAACATAGTATGGCGGGGAATTGGAAACTCAATTTCCGCACTGTGAAAAAGTGTTACATCGGGGAACTTTTTTCGGGCGGCAACGATTTCATCATATTGGGGTTTGCCCCATGTGCCGTTGATGTAATTTGCACCGCTGTTAATTCTGGCATGACCTGCAAAGCCGAAAAAGTCGCAGTATTGACGGGATTGTTTGATAATATCTTTAACTGACACTTCCCCGTCGCCGCATAAATGGGTGTGGATGTGAAGGTCGCCGCAAATCCATTTTTTCATTTTTTTACCTTTTTTTGAGGAGTGGAAATAATAAGTTTTTCAATAAAAATCTTACCTTTTGCCGCAGTTTTTTTGCTGAATGCACTGACGGTAACATAACAGTTTGAATTTATATTGACATTTGAAATGTGTATCGGAGTATAATTTTTTTTGCCTGAAACAAGTTTGGGATTGACATTTTTCTGGGCAACTATTTTTTTGATTTTTTTGTCATAAACAAAAAGTCGGAATGAGTTGCCTTGCGGGATTTCAGTTGATTTAATGTAAACATCAATATCGTATTTGCCGTTGAAAACTGCGGGAATATTTGCTTGTAATCCCCAACTGTAACCGAAGTCGAGAGAACCTGCGAAGCCGTTTTCAGAGGCACTGTCGTGTTCTTCACGGGTTTTGCGTTTGTCTGCATAGGTGAAACTGTTGCTGCGGATTGCAAACGGCATGGCAATAATGCGGCCCGCTTCTTCAAGTTTGTAACGGCAGTCGTAAGAACCGGTGGCGTTCCATACGGCGTAATCTTTGTTGGGGCGGACGCGTATCATATTGCAGACGAGCTGACCTTCGGAGAAGGGGAGTTTGTTTTTCGGAATTGCAACAAGAAGGTTCCACGAATTTTTATTGACGACGGGAGTAATGACGGGGGTAAAATCAAAAATTTCTTTCTTGATAACATCGCTTTCCATGACAAATTTCAAAGAGTGATATTTGCCTGTCGGTTCTATGAGCAGATAATATTGCGGATGATAGCCGTCTTTTGAAAAAATCATTTCAAAACCGTGTCCCTGACTTTTGTCTTCATTTTTGGCGGGCGGTTCGTTTTCCTCTATATTGAAATAGACGAATTTTGAGTCGTAAGCAGTACGGAAAAAGACATTGCGTTTGACTTTTTTGAACTGAGAATCGGTGAAAATATCGGATTTCGGAAGTTTTGACCAGTCAATTTTTGCCGCATTGCCGTTTGCGTCGGCAACTTGCTGCATTTGAGCTGTACGGCTGTGTTTCAACCGGGCAAATTCATAATACTGACGATGGCCTTCAAGTGCGCTGTTCCAGATTTCACGGAGCTTGGAGACCATGAACTTTGCGCAGTCGGTATCGGCGGATTTTTCAGCTTTTTCAAGGAGTGCGGAAAGTTTTTTCATGCGGGCAGGAGTGCCGATTTTCCAGTTGACATCTGCCGACCAGAGACCTGTTGACCAGTAGGGATGTTTTATGCCTTTGGGGCCGACGAGAGTATTTTTGTCTTTGAGCCATGCGGAGGGGCAGTTTTTTGCGGACATGGAGTTTTTTTCAATTTCAGAGTAAAAAGCTCTGATATGCCCGGCGGCTTTGCCGTAACATTTTGTGTAATAGTCATTGAGCAGCTGTTCTTTGCTCATGGAGTCATCGTAGCAGATACGCGAAGCAAGATATGCTTCCATAAAAAGCTGATTTCTCACAATTTCAGTGAACCAGCCGCGGATACCGTCGGCTGAAAATTCCTTGAATGTATCAATGACAAATTCAGGATAAAAATTTGGGAAGGTTTTATATTTGCCGAAGTGAACATCAGCATCATATTGAGCGTTGAACATGTATGTCCACAAGGTAAGCGGGCGTTTTTTTGCCTCTTTTTTCGCCCATTCCTTGTAAATTGTATGCTGTTTGGCGTAAGCGACGGGGTGCCACCATGAATAAAACGGCAGACAGAGCTGAACGGAAATATTTGGGGGCAGATTTACATTTTTCGGGTAATAAAGTGAACGGATATATGCCAGAGTTGAAACGCCTGCATCCGGTGCTTTTTTTGCAACTTCATCGGCGATATCGGCAATGAATTTGAATTTGTGGTCGGAAATATCAGTTGCACCGGGAGCAACACGTTTTTTACAAGCAGCACAGAGACAGACTTTGTCTTTTTGAGAGTCGCCGGGTTCAACGGGATAGAAAAACGGCTGCTTTTCAAAGCGGGGAATGAGAGTGTCGGCAGGATTGTTTCTGCCGTGGAAGTTGAGCCAGCCGCCTTTGACACAGCCGCCGTTATAATAGGTCATTACTTCATCGGCAAAATATTTTATTGTTCCCGGATTTGAGTAACAGAGCTGTGCGGGGCAATCTTTATCATCGGTATAGTTTGAACGGATAATGGGGTCGCCCATAGGCCCCTGACCGTCATAGCCCTGTGCAAAAAAATCCTTGCGTTTTACTTTGAATGAATTTTGCAGAGTTTTGCGTTTGGCTTTGCCCCAGTGGGTGAAGTAAATCGAGTAGCCGTTGTGGTTGGTGTTGCCGTAAAATTGTGCCTGACGGGAGCGGAGATTGTAAAGTTTGATGTTGCGGAGTGAACCGAAAAATTTTACATCTCTGCGTTTTGAAACAGTGATGATACGGAAAGCATTGAATTTCGGAGTATGTTCACGGTTGACTGTTTTGACGGACAGAGTTTTTTTGCGGGGAAAAGAAGTACCTTTGTCATTGTAGTAAAAAAATCTGACATCGCACAAATCTTCCAGAAAGTCGTAAACTGCGAACAGAGGTCCGTTGTAACCGTATTCTTCCTGCGGCAGTCCGAAAGGAAAAGTATCGGGATTATTGTAATCAAATTTTTTGCGCAGACTGGTATCATTGCCGGTAAGAATGATATTTTTATTTTCAAAGCGGCGGACTATTTTTTCACCGGAGAACTTTTCTTTTTTCCCGTCGGGAAGGTCGCCGATATAGATTTTTACATTATCAGCTTTTGAGGGGGCATTGAGAATCGGGAGTTCGGTATCGGTGATTTTTCTGATATGATACTGAAGTTCATAGGCGCCGAGAGATGCGCTTTGAGTAGGATTTTTGCCGATGATGATTTCGGATACAGCTTTGCCGTTATTGACCAGAGTCAAATCGGCACCGTCAAGAAAAAATCCTGCCGCCGCAATTACGGCAGACAGGATGTATTTTGCAAATATATTTTTCATTAGTCAACACTGTTTGTTTTTTGAACTTTGTTCTGGTCAAAATAGTTGATGGCAACTGTACTGGTTGTATCGCCCTGTTTCAGAGCCTGCTGCATTTCTTTGATACCCATACCTGCAACATGACCGTCACCCATCATCAGATTGGCTTTGCTGCTGTGTGCCATGTGAACACCGTAAGTAGTTGAATTAAGCGGCATGATGTGAAATTGAGTATCTTTCCATGAATTATCATTGCGGTAGGTATCGCCGCCGATGATAGTCATGCTCGGTTTGACCATTTTTGAAAATTTGATAAGGGTTGCTTTGGAGTTGTCGGAGGCTTTGACGATGTACGGGACACCGAGAAAATGTGATTCATCCAAGCGTCCGAAACTGACTTTCATATTATCATTGGCTTCATAATTGCTGACGGAAGGACAGCAGTGAATTTTGAGCGTGCGTTTATAATATGTCATATTTTTATCAAGATATTCGCCTACGTTCAGATATTTCAGCCAGCCGTAGTTGTTTTGCGGAGAAGCGTCCATAATTGCCAGCGGATAACTTTCATGGTAATCATTTGAATAAATAATCATGGCAGTAAGACATGCTTTCATGTTGCTTGTACATTTGACTCCTTTGGCGCGTTCACGGGCTTTGCCGAGTGCGGGGAGCAGCATACCGGCAAGAATGGCAATGATAGCGATAACTACAAGAAGCTCAATCAAGGTGAATGTCTTTTTCATTTTTTTACCTTTCTGTTAGGAGTTATAATAAATATAGTCTGTAAAAGTTGTAATGCAAATCAAATCAGTGTCAATTTTATTATGATTTTGTGTCAAATTCGTTTTATTTTGCGATAATTTCAACTTCTTTGAGATAGATTTTGTTATCGTAATTTTTGGGAGTTACGCCGCCGATGTAGAAATACATGTCGGGTGAAAGTTTGTACTTGCCGACACGGATTTTGTGATATTTCTTGCCGTTGATTTTTTCTGCAAAGACGGCGACATTGCCGACAACTTTGCGGGTTTTCTGATTGTAAATGCCGATGTAGCTTTTGCCTTTTATTGAGCTTTCGGCAAATTCGCCGCGGAGAGTTGCCCAAACTTCATAAGTTTTTGACGGGGTGACGGTGTCAGGCATTGGGCATTGGAGAGACCAGCCGCTGTCGGTGTGCATGACTGCAACATTTCCGTTTGCGCCGTCAGCTTTTTTATAAGCACCTTTGCCGTGATAAGTGAAGTTTGCGGTATTGAGTTTGACGGGGAAAAATGCGACTTTGCCGAAGTACGGGAAGCTGTCACGATAGCCGCCGGCAAAAGTCGGACTCCAGCAGCTTGAACCTTCCAGACGGCTGCGGAAAATGTTCATGCCGAGGGGGACTCTGCCGTTTGCACCGAGTTCTTTCCACGGAATTGTCATGCGGACACGCCAGCCTTTGTCAGTGTATTTTGATTCAGGCTTGATGTTGAAAGTGTGGTCGGCAGAATCTGCGATAACCTTACCGGCAAGGGTGTATTTGTAACCGAAAAGGTCGCCTTTCAAAGAGACTGCCATCTGATACATGGTTTTGCCGTTAATCAGAAAGATTTCAATATTTTCACGCCACGGGTCACGGTCGGGGAAGGGTTTGAGAGTGTCGGTGTATTCCAGATAGAGATTTTTTTCATCATAAGCCAGACCGAATCTGCCCGCATCTGCGACAGGTTTGCCGTTGAGTGCGGTAAAGTTTGCGGTACGTTCCATTTTGCTTGAAATAACATTCCAGTCAGAAGTTTCGACTTTGGCAGGAGTGATTGCAGGCGGAGGATTGCCCATGCGGATTTCAAGCAGACGGTATTCCTTTTCGCCTTCAAGAGCCAAATTCCATGTGTTGCGTTTGAAAATATTCAGACGTACAGCGTATTGAGGATGATTTTTGACGGCGGCTTCGGCTTTTGCCATAAGTGCTTTGAGTTTTGCCATGCGGGCGGGATTGCCCATTTTCTTCCAGTTGATTTCAGCGGAAGTGATTCCGGTACCCCAATAGGGATGTTTCTGTCCTTTGGGACCGATGACAACGTTGGGATTTTTGGTCCATTCAGCAGGAATGTTCTTTGAGTCCATGTAGGCTTTTTCGATTTCAGAGTAAAATTCCTGCATGTATTTTGCGGCGGGACCGTAGTAGTTTTTGAGATAATCGTCGATAAGTTTCTGGGTATCAAGTGTCGGGTCAACGGCAAGACGCATCAAAAGATATGCTTCAAGTTTGAGGTGTGTAAGTTCTGTTTCAGAGAAAACACCGCGGATGCCGTCAGCTGCAAATTCCTTCATCTGTGCGGCAGCCATGTGGGGATAGAAGCCGGGGAAGGGTTTGTATTTGCCGAAGTGATGATTTGCATCCCATGAAGGACCGAATGTGTAAAGCCAGACGGTGAGGGGACGTTTTTTGCCTTCTTCGGCAATCCATTTTTTATATGCGCCGTGCTGAAGTTTTTTGACAATCGGGTGATACCAGTTGTAATATGTGAGACAGAGCTGTACGGAGACGTTGGGGGGCAGGGTGACTTTTTCGGGATAGCCGAGAGTTGAAATATAGGCGAGTGTACTGACACCTGCGGCGGGGTTGCGTTTGGCAACTTCTGCGGCAACATCGGCGATGAATTTGAATTTGGCATTACTTACGTCGCCTTTGCCTGAACGTTTCATACAGTCGGCACATTTGCAGTAGCCGCCGGTATCACCGCCCTGAACGGGATAGAAGAAGGGTTTACCTTCAAAACGGGGCAGAAGGGTTTCTTTTTCGTCATATTTTGTTGAGAAGTTAAGCCAGCCGCCTTTGACGTTGCCGCCGTTGAAATAGGTCATAACTTCATCGGCATAATATTTGACGGTTTCGGGATTTGAGTAGCAGAGCTGAGGAGGAATGTCTTTGTCTCCGGGATAGTTTGAGCGCAGAATCGGGTCAACGCCTGCGCCTTTGCCGGTGTAGCCTTTGGCAAAAAGTTCGGGGCGTTTTTTGATGAACTGGGTATCAAAACCTTTGCGTTTGCCGACTCCCCAGTGTTTGAAATAGATACTGTACTGGTTGTGGTTGGTTCTGCCGAAAAAGTCGCACTGTCTCCAGCGGAGCTGCCACAAGGCGATATCACGGTTGGAGAAGGGACGTACTTTGGTGCTTCCTTTGCCGCTGATGTGGTTATAATAATAGGTTGAAATACGGAAAGCATCAAGTTTGGGGACATACTCTTTGGTTACGCCGTCAGCGGTGACGGTTTTTGCGGGAGTGTAGCTGTTTTCGGCTTCTTCAATACCGAGGAAACGGACGCCGAGAGCATCTTCGAGGAACTGATAGGCAGCAAAAAGTGTACCGTTGTAAGTAAACTCATATTTCGGAAAAGTCTTTTCTTTATTATAGTCAACCGCAGTGTAAACGGGAGAATCCTGACCTGAAAGTGTGATGTTTTTGCCGTTATAAGCAACTTTCCAGTATTCGCCGATAACTTTGCGCGGAAGTTTTGAAGTGATAAAGATTTTGTGCGGGGCGTTTACTTTG
>JAZOSO010000163.1:0-13763 GCA_045657185.1 Victivallaceae bacterium | reverse complement strand
GAACCGACCCACATGCTCAAGGGCGGCAAATGGAAAACCTTCTTCCACTTGCCCCGCTGTCTGTACTTCTCTGTCCGTCTGATGAAAGAGATTGCCGCCAAGTCCTGATAATTGAAGCTGTTTTTTTATAGCCTTTTCTATTTGAGGAGAGTGAAATTTTTCATTCTCCTCGATTTTTTTATCTTAAGTTTATTATATTTTTTTGTATAGATTGCCGGCGGGGATTAAAAAAAACGAAAAATTTTATATTTCCTCTTGAATATTTGATAAAGTTGCTTTACATTATGTAATGTGTATTATTATTTATAAGGAGGTTTGCTGATGTTGAAGTTTTTTAAAAATCTGGGAGTTACACTTCTGGTATTTGTTTTATTGGCGGTGCTGGCTTGGGCTTTGAGTTATTTGTACGACTCTTCAAGTGTGCTGCAAAACCTTTTCGGCGCAAGTTCCGGTAATCAGGCGGGATTGCGTGTGCCTACTGATGACCCTGAAAAAGTTGAACTTTTCATGCCTGTTTTCGGCGGTAAGATTTCACTTTTTATCTTCACTTTTATTATTTTTCTTCAGATTTTTGCGGTGTGTATGGCGGGCAGAGTGGTTAAAAAAATTGTCCGCAGTGATTTTTCCGCTTCATTTAAACTTGCCAGTTTTAAAAATGCTGATACTTTTCTTGATTTGCCGTTGTATATCGGACTTTTCGGGTCGGTGTCATCGTTCCTTTTGATCTCTTTTTCACCGCAGAGCAGCCGTCTGGTTGCTTATTCGTCAACGCTTATCGGTATTATTTTCAGCGTTATTTCCCGTCTCGGTATTCTCTATCCTGCAAAACAGAAGATACTTGCCGACGCCGCAAAGAGCGGCAGTGAAATCAATGATTAATTGCGGAGAATAAATTGAATCGTTCAATTCTCATTGTAATGCTTGACTTTATCGTGTTGTCGCTTTTGTCGATGATTACGGGCTTGTCCACGCTTGAAAATCCGTACGGCAACGACGGTACGGTCGTCAGTACCAAAACGGCTCAAGTCATTGCAGATAAACTTAAAAATGAAAAATCTCTGCTTGAAGAGGCTTATCTGGATTTGAAAGCAGCTCAGGATAAGTTCGGTTACTCTCAGGCTCGCAGTGAGGCTATGCAGAAACTTGAAGCACAGCTTGCAGCAACTGATTTGCAGCTTGAAATTATGCAGAAAAAAGATATCGAAAATGTTGATGTCAAAGAGAGCCGTTCTCTCAGCAATGAAGCTGCAATTCTGCCGACAAAATACCGTTCCGCCATGTCAAAAATTTCCAACAGTACCGGCGGAAATTCATCCTCTGACGGTAATATTCTTGACGCTTTTGAATTCGGAGACCCCGGAAATTTGAATTTCGGCGCATTGAAAGAGGCAAAAAGAGTTCTCGGTTTTACTTCTATTCAGGAATCTGAACAGGCACAGGCGGCAGAAAAAATAAATTCGGAGGAAATGCTGAAACTTCAGGATACCATCCGTGCCAAAGATTTGGAAATTGCCGCTTTCAAAAAAACAGTTCAGGCCAAAGAGCGTGATATTCAGGTGCTGCAAAGCGAAAAAGTCGTCCTTCAGAAAGATATTCAGCAAAAAAACGTTCAAATCGGCGAACTTACCGAAACTGTTCACCGCAAGGACAAAGTTATCCTTGCCAATCAGCAGCAGATTCGCGTCAGCCGCAAAAAACTTGAGCGCAAAGAAAAAGAAGTCGGCGTTCGCGTGGAAGAAATAAAATCCACCCGCAAAGTCCTTACCCGTGCCATAACCGATTTATCTAAAACACGCAAAGCCGCAGAGACTGCTAAAAAAGAGGCGGCGGAAGTTAAGGAAAAACTTGTTGCAGTAAATGAAGATTTTAAACAGCTCCGCAAGAGAATTGAGGGGAATGTGCTGGATTATTATGATACAACAGTTCAAAATATCAGAATTTACATGGAGCAGGAGCGTTTCTTGAAAAACCGCCGTGCGGTGCAGAATTTGTTTTTGCCGGTTATCCGTTTGGAAAATAAACCGGTGGTGATTTCGCTTTTCCGCTTGCTGGCTCCAAATCCGCCCGAAGAAGAAATGGAGCTTGAAAATGTTTTGCGCTATGAGTGCAGAGCTTATGCCCCGTCGGGAGAAGATGTTCACGGTGAAAATGTGGGCGGTTTTTTGAGTATTCCCCGCAAGGATATCCGTGTCGGCTGTCTGGAACTTGCAGAATACAAAGGCAAAACTCTTTCATTTCTGACTTTCAGCGATATCAAACGCCGCGGTTTGCAGAATATGTATTTGTTTAAAGCTAATGCTTTCGGACATGACGGCGGCAGTTTGGAAAATCGCTGCTCGCTCAGCCTTAAAGAAAATGATGAATATTTGTATATCCGTAATGCTCTTGAAACTTCATCTGAAGCAATTGCAGAGGAAGGCGACCTTGTTATGACCAAAGAGGGCGGCTTTGTCGGTATCGTTGTCGGCGTTACAAGGTTTGAAAACGGCCGTTCCGAAGCTAAATGTTTTGTCTTTCCGGACACTTTCCGTCTCCGTAATTCTATCCGCATCGGCATCGACAAAAATCCTGACAGCAAATATTTACAGGATTTTGAGACTGTAGGTGCCAAACTTTTGCCGAGATTGCAGAAATTGGACGGACGAGATGAGTAAAAAAGAGAAAAATGCTGATAAAAAAAATGTAATTCCTGCAGATGACATGACAACCAGAGTTATCGGTGATGATAATACTGCTGTATCATGCGAAGTTGTAGATTTATTCAAATTGTCTGATGAAGAACTGCAAAATGCAGTTGAGCAGCCCGATTGGTCAAAACTGGAAGGCAGTTTTTCCGATTTGAATTTGATCGGTATGGGTGGTATGGGAACCGTTTTTTCTGCAAAAGATTCTCTTTTTTACCGTAATGTGGCTTTGAAAATCATGCGTAATGAGCTGAGAAATCAGAGCAAAAATGTAAATTCGTTTATCCGTGAAGCCCGTATTACTGCACAAATCGACCATCCGAATATTATTCCGGTATATAATCTCGGTGTTTTTAAAGAGATGGGACCGTATTTCAGTATGAAAAAAGTTGACGGTATTACACTTGCTGATGTTTTGAAAAAATTGGAACAGAATGACCCGGAATATGAAAAAAATTATACACTGCGTCATCGGCTTGAAATTTTTATAAATATTTGCAACGGGGTAGCTTTTGCGCACAGTAAAGGAGTTTTTCATTGTGATTTGAAGCCGGGAAATATCATGCTAGGAAATTACGGTGAAGTCTTTATCATGGACTGGGGCATGGCGATTTACCGTTCAGAAAAGGATTTGAGTTCGGAAAACCGTAAAATCCGTCTCGGTGAAAAGTATGACAACGCAGACGGAAATGTATCAAATCCTGTAATTAACGGGACACCGGCTTATATGGCTCCGGAACAGATTTTCGGCAAGTTTGACTCCATTGATGAACAGACGGATGTTTATGCTCTGGGGGTGATTTTGTATGCTTTGCTTACCTGTACTCAATCTCCGTTTCCGCCGCGGCTGCCTGCGGAGGAAATTTTCAACCGAGCTCTGGCCGGGGATTTTCTGCCGCCGCGCAAACGGGCAAAAAAGCGTCAGATATCAAACGAACTTGAAGTCGTATGCCTCAAAGCAATGTCACCTTATAAACATGAACGTTATAAGGATGTCAAATCTTTGATGCAGGATATACGCAACATACTTGATATGCACCCGGTTGAAGTTTATAATTCGCCGATATCCAATTTTATAAAATATTGCCGCCGTCATCCCATGATTCCGACTGCATTTCTGGGGGCATTGATAACGTTGGCGGTTTTTTATTCATATTTCAGTTTGAGCAATATGTTTAATGCAAAAACTCTTTATCAGGTGCTGACATTGACGGTAGATGAGAGTATTCCGCTTTTTTCGAGAATCAGGCTTGAGCTGAAACGGAATGATGAGAGTGTAAAATATACACAGGGATTTGAGCCTGATTTTGATGAAAATCGCGATTTTGAGATAAAAAGCACTACTGCTAAACTTGCATTGAGCTGCACTCAGACATTAGATGCATTAGAGAAAATAAATGAACTTACTATCAATTCCAAGTATCTGCCGAAGATAACTGAAGCACTTGAATTCTGTATAAATTACAGTCTTTTGACCAATAACAGTGATAATATTCAGAAAATTCTCGGTTTTGACAGCGGACTTGTTTACAGTGCTTATAAAAAAATTATACGCAAAAATCCCAAACTGCGCCGTCAGCTGCATCTGCTTTCCTTGAATAACGGCGAATTGGTTTTCAATACTTCAGATGATAAGCTTGAAATATTTATTTCCAAACAGCCGGACACCGTTGTTGATATCGTAAAAAATACAGCAGAAACTTCACAAAAGGATAATGAATTGCTGCTGAAAAGAGGAAAATTTAAAATTACTTTGCGGCAGGGTATCTATTCTCTGCTGATTTCTGATGCGGCAAATCGTAATATCACTATTCCGATTATGGTAAATGCGGGTGAGACAAATGAAATAGATTTTGAGTTTCCCAAGCGTATTCCTGATAATTGTGTTTATGTGCATAAAGGATATTATTATTCAAATATTCAGCATTATTCGTCACATGGCAGACACTCATATACAGACAGTTATTTTTTGCTTGACCGTGAAGTTACTATCGGCGAGTATCTGGAATTTTTCAAGACTGTCAAATCAAGCGGCTTGAAGCAGAAGTATAATCCTGATTTGCTTTTTCATGAAAACGGCAGATTTTCGCTCCGTAAACTTTTCGGGGAAAATTATGAAATATTGCCGCCGTATCGAAAAGATATGCCGCTGGTCGGTATTTCTGTTGAGGGAGCAAACGCTTTCTGCCGTTATATGAGTGAAAAAATCGGTATGAAGTGCCGTTTGCCGTACTTTATGGAATTGGAGAAAGCTGCCCGCGGTACGGGGCGCAGATTGTATGTATGGGGCAGCCGTTTCAATCCGGATTACGCTTTGCTTGCCGGAAATTCAGCAATAAAGAGTTATCCCAACGGTGCGCCGCCTAAAAGTTTTATGCACGATTATTCTCTCTACGGAGTTTATGATTTAACCGGCAATGTCCGTGAACTGGTTCAGCTCCGCAGAAATATGGATTATTATGTCCTCTACGGAGGTTCATACAGAAATACTGCAAATTATGCGAAATGCGGCACATTGTCAAGATTTGCAGAAAACCGTACCGACGTCGGTATGCGTTATGTTGTGGAAATACCGCAAACGAGAAAGATTGCAGATACACAAGTAAAAGTGGAAAAGAAAGAGTTATGATTGATTTTCAGAATGTAGAAAAAATTTATTCGCAGATACCTGTTTTAAATAAGGTAAGTTTCCGTATCAACCCTAATGAGCGTGTCGGTCTTGTCGGCCCCAACGGCGCGGGTAAAAGTACGATTTTCAATATGATAACAGGAGAGATTTCTCCTGATGCCGGGTCGGTTGTCCTGCCGAAAAATATGCGTATCGGCTGTATGAAACAGCAGCTGCCTGATTGCGGAGATGAGACAACTCTGCTTGAGTTTACTGCGGATGCTATTCCTGAGTTGAAGACGATTTCGCAGGAGATAAATGAAATTGAACATCTGTTGAATGACGGAGTATCTCTGACATCAGAGAAGAAAAATTCTCTTCTTAAACGGCACGGAGATTTGCAAAGTACTTATGAAAGTCTGGGCGCTTATACGCTTAAAAGCGATGCGGAGGCTGCATTGAGCAATCTCGGATTTGCAGCTGCGGATTTTGCCAAACCGTTGAAGAAATTTTCCGGCGGTTGGCAGATGCGTGCCATGCTGGCAAGGGTGCTTATTTCAAATCCTGATATTCTGCTTTTGGACGAGCCGTCAAACTATCTGGATATTCCTGCGGTTGAGTGGCTGTGTAAGTTTTTGAAAAGTTATGTCGGTACTTTGCTGCTTATTTCACACGACCGTTTTCTGCTCCGCAAACTTACCAATATTACTATTGAAGTCAATTCCGGTATGGTGACACGCTATGCAGGCGATTATGATTTTTACAAAAATGCCCGTGAGGAGCGTATCGCCAATATGCTCAGTGCCAAGCGCAACACCGACCGCAAAAAAGAACATCTGGAGAAAATTATTGACCGCTTCCGCGCCAAAAGTTCTAAAGCTGCTCAGGCAAAAAGCTGGCAGAAAGCATTGGATAAAATTGAAGATGTTGAGGTTATGCAGGATATTTCTTATAACGGAGTTATCCGTTTCCCTGAACCTCCGCCGTGCGGCAGTGAAGCGTTCCGTATTGAAAATCTTGATTTTTCCTATCCCGGCAATCCGCCGATTTTTTCCGATGTTTCATTGGCAGTTGACACAGGAGACAAGGTTGCTTTTGTCGGTTATAACGGTATGGGCAAAACGACTTTGCTGAAACTTATTGTCGGTAAACTTGCGCCTCAATGCGGCAAAGTGGTTATCGGTCATAATATTATTTTCGGGTATCAGGCACAGGAATTTAATGATGTGCTTGTTCCTGAACAGACTGCGTATGATGCAGTGCGTTCAAATTTGAGGGCAGGGGATTCACTGAATAATGTTATGAATGTTCTCGGAGCTTTCGGTTTTTCAGGGGAGGCAGCGAATAAGCCGTGCAAAGTTCTTTCCGGAGGTGAAAAAATCCGTCTTTCTTTTGCCCGTATTTTTGTTAATCCGCCTAATTTACTGATTTTGGACGAGCCGACTACACATCTTGATATTTCAGCCCGCGAACTTTTGCAGAATGCATTGAAAGAATATACCGGGACGGTTTGTATTGTCAGTCATGATATTGAATTTGTCCGTAATGTTGCAACTACTATTGTTGCAATGGAACGCCCCAAAATCCGCAAGTATTTCGGCAATTATGATTATTATCTGACCAAAAGTGCTGAGTTTGCCGCCGCTGCTGCAAATAACAGTGCGCCGTCAAAAGTTGAGAAGGTAAAAACTTTTGACAGCAAGGAACGCCGGCAGGAGCGCGCCCGTCAGCGTCAGGAGCTTGCCGCTGCTAAAAAAGATGCAGAAAAACTTGTGCAGTCTATCGAAAAGAAGTTGGAAAAACTTCAGACCCGCCAGAATGAACTTGCGCTTTTACTTGCTGACCCGCAGGCGAAAATAAATTTTCAGATGACCAATCGTGAGCTTTTTGATATTCAGCAGGAAATTGCCGCAAAAACTGAAGAATGGGAGGAGGCGGCATTAAAACTTGAAGAAATCATTGAGGCAAACTCTTGACTTTTTTCTTAAATGAATTATCTTATAACTGTTATAAATAGATTAAAAAAGGATTGAATATATGAAGATTTTTTGTTTTATTGCTTTGTTTGCCGCTTTGTTGTTCAGTGGTTGCGTCAGTGTGGATTATGTCGGTCAGAAATTGCCGGCAAAAGAGGACGGAGAATATATTCATGTTTATCCCTCAATGAAAGAAGTTCCGCCTGAGTACAAAATTCTCGGCCGCGGCAAAGTTATGACTCCGCAGGCGTATGATTTGGATAAACTTGAAGCATTGCTTGCAGAAAAAGCTCTTGAAGTAGGTGCTGATGCTGTTGCCATTTCATCTCAACGCCGTGTCGCAGTCAATGTCAGCGGCAATTTTCAGAGCGCACCGACCCGTCCGTCAGGTAATTGGAGTTCCAACGGTTTGGATATCAGGGGAGACAGAATTTATACCGACAGTTTCGGTCGTCAGGAAGCTTTGAGAAATACTCCGACTATGCGTTTCCGCATATATTATCAGGTTGCTTTTCTCACAAAAACTGATTTGAATAAAAAGCCGATAACTTCAGACTCCGGCAAGGATGTTAAAGAAGTCGTAATTGACGTCAAATAAGTCTGTACATTTTGTTGTCAACAAGAGGAAAACAGGTTTGAGAAAGGTGAAAATTCACCTTTCTCCTGAGTGTCTTTCACACCACTTTTGCAAACAATCAATAGAGCCTTTTACATTTGACGCTGCAGAAAAATCACTTTGCCTTGAACGGCAACTTCATCGGCGCGGTAGGTTTGGATTTGGTAATCCTTGTTTGCGGGGTGAAGTTCAATAATGCCGCCTGGTTTCGGGAAATAGCTTTTGACAGTGACTTCATCCTGAACAAGAGCAACGACGACATCTCCTGTGCGCAATGCAGCGTTTTTTTCAACGATTATTATATCTCCGTCAAGCATACCGAGGTCGCGCATACTTTCGCCGTTGATGCGCAATGCGAAAAGGTTTTCGGCATCGTTTTTGTTGAGCATTGATTTATCAATGCAGATATCGGCTTCTTTGTATTCTGCGCTTTCGGACGGCATACCTGCATTGACTCTGCCGATGAGTGGGATTATCAATGCACCGGAGAAAAGGCGGATCGGGTTGCCGTTGTTGATGAGATTTATACTGCGTGCTTTGGACGAGCGGGAGAGTTCTTTTTTGCGTTCCAGTGCTTTCAGGTGAGCGAAAGCGGTTGAACTTTTGATACCGAAGTGTTCGGATATTTCTGCTACTGTCGGAGCCATGCCTTCTTGTTCCTGGAAATTTTCAATAAACTCCAGCACTTTGCGTTGTTTTTCCGTTAAATCTTTCATTTTTTTCTCCATTATATATTGTAACTAATATTAGTATAATATTTATTAGCTGAAATTCAAGTCGGAATTCAAAAAAATATAAAAAATTTATCGGATAATACTGTTTTTTTGGCGGATTGTCGTATGCAAAAATAAAAACATGTGCTATATTAATACGCAATAAAAAATAACAATAGAAAGGATTTATAAATGAAAAAAACTCTTGATTATCAAACTTATTACGACCGCATTCTCGGCGGCTGGATCGGCAAATCTCTCGGCGGTATTATCGGCGCTCCTTATGAATGTCACAAACAGTTCAATAAGGCAGATTATGATAATCTCTGGCCAAAACAGCTTTATCCTAACGATGACTTGGATATTCAGGTTGTCTGGCTTGAAGCTTTGCAGGAAATCGGTATCGCTCCGACTTCCCGTCAGCTGGCTGAATTCTGGCAGGAAAGATGTTTTTACACCTGCTGCGAATACGGTATTTTTATTGACAATCTTGAACACGGTATTTATCCGCCTCTTACCGGCACCTGGAACAATGAATTTTTCATCAGTTCCGAAGGCTGCCCCATCCGCAGTGAAATCTGGGGGTTCATTGCTCCCAATAATCCTGCATTGGCAATGAAATATGCTTACAATGACGGAACTCTTGACCACGGAATGCTTAGTGTTGAACTTGAACAATTCCTCTCTGTTGCCGCTTCCGAAGCATTTTTCGCTAATGACCCCGTTGAACTTTTTGACCGTGTCTGCGAACTTGTTCCTGAAACCAATGCAGGAAGAGTCCTCTATTACGGAGTCAGAGAACTTTGCGAAAAATACGAAGATGAATATGAACTCTGGCTTAACATTGTTCGTAAATACGGTGATGCTGACGGTACCAAAGCCCTTATCAATAACGCTTTTGCGATGATGGCACTTTTCCGCGGCGGCAACGATTTCAAAGAAATTATGCGCCTCTGCATCCAAATCGGCTGGGACGTTGACTGCTCATGCGCAACCGCAGGTGCTATCTGGGGCGCACTCCACGGCAGCAAGGCTTTCCCGCAGGAATTTACCGACAAAATGGGTAAAACTCTCATTTGCGCCTGCGATATCAAACATAAATACGCCGCATTGACTGAATTCGCCGCAGAAACTGCTGCCATCGGTATTGAAGTTGCACAGGTTCTCAATCCCGAAATTGAATTTGTCAACGCTCCTGCAGTTAATGTCCGTCCGCTGCCCGCACCTGTTTTCAACGCTTCTTATGCTTACGAAAACAACGAGCCTGTTCTCTGGGCGAAAAAGACAAATACCGTTACAATTACTGTCAACAATCCTTTTGACAAAGCATTTGACGGAGAAATTGTTTTTGATATTCCGTCTCATATCAAAGCTGATAAAACTTCCGTTAAGGTTGCAATCGCTGCCAATGCAAGCACAGATGTTACTTTGACAGTCATTCTCGATGAAAAAGAAGAATTCATGCCCAAACATAACATTGTAAAATTCGCTATGAAAGAAAACGGAAAAACTGTTTTTGAGGACAAATTCGGCTTCCACGGCGCAACTCAATGGGATGTTTACGGACCTTACTGGGATATGTGGGACAAGGAACTTTATGCAATCTGTCCTTATCAGAATGATGAATTCAACTGCAATCCCGGCAACCTTCCTGAATTCGGCGCAGACGCAACAAATTGTCATGTCCGTACCAAATTTAAATATCTTAATGAAGCAACCCTTATCAATGAAGATTTGCCGTCAGAACTCCCGTTTTCGGTTGAAAAAGGTAACGAACGCTATAAACGTTCCGACCTTTATTCATTCAACGGTCCCCAATGCTGCTATCTCGTCCGTGAGTTCAAATTCAATGAACGCATCGAAGATGTCCGCTTTATCTGTTCCGCAAGCTGTCCTTTTGAATGTTATCTCGACGGAAAACTCATCCAGTTCCGTGACAATCACAATGCCGGTGCAGTTTACCGCAATATTGAAAATATAACTCTTACAGGAGAAAAACAGCGTCTGGTTATTAAACTTGCCTCCCGCATACCTGATTTCAGCTTCTCAGTTGCATTCTGTAAAGGCAATCCCAGCCGTACCCGTGCATACTCACCTTATTTGAGCTGTTATTCAACCAAAAAAGGCAGATAAAAAATGAAATCATTTCCGACCATCGCCCCGCTTTTCTGGCTCAAAGGAGAAGACGATGTCATTCTTCTTGACGGTTTGCAGCAGTTGAAAAATGTCGGTATCAATGAGTGTATTCTTGAAGCAAGACCTTTTCCTGAATGGCTGGAAAAAAAGTGGTTTGACACTTTGAGAACGCTTTTTGATTTTGCAGAAAAAAACTCCATGCGTTTGTGGCTTTTTGACGATGTGCATTTCCCAAGCGGCGGAGCAGGGGGCAAAATACCGGAAGAGTATCGTAAAATTCTCGTCCGTCGCCGTCATGCTGATATTGACGGCAACGGCGGGACATATACGCTCAAAATTCAGGAGATGGGAACGGAAAAGTTTTTCAAAGCAATTTGTGCGCCGTTTGTTCTGCCCGATAATTTTGACAGTGAAAAAGCATTTGATGTCACTGATAAAGTGATAGACAACAGATTGACTCTGGAACTTCCGGCTGGAAGATTTCGTGTTTTCTTTATTTTCACAACCCGTGACGGCGGCGAAAATCATACCCGTAACTGGATAAATATGATTGAGCCTGAATCGGTGGATAAATTCATTGAAATAGCTCTGGAACCGCATTACAAGGAGCTGAAAAAATACTTTGACAACGGCGTTTGCGGGGGCTTTTTTTCCGATGAACCGCGCGTAGGCTCGGCTTCATCTTATCTCTCTTTGCCCAACGGTCAATTTCCCTGTCTGCCGTTCTCATTTGAGCTGGCAAAGCGTCTTGAAAACATGCCGGCGGGATTTTGGCCGTCACTTTGGCATGAGTGTCAGGACGCACCTGTTTTCAGAGCAAAATTCATGGATGAAGTTTCCAAACTTTACTCCGAATGTTTCCCGCAGAAAATCGGCAGATGGTGCAATGAACACAACGTGCAGTACATCGGTCATCTGATTGAAGACAACGGTGCGCACTGCCGTTTGGGATACGGTGACGGACACTTTTTCCGCGCTGTCAAAGGTCAGAATTTTTCCATGATTGACAGTGTGCTGCACCAGAATCTGCCTGGTATTGAAGATGGTATTCACTCTTCATCATTCGGACCGCATTTCAGTTCATTCTATCAATGGGGACTGGGTAAACTCGGTTCCAGCGCAGGACATTTATACCCAGAATTGAACCGTCAGTGCGCCTGTGAAAGTTTCGGAGCTTACGGCTGGAACTTCGGACTTGACGCCATGAAACGCATGACCGACCATTTTGCTGTACAGGGGATAAATGCCATTGTGCCGCATGCGTTCAGTAATGCGCCGTTTCCGGATATTGACTGTCCGCCGCACTTTTACGCCCGCGGCAATAATCCGCAGTGGAAATTTTTTGAGCTGTGGCGCAAATATTGCAGTCGCGTCTGTGAATTGCTCTCAAACGGTATTCATATTTCAGGAGCGGCAGTGTTGTATCATGCAGAGGCAGAATGGACGACCCGACCGTTTACGCCATTTGAAACAGTCGGCGCAAAGTTGTTGAAAGCACATTATGATTATGATGTTGTGCCTTTTGACATTTTGGAAAAAGCAGAAGTTACTGACGGGAAAATGGTTATTAACGGAGAAACATTCAATGTTCTTATCGTTCCCGCCGGGTTGCTTTTGCCGCAGTATGAAACAATTCTGAAACGCCTGGAAAATGATGGTTTGCCGGTTCTTCGTACCGATGAAATTGATGAAGCAAAAAAATATCTTACTTCACCGATTGCAGAGGGCGCGTCTGAATTTTTGCGTATTTATCAATATGATGTTGACGGTGAAAAACGCATTTTCCTTCTTAATGAAAGTATTAAAGATACTGTTGAATTTGATATGGCAGTTGACGGTTCATATTTGTATGATGCTGTCAATGATGTCAAATATGCTTGGAGCAGACATATCAGACTGCTGCCGGGAGAATCGCTTTTTGCCATTTGCAATGCTGATGATGTTCCCGCCAATCTTGCAGTTATACCGCAGAATTTTGTCAGAATTTCCGACTGTGAAGTATTGGCAAAAGATAATGTCAAGCTTCAACTTTCAGGTGAAATTTCAGAAAAGAAACGCACCTTTATTGAAGTTGACCAGAACATCGGCGTAATTGAAATTAACTGCAACGGCAAGCAGTTTGCTCCGCTTTTTGCTCCTCCGTACCGTGTTGAAATCAGTGATTGTGTAAAATCTGTTAACGATATTTCAATTGCTGTTACCAAAATGCCCGAAGTCGAAGAAGCTCCCTTTGACGCAGAAATTATGCTCAAGCTTTCAATGGTTGTCAGTCTGGTTCAAACTGATTGATGGAACCGAATTTTTAAAGATAATGCTGGCATTTGAGTATTGAATTGCCGGGCGTTCATCAACGGAAAGAATGAAGCCGTTAAAAGGTGTATCATATAGTTTTATTTCACCTTTTTCATAAATGAATTTTTTGCCGTATATGCTGTCTTGCGGGATATGCGGTAAAAAATTCAGATTATCCGGCAGACTGCCGTTTTTGCGGCGGTAATCAATGACTTTGAAAGCACATTGCGCTATTGTGCGCATGTCGCTCATTTGAATAAATCTTTTGTAAGCTGTGTCAGGTGCAGGCCCGAACATATCGCACAGCCAAAGTCCTGTACGGTTATCAGTTCTTTTCAATTTTTTCAGTTTTTCACTCGGAGCGTCGCAGCCGTTTGAGATGTTTATGATATTTTTTGTTTTTTCTGCAAATGCGGCATAATTTATTGCCAGATATATTTTCAGGTGGTGCGGAATATTTCTGTTCAAAAAAATGTATGAAGCATCAGGGCTGCTCAAAATATATTTTATCAGACTTTCCATATGTGTAAGTTCGTCGCCGTAAGAATGGCGGAATTTTTCCTGCCAATCAGGTTCTTTGCCGAGAAGTGAGTTGAATTCATTTTCGTTTATATCATTGAATTGCAGTGTTGCAGTGAGACCTTGCAGCCGTATGGTTTCAAGTGCCGCACCGGTAAGGTGATATAAAAATGAATTGGAGTTGAGACAGCAGTCCCTGAGGTTCTGTAATTTCTGATT
>JAZOSO010000162.1:0-5916 GCA_045657185.1 Victivallaceae bacterium | reverse complement strand
TCCGCTTCCGTTTTCACCGAAAAAAATATTGATGTCCTCATGTGGAAACAGGCTCAGTTTTTCATAATTCCGAAAAACTGATAAGAAATCATGATGTAAAGGAAACAAAAAACTGACTCCATAAATCGGCGCATAAAACGCTCTCATATCAATTTTTGTTCTCATAATCATAACCCTTACAAATAACTAATTTAAACACTTACCGTTTACTGTATCACCGAAAAAACAAATTACAAGTATGAAAATAATAATATTTCCGATTTTTAATATTTATTCCCAACTGAACAATAATATCAATCAAATACTACAATAACAACTCATTAAAAAAAATAAACTTATTTCATAAAAATTATTTGATAATTTTTTCATTTCGGGAATTTGGGCTGCTTGCGGAGGATGTTGACGTCGAGCCAGGCGGCGACGGCGGCAAGCACTTCACGGCTGCGATTTTTTTTGACCAGCCACGGGATATGGTTCGGTTCAGCTGCGTAAAATCCGTATGCCTCAATACCGTGTTTCCGTGCCAGATAAACTGCCCTCTCAACATGCCCCCACTGCGTAATCACCAGAAATTCAGTCTTGCCAAAAACGTTTTTCGCCCGCACAACCGTATCCAATGTCCTGAATCCCGCATAATCCAAAGTTATCACATTTTCAGGCACTCCGCGCTCAATCAATGCGTTTTTCATATCTGTCGGTTCGTCATAATCCTTGCGGCTGTTATCCCCGGAAAGCAGGATTTTTTTGATTTTCCCTGCATGATAAAGTTTCGCCGTCGCCTCTATCCGCCCTGCAAAATACCCGTTAGCCTTGCCCCAGCGGTTAACTTTCGCCGTTCCCGGAACCAACGCAGTTTCACTCACCGGCAGTTTTCCCATATCGCTATAACAATACTCACTGCAGCTCCGTACCGCATAATTGCAATAGCACACAAAAAGTACCACCCCGATCACTCCCGCTAATCCAAAAGCAATCAGCCACAGCAGAAACTTGAAGATTTTAGGAAGGAAGAAAAAACCTTTTGAGAAAAGGTTCTTTTCTTCCTCTCTAAAACTCACCATATTTTTCCAAACCTTTTTAAATATTTTTTTCATAATAATGCAAACACTTTCTGTATGTTCCGTTAGGTGAAATTACGCCCCATTTACTGCCGGCGGGACATTTGAATTGTTTATCCGACATACACTTACATTCAAATTCTTCGCCGAAAACAACAGGACAGCTGAAATTCAATTTATTCAGATTTTCCTTGACACTTTTCCACTCTTCTTCACTTATCAGCAAAGCACCATTATTCATGGTGCGTCCGGCATTCATAACGACATTTACCTGTACAATATCCGCCCCGGCAAATGACGCCGCACTGACAATATCTTCAATTTCAAACATATTTTGTTCAGTTACTGTAACACTGACAGAGCATGGAAAATTTATCTCCTGACATCTTGAAATAAATTCAACTGTCTTGTAAAACTTCCGTTTCGTGCCGGTCATTTCAGCGTATGTCCGCAACCCCTGCAAACTGGTCGAAATATGCACTTTTTTATCTTTGAAATACTGCAGATATTCTTCTGTCATGCGTGAAGCATTCGTGAAAATTTCAAGACGTACATTCTCAAAAGTTCCGGCGTATTCAATCAATTTTTTCAAATCCTGATGCAGCAGCACTTCACCGCCGGTAAACAGAAATTCACGGCAGTTGTTTTGCACAGCATTTTCAATAACAGAACACCACTCTTGAGTTGACAAAACATTTCTGCCGAGTTCCGGAAATTCATGCCACAGACAATAGCAGTACGGACACTTGTAATTGCACTTCGGTGTAATTTCAAGTATCAGTTTCTGCGGCAAATTGTCAGGCAAAAGAATTTGTTTCATTGTCAGTTCCATTTTATATTTTGCAAGGCAAAACTATTTTTTTTATTTTATCGTTAATTTTCCAATATAATGTCATATACAATCCCGCATTTTTTTATCAAGCATTCATCCCGATAATACGCATACCTTTAACTGATAAAATTCGTTTATATATTTCCACATCAACACCATTTTCAGCAAAATATTTTTTGATAGTTTCCGAACGTTGTTTGAAAATATTTTCACTCTTTTCATCCCATTCTTCAATTTCTACTATTAATTTCAATTTACCTTCACTATTTTTTATCCATATATCAAACATCTTTTTGCCAGCATCAGTAAATTCATTTGCTTCCGTAAAAATATTATTATCAAATATATCAATTATTTCAAATTTATCTTTTTTAATTTCAGTTCTCGGCATCAATCCACTGGTGTGGTTTCCTGAATCCCACAAATCATCACAACCGGACATCATAACTGTTGTTGATATTGCTGCGACTCCGAGAGTTGCAATAGGAATACCTTTTTTCAAACATTCTTTTATTTTGTTCACTTTTTTGTTTTTCATCATTATTTCTCTATTAATTTTTTTCAATGTAAAATTATATTAAAAGGTTTGGAAAAAAATGGAGGGGTACGGGGAGGAAGAAAAGAACCTTTCCTCAAAAGGTTTTTTCTTCCTCCCCGGAAATATATCCAACTTTACTCCCTTACTGCTGGCGGTTCATTTTGCCGGTGAGAGCCATGATGATGGCAAGAACGAGGGGGAGAATGATTGTACCAGAGAGCAATGCGAGGTCTTCCATGCGGAGAAGAATGAAATTGACGGCATAGCTGACGGCGAAAATAGTACCCATTACGAGAGCGGGACGAATTTTGCCGATAAAGGCTTTGGCATACATTGTGACCATGAGGACGATGACGGCGGCACTGACAATGTATCCTGCGGTGAAGCCGATACGTTCACCGAAAGCGAGAGTCATCAGATAGAAGAGAACGGGCGCACCGGCGGCGATGAGGTATTGCAGAATGTGAATGTTGACTTTGGTAACGGCTTCAGCAACGAGCAAAGTTGCAAAAAAGATGATCAGGAACAAAGTTGCATAATTGAAACAGCGTTCGACCTGCTGATAAGTGTTTGCGGGCAAGTTGAGATTTACGCCGATTTCGAGTGTTTTTGAGTTGAATTTACCGAAGTTCCATTCAGCGGAGAAGTTGTCTTTTCCGATGGTGCGGCTGTCGGGGAGATGCTGACCGATGAAGCTCGGACTGCCCCATTTGCCGGAAATAAGAACATGACTTTCAGTCGAAGTGGGAACGATTTTGAAATCGCTGCCGCCGCGCAGATTTACAGTTATTTCGCAAACGGATTTGCCTTTTTCAAGCGGAAATTTCAAAGTATTGCCGAGTTTTTCGACTTTGACGCTTTTGCCGTTGACATTTGCCTGTGCATCACGGACGCAGTCAGCATCTGAAAGAATAAGTTCAGCGAACTGTTTTTCTCCGACATTGTCAAATTCGGCTTTGACTTTGATATCGGCAGTATAAACTACCGCCTGATAAATCCCGCGATAACGGATTTCAGGTTTGAGTTCAGCAGTAAAATCCGTTTTGGCGGCAGCAGGTTCAAGCTGCAATGTCTGAGTGAAACCCCATTTGCTCAAAATCTCCACACGCACTGCAGATAACTTTTTCTGACGCTCAGTGGTAAGGTCTTTTATCATCTTCAACGGTATCTGAAACAACAGCAAAGCCACAATAATAACTGCAATCTTTACTCCCAGAACGTTTGTGTTTCCATTGAATTTTTTCAACCAATTTACCGACTTTTCTTCACTCATTTTTTTCCTCCTTTTGTGTGTTGATGTTGTAAGTTTGTATTTGGTGGCGAGGGAAAAACCTTGTTGAAACAAGTTTCTTTCCCTCGCCCCCAAGCCCCCACTCCCTTTTACAAAAACTTTCAAGTAAGTATTCCGTTTTTTTCAAACGGAATACTGAAAAGTTCTGTCAAAAGCAATGAGAGTTGATTTTTATATTAAAGTTTTATATCATTGAGTTTTGCGAGTTCCTGACTGTATTTTGAATTGCGGATTTTTTCAAGCACTTCAGCGTGGAACTTATCGGCTTGTTCTTTGGTGTAGCCGATTTTCAGAGCAAGTTCAGGACCGAGTTTGAAATTACCGTTTTCAAGCAGATACTGATACAGAAAACAAATAGCGGCATCATCATGCCAGTTTTTGCATCGGTCAAAAACTTTTTTCAATTGTGCAATTATCGGATCAAGTTCTTTTGCCGTCAAGACAGCTTTACCCGGGATTTGTATTATTTCTTTGCCGTTTTCATAGACTGCGGGAAAATAGACCGATGCTTCGCCGTTTGCTCCGAAATAACCGAGATACAAAACTTGTTTTGAAGTTTCAAGCCGTTCCATTTCATACGGAAAATCCAGAGTTTCGCCGGCATCAATTTTACCGACTAACTTGAAGTTATCCTTGACATCAAGTACATAGGTATAATGCCCTGACGAAGAATTTCCCGTATTATAATCTGCAATAAAAAGATAACGGAAATCGCCGTTGCCTTTAATGTCATGAAGCATAGTTCGGTAATCAAAGTTTTTGTCAGCCAGAGCGAAATAAGAAAAAGATATCCGTCTGCGGTTTTCCTTACGCATTGCCCAGAGTTCCTCCATAAAACAGAGGCTGCCTTTGATATGAAAAAGGACTTTGCCGTTTTTCACAAATGAAATTTCATCTTGTTCATCAGGATTTTTTTCATAATTTGCAGGTTTATAAATGAATTTTACATCTTTTGTGTAATCTTTGACATGATTTATTTTTATTTTGTCAAGTTCAGCAACCGCTCTATCCATTTCACCTGCGGCGCGATACCAGTGAGCGGCTTCAATTATATTTTTTTCAACCCCAATACCATTGGCATAACACCATCCGGTATTGAATTGACCATCCTGATAGCCGGATTCAGCAGATTTTTTGTACCAATGAAATGCTTTGACCGGGTCTTTCGCAACACCGTCGCCATTAAAATAAATCCCCCCCATATTGAACATAGCCTGTGCATCTCCGGCCTCGGCGGCTCTGCGGCAGAATTCAAAAGATTTTTTCAAATCTTTCGGAACACCTTCGCCTCTGGCATAACAGGCACTCAAATTAAATAAAGCAACAGGGTTGCCTTTTTCTGCTGCCAAAGTCCACCATTTTATTGCTTCTGCCATATTTTTTTCAACCCCTGTCCCCATCGCATAAAAGGAACCAATTTTTAATTGAGCTTCGGCCAAACCATTTTCGGCAGATTTACGATACCACTTGAAAGCTTCAGTTAAATTTTTTTCAACTCCACGCCCGTTTTCGTAAGAATATGCTAAATTATATTGAGCCTCCGTGTGTCCTTGTTCAGCGGCTTTGCGAAACCATTTTACAGCTTCGACAATATCCTGTGCATTTACCGCACTTTTTGCATAAAACCAACCTAATGTGCATTGAGCATTTGCATCACCGGCTTCCGCATCTTTTTTCACTTCTTCTTCGGTTTCATAGTTCTTAACTGCAGGAGCAGAAATTTGTTTTTTAACGGAAACAGCTTCCTTTTTTTCTTTGTCTTTTTTCTCGCATCCCCCGGTAAAAAACATAGATGAAATCATCATTGCATTGACACATAACGCTAAATATTTATTGTTCATAAACTTATCCCCCCAGACCTTTCTTTTGTTAATTTTTTTGCGGGCTGAAATATACCATAAACTGATGAAAAATCAATCCGGATTTTATAAAAAATTTCAATTTAAAACTACTCAATTTTACAATCAGTAAATTTAAAATAAATCGATCAACAATATTGCAGTAAAAAATACCCATGGCATCGCCATCGCCAAATATGCAAATATAAGGCAAATCATTGACAGCCAACGATTTTGTTTTTTGACAGGCAAATCTTCATCGGGCAGGATTTCGCCGTTTTTGCGTTTTTTCCATGCGGCGGCAAGCTGCTTGTGAGAGAATGAATTTTTACCGAAAAGCCGCTTGTCAAATGCCTGAC
>JAZOSO010000161.1:0-3038 GCA_045657185.1 Victivallaceae bacterium | reverse complement strand
GGATTGCGCTTCTGTTCCAGAACCTGCTGCAAATGCCATGCAATAGCCTCTCCTTCGCGGTCAGGGTCGGGGGCAAGATAGATTTCATCGGCATCTTTTGCCATGGACTTAAGTTCACGGACAATGGATTTACCTTTGGGAGTATCAACATAGAGCGGAGTGAAATTATTTTCAATATCAACACCGATTTCACGCTCCGGCAAATCGCGGACATGTCCCATGGAGGCAACGATTTTGTAGCTTGAATCAAGAATTTTGCTGATTGTTTTGGCTTTTGTAGGAGACTCAACGATGACTAATTTTGACATAAATATATAAATCCTTGCTGTTAAAGAGGAAGTTGCAACCCTCATTTTTCCCTATACATATTCATTAATAATAGCAACACAAAGCCGTTTTGTCAAGTGTAAAACGCAAAAATGTTCTAAAAATGAAGATTTTTCCGTTCTTTACCCGCATCCGGTCTGCATCGGGTGCAACCAACCCCCTGCAAAAATCAGTCTACGCTTAGTACAAGCTTAAAAAAATAAATGCAAAGCGGCTGTTGCAGAAACTCAAAGCAACAGCCGCTTTTTTATAATGCAGCAGAAATAATACGGTAAATATTCTTGTATGCAATAATCAATCATCAGTATATACGCCGTTTACAGTTCAATTCAGCACATACTGTCAATTTTTCTTTGCTCTCATGATTATACTTATCATCCGTCCCATAAGCGGCAGCAGCAGCCAGAATGAGATTGCAGAGACATAAAAAACGCCGCGAACACTTGTAAAATAGATGATACCGCCGGCAAAAAGACTGCTCAATATCAAACCTGTATTGCGTGCACTTGTCATATAACCGAAAACTGACGCGCGTTTATTTTCAGGGGTAATTTTTGAAAGCAGCGTTTGCAATACCGGCTCAACTCCGCCGATTGCCATATACGAGAAAAATCTGGCAATTATCAATACAGTAACTGAATGTGCCGCCCCCTGCACCAGCAAAGTAACTCCGAAAAACAAAATCGCAGGAGTCAACAGCTGCATCGGCTTGCAACGGTCGGTAAAATATCCGAAAATCACACCTGCAATGATACCTCCGACTGCCGCTGCAGCACTGATTATACCTGTCCAGAATGCGGCTTTGCCGTCACCTGCAAGATTACCGACCAGCACTGCAAGATACGGAGCCTCCAGATTGCGGAGAAAACTTACAATGAAAAACAGAGACAGCAAAAGAAGTATCGGACGGTCAAATTCAAAGCGTTTTTTAACCGCTTTTGCTGATTGAACAACAGGTGAAAAATCTTCTTTAACCCAGAAAAGAACTATTCCCGCCGCCCAATACAAAGCACTGCAAAGCAGAAAAGCCACTGTGTAACCGAATTTATCAACCAGAATTCCGCCAAGCACATAACCTATCATATTGCCGCTCCATACTGCCGTACTCAAAACACTCAACGCAAAGCCCTGTTTATTTTCAGGCGTAGTACTGACAATCAATGCCTGTGCAGCAGTATTAGTACCGCTGAACGCCGATGCCAGAGTCCTTATCAAAATCAAAATCCACAAATTCGGAGCAAAAGCCATCAGGGGAAAAATCACCGCATTCATAAAAGTCGCACGGAAAAGCATTATTCTGCGCCCGTAACGGTCAGCCAGATTTCCCCAAATCGGCGCCATAATTCCGAAACTCATAAGACCGAAAAAGGTAAACAGACTTATGGCAATTCCCAATTCGCCCTCTTCCGTAATATGAAATTTATGCTTGATAAAAAGCGGAATAAACGGCATTGCCGCCGACAGTCCGGACATAACCAATATCTGCGACAACCACAGCAGTGCAAGATTTTTTTTCCAGTAATTCATATCCCCCCCTGCTATCACTCATCAATCTATTTCATGCTGAGCTTTTTCAAAAATTTCTGCAACTTTTTCAGACGGTGCCGGTGTCAGCAGAGAAACAACAACAGTTACGACAAAACCGGCAATAAATCCCGGCACGATTTCATATATACCGGTTTTACCAAGCCAGATATACCAGACTGCATCGACTGCAAAACCTGCAATAATACCTGCAAGAGCCCCCCAATAATTAAGGTGTTTCCAATACAGTGCAAGTATCACAACCGGGCCGAAAGCTGCACCGAATGCCCCCCATGCACAGGAAACGAGGTTCATAAGCCCCTTGCATTCAGGACTTGAAGCAATTAAAAATGCAACGATTGCAATGACAATAACAATCGCACGACCGGCAAACATCATCTCCTTGTCAGTAGCATTTTTGCGGAAAATCGTTTTGTACAAATCCGATGCAAAAGCCGATGATGAAGCCAGCAGCTGTGAATCCGCAGTACTCATAGCTGCCGCCAGAATTGCTGACAGCAGAAATCCTGCAAAAAATATCCAAACAGTCATAAAACCGACATTACTTCCTATCCAGTCAAAAACACTTCTGACCATATTGATAAAAATCAAAGTATTGCCGTCCTGAGTAGTTGTCAGAGCATCACCGACAAACTTTCTGCCGATAAGGCCGACAGCACTTGACGCAAGCAGGATAAAGAAAAACCATACACAACCGATTATGCGGGATTTTTTCATCTCTTTTTCACTTGCAACAGAGAAATAACGGATAAGAATGTGCGGCATACCTGCATATCCCAATCCCCAGCCGAGACCGGAAATAATATCGCTCCAGCTTTTCCAATCACTTTTTCCTGTTGAGAACCAATTCCAATAATTTTCAGGAATTGTTGCCGCAGGAGCAGTAAAAGATGCACTCTGCATCATCAAAAGCACCATTATCGGAACGAAAAGCAATGCCGCAAGCATCAGCAGTCCCTGAAAAAAGTCCGTCCAGCAAACCGCATGATACCCGCCGAGAAAAGTATAAACAACAATAACTATTGTTGCCAGAATCATGGCAATTTTGGGATTCATACCGAGTACAGTATTAAACAATGTACCGCAGGCATACAAACTTGCCGCCGCATAAACACAATAAGTAATCACAAAAACAATCGCTGAAATAACCAGAATTCCTTTCCGTT
>JAZOSO010000160.1:0-14998 GCA_045657185.1 Victivallaceae bacterium | reverse complement strand
CATGCCTCACATCTGCCGCCTTTAACATTAAAGCTGAAACGCCCCGGCAGAAACCCGCGCATTTTTGATTCCGGAAGCGAAGCAAAAAGTGTGCGGATAGCACCGAAAGCATCAGTATAAGTCGCCGGATTTGAGCGGGGGGTACGCCCGATAGGACTCTGGTCTATAACGATTGCCTTATCAATATTTTCCAAACCGCTGACACCGTCACAATCCCCGACGGGCAAATCTTTTATTTTCTGATGATGATTTAAAGCACGGACAAGGATACCGTTGACAAGAGAACTTTTGCCGGAACCTGAAACACCGGTAATACAGGTAAATGTGCCGAGCGGAATTTTTGCAGTAATATTTTTGAGATTATGAAAGCGGGCGTTTTTGACAGTAAGAAATTTTCCGTTTCCTTTGAGACGCTCAGACGGAACTTCTATTTTTTCACGCCCCGCAAGGAAATCTCCCGTAAGTGAACGGGGAAAAGACGGCAATTCTTCTGCTCTGCCTTCTGCAACAATTTCTCCGCCGAGCACCCCTGCCCTCGGGCCCAAATCAATAACATGGTCAGCACGGCGGATAGTATCAAGGTCATGTTCAACCACAAGTACAGTATTGCCTATATCGCGGAGTTTTTCCAGAGTGTCAAGCAGTTTGTCATTATCTCTCTGATGCAGACCGATAGAAGGTTCATCAAGGATATAAAGCACGCCCGTCAGACCGCAGCCGAGCTGAGTTGCAAGTTTGATACGCTGAGCTTCTCCGCCCGACAGCGTACTTGAAACACGGTCAAGCGTAAGATATCCCAAACCTACATCGGCAAGAAATATCAGACGGCTGCGTATCTCTTTAAGCAAATCAGCGGCAATTATTTTCTTTTCCGCATCAAGCTCAAGTTTGTTGATAAATTCCAATGCGGCAGTTACCGGCAGATGATTGAATTCATCAATCCCCAAACCTCCGACTTTAACAGCCAGACTTACGGGATTGAGCCGTCTGCCGTGACATTCAGGACAAACACAGCTCCCGGCATACTCCCGCAGCCGTTCCCTGACACTGTCCTCCTCCGTATTTATCATACGGCGGCGCAAAAGTTCCAGTACGCCTTCAAAAGGCTTGCTCCAATGATACTTTTTGCGTTTCATGTAATAGTCAAACTCAAGCGGAACTTCGCCGGTACCGTACAAAATCAAATTCTGCAATTCAGCGTCAAGTTTACCGAAAGCCGTCGTCAGCATTTGAGGAGCATTATACTGTTCGGCAAGTTTACGCAAAAGTAAATTGTAATACATAATCAAATGACGCGGTCCGCGGCGCAAAGCCGGTATCGCACCTCTGGATATGGATAAACTTTTATCAGGAACAACCAATTCCGGAAGCATTATTTCCATATTGCCGAGCCCGTTGCATTTGGGACATGCACCGTAAGGAGAGTTAAAGGAAAAATTTCTCGGCAGCAGTTCGCCGAAACTTTTTCCGCAATCCAGACAGGCGAGAAATTCACTGTGCAATTCCTCCGCAAACTCTCCCGTACTTTGCTCTATAAGCAATTTCAAAACTCCGTGACCGTGTTTCAGCGCAAGCTCAACAGAGTCCTGCAATCTGGCACGCTCAACAGAACCTGCCGCCAGACGGTCAATCACAATATCAATGCTGTGCCGATGAGTTTTGGCAAGCGAACCGACTTCATCAAGTGTTTGAATTTTACCGTCAACACGCACACGGACAAAACCGTCTTTTTCAATATTTTCCAGAACTTCACGATGTTCGCCTTTTTTGCCGTCAATCACGGGAGCAAGAATCATAAATCTTTTGCCTTCAGGCATTGAAAGCAGATGTTCTGTAATCTTCTCCGCTGACTGCGGCTGAAGCATTTTGCCGCATTCAGGACAGTGAGCGATACCGACATGAGCATAAAGCAGACGCAAATAGTCGTAAATCTCCGTAACAGTCGCCACGGTTGAACGGGGAGAAGCACCTGCACTTCTCTGCTCAATAGCAATTGCAGGAGAAAGCCCCTCAATATGCTCAACTTTAGGTTTCTGCAAACGGTCAAGGAACTGGCGGGCATAAGCTGACAGACTCTCAACATACCGTCGCTGTCCCTCGGCATAAACTGTATCAAAAGCAAGACTTGATTTACCGGAACCGCTCAAACCTGTAATGACCACCAGTTTATTGCGTGGTATTGAAACATTTATATTTTTGAGGTTATGCTCTGATGCACCTGTAATTTTTATATTATCAAGCATTTTCAACTCTCCTGAATTCTTTCATTTTGTCAAGCAAAGCGGCGGGGATACACATTTTGCCGCCGCCGACGGCAATTTCAACACCGGGACGGTTTTCACCGTGATAATCACTGCCGCCGGAACCGAGCAGCTCATGCTGTTCCACTGCATTGCAGAGCATTTCAGTTTCCCGCGGACTGAACATACTGTAATAACATTCCAGACCGTCAAGTCCGTAGCCTTTTAATTTTTTAACCATACGCCGGAGAAAGCCTGAAGAATTTTTCTGGTCACGAAAAAGCGGATGAGCCCAAATCGCAATACCTCCTGCTTTATGAATTATCTCTATTGCATCCGACGGCATGGGAAGCTGACGGGGAACATAAGCACTGCAATTTTTACGCAGATATTTTTCAAAAACATTCTGAATTGACTCAAAGCCGTAATGTTTTACCAGATATGCGGCAAAATGGAGCCGTCCGATATTATCGTTATGTACATAATCAACTTCTCTGCTGTCAATCGGATAACCGAGAGAATAAAAACGGCGTGCGATTTCAATATTACGGGCAAGCCGCCATTGACGCATCTGTTCCAGATACGCCAGCAAATCGGCATTTTCAATATCAACAAAAAGTCCGACAAAATGCAGTTCTCTGCTGCCGTACAGACTTGACAATTCAACACCTGAAATAAATTCCGTATCGGGATAATTTTTCCCTGTCTCCAGAAATTCACGCACTCCTGCAACAGTATCATGGTCGGTCAATGCTATGCCGCGGAGTTTCTTCTCTCCTGCCATACGGGCAACTTGTGCAGGGGCAAAAGTTCCGTCACTGGCGTTACTGTGAACATGCAAATCTATCATTTCTTCAAAACGGACTATCTCAGACATGGTATTCCTTTCAATTCTCTTATAATCAAAGCAATCCGCAGTTCAGGAGGATTTTTTGAACTTATACGCGGCAACTTTCCATCGGCTTTTTTAAAAACTTTCTGTCCGTCGCTGAGAGAAAGTATCTCTCCCTGCAGCGACACTGAGCGGAATCCTCTCTCCGCCCCCAGAAGCCGAATTAAAGTGTAAGTAAACATCAATTCCGCACACGGCGGCATTTTACCGAAACGGTCAACAAATTCATCATGCAGACGCATCAGACTTTCTTCAGAGTCCTGCATTGCAAGTTTACGGTAAGCTCCGATACGGAGTATCTCATTTTCAATATAACTCGGAGGAAAACCGCAGACAAGTTTTTTACTTTTGGTGCTTACCCCCAAAGCAATAAAGTCAATATTCACCTCCGCTTCAGGCAGAAAACGGCGCGGATTATTCTGCAGACGGTCAACTTCAGCTCTGAGCATTTTGCAGTAGAGGTCAAAACCTATCGTATTCAGATAACCGCTCTGCTCCGTACCGAGAATATTTCCCGAACCGCGGATTTCCAAATCCCGCAATGCCAGCTGAAATCCCGCCCCCAGATTACTGCAGCGGCGAATAGCATTTATACGCTTCTGTCCGTCTGAACTTATCAAACCGTTTTTGGGCAGCAGCATATACGCATAAGCCTGATGCTTCCAGCGTCCGACACGGCCTCTGAGCTGGTAAAGCTGAGATAAGCCGAAGCGGTCGGCACGCTCAATTATCATAGTATTGGCATTGGGAATATCCAACCCGGATTCAATAATAGTGCTGGCAACAAGGCAGTCTATTTTGCCGCGCTGAAATTCATTCATCACATTTTCAAGTTCTTTTTCGCCCATCTGTCCGTGTGCAACTGCGATTCTGCAGTCAGGCAGCAGTGCTTGCAGTTTTACAGCAGTCTCATCAATGGTCTTGACACGGTTGTGCAGATAAAAAATCTGTCCCGAACGCGCCATTTCATACTTGACGGCATCAGCAATTACCTTTTCGTTGTAAGGAGAAATCATGGTTTTGACAGGCAAACGCTCATTGGGCGGAGTTATCAATGTACTCAAATCCCTTGCGCCCGACATGGCAAGATAAAGCGTACGCGGAATCGGTGTTGCGGACATTGACAGAACATCTATATCCACCCGCATACTGCGGAGTTTTTCTTTGTGCTTGACACCGAAACGCTGCTCCTCGTCAATGATTAACAAGCCGAGTTTTTTAAATTTGACACTACTTGAGCAAAGAGCGTGAGTCCCGATGATAATATCAATTTTCCCCTGTTCAAGACGGCTGAGAATCATCTGCTGTTCCATCGGAGTTTTGAAACGGCTGAGACTTTCAACCAGAAAAGGATAACGGGCAAAACGCGCAGCAAAAGAGTTGTAATGCTGTTCCACAAGAACTGTTGTCGGCGCAAGCACCGCCACCTGATACCCCGCCTGAACGGCGATAAAAGCGGCACGCATGGCAACTTCGGTTTTTCCGTAACCGACATCACCGCAAAGAAGTCTGTCCATAGGCTGTTCTTTTGCCATATCCTCACGAATATCAGCAGTAGCTTTTGCCTGGTCAGGAGTGTCCGTGTAAGGAAATTCATTGAGAAACAATTTCATATCCAAATCATTACAGCTTAAATTCAAACCCGGAACCACCTTGCGCACCGCCTGAATTTGCAGCATTTCTGCGGCAAAAGTCTTAATAGCAAGTCTTGCCGCCGCCTTATCGTTATTCCACTTGGCACTGTTGAGACGGCTTAAGCGGACTTTACCTGGAGATCCCATATAACGGCTGAGCATGGAACTTTGACTTATCGGAATAGATATGAACTGCTCATCTGCAAATTCAAGTTTTATCATCTCGCGAACAGTTCCTGTTGAGTCTTCGGAAAATTCCATACCGCAAAAAATTGCAATCCCGTGCTGAACATGAACAACTACATCATTTTCAGCGATATCATCCAGTGATAAATCATCACCGGTTCTACGGTTGACTGCAACTTTTTCCTCATGCAGCCGAACAGTTTTCCCGGCAAAAATATTAAGATTGAAAAGTTCATTTTCCGAAAGCAGAATAAGTTTGTCCTGCGGAAACACCGCACCGCTGTCAAGCCGTGCCGCTCCGAACTGAACTTTGCAAAAAGCCTCATCGCCAAGCTCTCGGCAATACTCCTTCAACTGCGGCAAATGTTCTTCATCCGAACTTAAAATAACGATATCATAATCAAGAAACGCATAATGCCGTATCTGCTCAAAAAACAAACTTTTCATCAACTCAAATGATTTGACTTTATTCTCTTCATAATCAAGTTCCATGAAATTTTTAAGCGGCACAAAACAAGGTGCAACTTTGTAATATTCCGATTCAGAAACCATATCAAAATCTACAAGCAAATGAAGTTTATTCTGCTTTTTTTTGAGTTTGAGAAAATCGTCAAAAGCCGCCCTTGACTTCTCCGAAGCATACTTGAGCAAATGTTCACGACAGAGATTTTCATTGAACACAATAAGTTCACAACCTTCAGGCAGATAATCAAAGGCAGTGCTGAATTCGTCAGGGTCTGCCGACGGCTTTGACTTGGCACAAACCGTATAAGTTTCAGCTTTACCGAAAGAACATTGAGTTTCCGGATTGAAATAACGCATGGAATCAAGTTCCTCGCCCCAAAATTCCAGACGGACCGGATAATCCTCCTCAACAGAATAAATATCAATAATACCGCCGCGGCGTGAAAATTCACCGGCAGTGCGCACTTCAATTTCATCATCATAATCATATTCAAGAAGAATTTTCAGCAGCTCACTGAACTTCGGCGCATGCTGTAAAGATATAATCAAACGCTGTTCCTTGAAAAGCGATTTCGGAGCGGCAGGATTGGCAAAAGCACATGAACTTCCGACAAAAACATTATGTGTATTTTGCAGAATTGAACTCAAAACACGGATTTTTCGAGTGAATGCTCCCGCCATTTCAATTTTGCCCCTGGTTTCTTCCGGCAAAAACAGAAACTTACGGTTGCTATCCTCCAGCAGACGGTTCCATGCCAAAACGGAAGAATAAAAACTCTCACATTGAGCCAAATCAGGCAGCAATACCGCCGTCGGCCGATTATCCGCAAACAACAGCGGATAAATGACAGGAGCAACGGCATCTTTGTCAACATGAAAATATGATACAGGCCTTTTTACCTGTTTTTTCATGATTTTTTCAATTTTTTTCTTCCAATCTGCCATTTTCTGACTTGACTTTTCTGTTTTTGTTGATATATTAAACCGTTTAATTGTATAAATGTCTCTGTTTGAAATTTTTTCCTGTTTCGGGAAGTCATTTTTAACATACTATAATATAGTACAAATATGAACTTTTTAAATAGAGATTCAAATTTTATTTAAAAATTTTTTAAAGGACATGTAATTTATGGCTGAGAAAAAAGTAAGTGCTGACTCAAAAAAGGCAGGCAAAAAAATTGAAGATGCTGCAAAAAAATCTTCAAAGACTGAAACTCCCAAAAAAGCAGCTGCTACAAAAATGAAAAAAGCCATAACCCGCCGCGCCGTTGCCAAAAATACCGATGACTCAAAACCCGTTTCTGTTAAAAAATCCTCATCTGAACGCAGAAAATCCGTCATCGAAAGCCAAAAGGCAGAGGAGCTGAAACTTGCCAACGCAGCCAATAATACAGTTGCTGATGCAGTTGATACCCCCGCGGAAAAAATCATCGTTCCTCCCGTTGTTGAGGAAAAAGTTGTTAAAAAAGAGCCTGTCGCCCCGATTGTTCTCCCCGCCGCAGAAAAAAGTGCGGAAGAGGAAAAACTTGACCACGAAGCCCGCGTAGAGAAAAAACGCAAACTTCTCAACTGCGAAGGCGTTACAAATAAAGTTAAAAAAGCCCGCAGCAAAACCGATGCGGCAAGTACCATAGGTACTCCCAAAAAAGATAAAGATGCCGTGCGCCGTGTTGCTCACGATGCCAAAGCATCCGCAGTTGCCAAAAACGATACGATGAAAGTCTATATGGCTGAAATCGCTCAGATATCCCTTGTTTCCCAAAATGAGGAAGCCGAACTTGCCGATGCTATCCACAACGGCGATACCACATTGCATGAACAGGCACGAACCACTCTAATCCGCGCCAATCTGCGTCTGGTAGTCAAAATCGCTCACGACTTCAAAGGTTTGGGACTTCCGCTTCTTGACCTTATCTCCGAAGGCAACATCGGTTTGATGCGCGCAGTTGAAAAATTTGACCCGTCAAAAGGTGCAAAATTCAGTTCATACGCCGCCTGGTGGATCAAACAGTCTATGCGCCGTGCCCTCGCAAATCAGAGCCGTACCATCCGCATTCCGGTTCAGTCTGCCGGCAAAATAAATAAAATCAAGTCTGTCAAAATGAAACTTGCAGAACAACTCGGCAGAGAGCCTACTGACAGCGAAATCGCTGAACATCTTGACTTCAGCGAACGCACCGTTTCAGGTCTTCGCCTCGCTGATTTGCATACATTCAGCTTGCAGGACTCAATCCAGCAGGGTGAAGAAGGCGAATTTCAGGATATCATTCCTGACCGTCATGCCATGACTCCCGACCAGATTCTCGGCGATGTTGAATCCGTCCGCCGTCTGGTTGATCTGCTGACCAAACTTGATGACAGAGAACGAGTCATTCTTGAAATGCGTTTCGGTCTCGGCGGCAACAAAGCCCTGACTCTTGAAGAAGTCAGCCAGAAAATCGGCAGAACACGCGAACGCGTCCGCCAAATCCAGAATCAGGCTTTGGCAAAGCTGAAAAATCTGCTGGCAGATGAAACAGGATTTACCGTCGATTAATCTACCGCAAGGTGCAATATTAACCCTTAACCATTCGTAAAGGAGGTGAAAAACTATGGAAACTGAAGTTCGTTTGAAAAAAGGCGAGCCTATCGATCGCGCTCTTCGCAAACTCAAAAAGAAGCTCGATAAAGAAGGCACTCTGAAAGAACTCCGTAATCGCCGTCATTACGAAAAACCCAGCGAAATCAAACGCCGCAAAGCTAAAATGCGTCGTCACAACTGATATTTTTCAGAGACCATTTAAAATCGGCAGTTTGTAAAACTGTTACGGAACAAGGACATTAAAAAGTCTTTGTTCCGTTTTTTTTGCAGATATATCATACAGCCCCCTCCCACAATCCTCCCGGAATTCCCACAAAAAAAGCCCTGCCGAATTCGACAGGGCTTATAAGAGTTATACCAGAACCCACTTTTCTTTTTCAAAAAGAGGGTATGAGGATAGGAAAAATATCCTTATGCTTTTTTGGCAGCAAGGAGATATTTTTCGGCTTCTGCGTTCCAGAGACCGTTATGTTTTGCAACGATATCGGCGAGGTCAGCGAAGAATTTGTCAGTTTTGCCGAGTTCGGCAAAGTCTGCAATAGCGGTAAGAGGCATATTGATATTGGTGTAAATCAATTTCTTGCCGCCGGGGATCTTGGGCAGATTGAGAGTGGTTTCGATGACAGCGTCAATACCGCCGACGTGAGTAATCATAGCTGCGGGATTGAGTTTGCCGGATTCCATCATAGCGATAGATTCTTTCATGTCATCGGTGTTACCGCCGGAAGTACCGACGATATGAGTGCTGCCGTAGTGAACATTGTAGAAGTTGAATTCAGCTTTGAATTCGGGATTGGTCGGACCTGCAAAGAAGTTCAAGCAGCCGTCACGGCCGAGAATACGGTCGCCCTGTTCAACAACGGGACGGACGGGAGCGAAAACGAAAACGTCATCGTAACCGGTACCGCCGGTAAGATCCATAAGAGCTTTGTCAGCATCTTCAACTTTAGCAGTGTTGAGATAGACGAGTTTGACGCCGTTTTGGGCAGCTTCTTCAACAGAATAGAGCTGTTCAGCGCGAGCCAGACGGGCATCGTCAATGTCAGTTACAACGAGGAAAGAGGGACGCAAGGGAGCGTGGATGGCGTAGTCGATAGCACCGAGACCCATAGGACCGACACCGGCGAGAATAGCCATTTTACCGCCTTCGACAATACCCATTTTGTGGACATAGCTGCCGTTGGTGGTGTGATAGTTGGCATGGAAAGCACCGACAATGCAGCTCATGGGTTCAGAGAGAGAACCGTAGAAGAAGGCATCGCCGTTATAGGGGAGCAAGCAGCCCATTTCCATAACTTCGTTGGGGATAATGATGTTGACAGCACCGCCGCCGACATATTTGTAAGAATAACCGGGAGCTTCAAGGCTGCCTTTGTAGTTGATAGCGGGCTGGATGGCGAATTTGTCGCCGGCCTTGAACTGAGACTGCCATTTTGAACCGACTTCAAGGATTTCGCCGCAGAACTCGTGTCCGAGAATGATGGGGTTGGTTGCGACATCATTGGGAACGCGTTTGTGGTCAGGACCCTGCATAGCAGCTTTGTAGCTGGACATGCAGAGAGAGTCGGAAGTGATGCGTGCGAGAATCTGATCATCCTGCAATGCGGGCAATTCAAATTCTTCAAGACGCAAATCGTTTTTTCCGTAAAGGCGTACTGCTTTTGTTTTCATTTGAAATTCCTTTAAATGCGGGAGTCCCGCCGGGGGGACTCCCGTAGTTTGATGTTAGATACCGAGTTTTTCGCGGCGGATTTTTTCCATTGCGGTGAAGTTCATTTCGGGAACATAACCGGGCAAGGGCAGAATCTGTTCGTTGATAGCATCGAGGATCCAAGAGGGCTGCGGGAAATAGAATTTTTCCAATTCAGGACAGGGAGAGATGCTGTTGGGAGCGCCGACGATTGCGGGAGGTGCATCGAGGTAATCGAAGCAGAAGTTAGTGATGTTGCTGGCGAGGTCGTTGAGGTGTGAACCGCGTTCGCAAGCGTCAGAAACGAGGACAATGCGTCCGGTTTTCTTGACGGATTCAATAACTTTTTCGTAATTGAAGGGAACGAGGGTACGGGCGTCAATGACTTCAGCAGAGAGGTTGAATTCTTTTGCCAGGCGATCTGCTGCATCCATTGCGGGATAGAGAGTTGCACCGACGGAAAGAATGGTGATATCACTGCCGACGCGTTTGACATCGGGTTCACCGATCGGAACTTCATAGTATTCAGCGGGAACGCCGCCTTCATGGAACATTTCGCCCATGTCGTAGAGGCGCTGGCTTTCGAAGAAGACGACGGGGTCAGTACCTGCCAAAGCAGCGTTCATGAGACCTTTTGCGTCATAGGGAGTTGCGGGGAAGACAACTTTCAAGCCGGGAATGTGAGCGCAGAGGCTTGTCCAGTCCTGAGAGTGCTGTGCACCGTATTTGGCACCGACGGAAACGCGGAGGACGACGGGCATCTTGAGTGCGCCTGCTGACATTGACTGCCATTTAGCAAGCTGGTTGAAGACTTCGTCACCTGCGCAACCGAGGAAGTCGCAGTACATGAGTTCGGGAATTGCACGGCCGCCGCAGAGAGCATAACCGACAGCAGCAGAAACGATTGCGCTTTCAGAAATCGGAGCGTTGAAGAAGCGGTGGTAGGGCAATGCTTCAGTCAAACCGGTATAAACACCGTATGCACCGCCCCAGTCACGGTTGTCTTCACCGAATGCGATGAGGGTGGGATCAGTGTAGAATTTGTTGATAATAGCTTCAAAGAGAGCGTCGCGGAATGAGAAGACTTTGAGTTTGGAGACAGCTTTGCCGTCTTTGTCAATACCGTAACGGATTTTGTCCTGAAGTTTTTTGACGCGTGAGTTTTCAGCCAGAGGCATGAGAACATCGGGTTCACGATCGTCGAATTTTTCGACTTTCTGATTGCTGAACATGTACTGACGGATTGCATCGGGATCTTTAGCAGGATCGATACGGGGAGAGATTTCGTCATTGATAGCAAGCTTCATGATGCGAGTGATACGGGCTTTGATGTCTTCGTTGGTGGCATCAAATTTGGCATCTTCCTGAATCTTGTTGGCGACGAGTTCTTTACGGAATGCTGCGATAGCATCCTGTGCCTGCCATGCTTCGATTTCTTCTTTGGTACGATAGGTTGAAGCGTCAGTAGCACTGTGACCGACATAACGGTAGGTAACGGTATCGAGGAAGACAGGTCCTTTGTTGGCTTCGAGGATAGCGCGTTTGCGTTTGAATGCGTCGATAACTGCGAGGGGATTATAACCGTCAACACGTTCAGTGTGGAGCATGTCGGGATTGACACCTGCGCCGAGACGGGCTGCGATACCGTAAGCCATGGTTTCGCCGTTGGTCTGACCGCCCATACCGTAAGAGTTGTTGAAGCAGTTGAAGATGACGGGGAGACCGCCGTTGAAGCCTTCTTCCCAGAGTTTGGTGAGCTGGTCCATAGCGGCGAAGTTCATTGCTTCCCAGACGGGACCGCGGCCGAGAGAACCGTCACCGAAGTTGCAGACGACGATACCGGGTTTCTGGTTGACTTTCTTGTAGAGAGCAGCACCGACACTGATACCGCCGGAACCGCCGACGATAGCGTTGTTGGGATAGATACCGAAGGGGGTGAAGAAGACGTGCATGGAGTTGCCGAGCCCTTTGGTGAAACCGTTTGCACGGCCGAAAAGTTCAGCCATGAAGCCGTAGAGCAAAAAGTCGGTTGCGAGGTCACGGACATTGCCGGATTTATTTTCTTTTTCAACGACGTTGAGCAAAGCACCGCCGTAGAAATCTTTCATGATCTGATAGAGTTCTTTTTCGGGGAGGTTCTTGATAGCGTTGAAACCTTTGGCAAGAACTTCACCGTGGCTGCGGTGTGAACCGAAAATGTAGTCATCCATGGTCAATGAGTAAGCCATACCGACAGCAGATGCTTCCTGACCGGTGTACAAGTGAGCGGGACCGGTATAGAGGTAGTCAACGCCGTTGTAGTGTTTAGCGGTACGGACACTGTAAAGCATAGTTTCAAATTCACGGATGTACTGCATGTCGCTGTAAATGCCGAGGAGGTCAGCATCGGTGAAATTGCCTGCGGCTTTTTCATCTTTGACAGTTTTGTCGTACTGATTGAGTTTGATAGTACCGAGTTTGAGTTCACCCTTTTTACGAATGTCGTTCGGGTCCATAAATTGTGATTTTGGCATAATAAATCCTTTCTATTATTATAGATTATTAAATCTCGTTGGTCTCATTGATGATTGCTTCGCGGAAAACTTCACCGACTGTGGGATGCGGGAAGACGACTCTGCTCATATCCTTGCAAGTGAGGTTGCGGGCGATGGCGATTGCCATACCGTAAATAATTTCACTTGAGGGATTGCCGATCATGTTGGCACCGATAATACGGCCGGAATCAGCAAGAGTGATAAGTTTCATAATACCGTTGCCGCCGTCGTTTTCAGCGATGTAGCGTCCTGCAAACTGCATGGGAAGTTTGACTTCCTTGATTTTGAAGCCTTTGGCTTTGGCAGTTTCGGCAGTTTCACCGACGCTGGAAACTTCGGGGTTGGTGTAAATGACAGCTGGGATGGCGTTGTAAACCATTTTGTCTTTGATGCCGAGCATGTTGTTGACAGCGACTTCAGCTTCACGGTAAGCGGTGTGAGCGAGCATTGATTTGCCGTTGATGTCACCGGCAGCCCAGACATTGGGAACGTTGGTTTTCATTTCGTCGTCAGTTTTGACTGCGCCGCGTTCCATGAAAAGACCGATTGTTTCGTAGCCGAGGTCTGCGCTGTTTGCACGGCGGCCGATTGAAACGAGGATCTTGTCGGCGGTAAGTTCTGATTTGCCGTTGGCATTTTCAATCATAACTTTGTTGCCTTTGAGTTCAGTAACTTTTGTTGAAAGCATGAAAGTTACGCCGCGTT
This sequence comes from Victivallaceae bacterium, assembly GCA_045657185.1. Lineage (GTDB taxonomy): Bacteria > Verrucomicrobiota > Lentisphaeria > Victivallales > Victivallaceae > RGIG5270. Next base: position 2,071 of record JAZOSO010000160.1, on the reverse strand, counting down.
TTTCGTATTCGGCTTTGAGGATTTTGGTCATATCCAAATCGGTGGGGCCGCCGATGCGGTCCATCATTTCAACAACAGTAACTTTTACACCGATTGAATTGAAATATGAAGCCATTTCAAGACCGATGACACCGCCGCCCATAACGATAAGGGAGCTGATGTTTTCAGTCATGTCAAGGATTTCACGGTTGGTCATGGCGATATTGGCGGCGAGAGCTTCTTTGAGACCGGGAATGGGCGGAACTGCGGCATTTGAACCGGAAGCGATGAGAAGTTTTTTGCCAACATAGGTTTCACCGTTGGCGACAACGTTGAAGGTGCCGTCGGGATTCTTACCTGCGACTTTGGCGGTTGCTTTGACGACATTGACTTTAGCCTGTTTCATCTGCATAGCAACGCCGCTGACAAGAGTTTTGACAACTTTGTTTTTGCGTTCGATAACGGCTTTGTGGTCGATTTTGGCGTTTTCGGAAGTGACGCCGTAGTGTGATGAAACGCCGTTTGCGTAGTCATAGAGCTTTGCGGAATAGAGCAAAGTTTTGGTGGGCATACAGCCTTCATTGAGGCAGACACCGCCGAGTGAACGCTGCTCAAAAAGAGCAACGTTCATTTTGTAATGACCTGCGCGTTCTGCGGCGCGATAACCGGCGGGACCGCCGCCGATGATGAGAAGATCATAAACCATAATCTTTTACCTTTATATTAAATATTAGAGAGCGAGAGTAAGTTCAATGTTTTCAAGACGTTCAGCGAGAACCTTGAGGAACTTGGCGGCGGGGCTGCCGTCAACTGCACGGTGGTCAAAAGTCAATGAGAGACCCATTGCCTGATAGAATTCGATTTCACCATCGGCATTTTCACGGGGTTTGAGCTGGAATGTGCCGACACCGAGAATTGCAGTCTGAGGCATATTGATAACGGGAGTGAAACTTTCAATACCCATTGAACCCAAGTTGGTAACAGTGAATGAACCGCCGGAGAGTTCTGCGGGGCTGATTGAACCGTCTTTGCACTGAGCGGCTTTTTCTTTGACCAAGTTGGAGATAGTACCGATATTGAGTTTTTCCATAGCGGGGATGACGGGAACCATCAAGCCGCGGGGAGTGTCAACGGCAACAGCGAGGTTGACGTTGTTGAAACAACGCATTTTGTCGCCCATGAAATAAGCATTGAGTTCGGGGAAGTCAAGCAAAGTGCGTGAAACAGCAAAGAGGATAAAATCGTTGAGAGTGACATTTTCCAGACCGTAGCCTTTGGAATTCTTGAACTTTTTACGAAGTTCAATCATAGCGGTTGCATCAAAGGTGCGGTTGAGAGTAAGCTGAGCCATTTCAGAGAGAGACTTGTGCATATTTTCAGCAATGACTTTGCGGATTTTGCTGAGGGGCTTGTCTTCGTAAGCGGCGGCAGCGGCGGCGGGAGCAGCAGCTTCAGCTTTGGCTGCGGGAGCGGCTTCAGCAACAGGAGTTGCGGCGGCTTCGACAATGCCGGATTCCATAAGAGTACGGACATCGCGTTCAATGATACGGCCGTTGGGACCGGTGGGAGTTGCGGCAAAAACGTTTACGCCCATTTCAGCAGCGAGATTTTTTGCGCGGGGAGAAGCTTTGCCTTCACCCATGGTTGCGGTTGCTTTGGGAGCGGCAGCTGCAGGAGCAGCGGCGGCGGCAACGGGAGCGGCTTCAACAGCTGCGGGTGCTGCTGCGGCAACAGGAGCATCAATTTTAACGCCCTGAGGACCGATGGCGCAGACGGGAACACCGACGCTGACTTCATCGCCTTCGTTAGCGAAAAGTTTGAGAACGAAACCGTTGTGTTCGCTCTGACATTCAAAAGTGGATTTGCCGGTTTCAAGGACAAAGAGAACCTGGTCAACTTTGACTTCATCGCCTTCTTTGACCATCCAGTTTGCAAGAACTGCGCTTTCTTCGGAAACGCCCATCTGAGGCATCAGAACCATGTTGACGCCTGCGGGGAGTTCAGCTGCAGGAGCAGCAGCGGGTGCAGCTGCAGGAGCGGCGGCTTCAGCAGCAGGGGCGGCTTCAGCAGCAGGTGCGGCTTCAGCTTTTGC
>JAZOSO010000159.1:0-5288 GCA_045657185.1 Victivallaceae bacterium | reverse complement strand
GTCAAATATAATTAAAAGGTTTGGAAAAAGATGAGGGGATGCAGGGGGAGAAGAAAAGAACCATATAAAAAGGCGGGTGGAACGCCAAAAGGTTTTTTCTTCTCCCCCTGCAATAAATCAGTCATCTTTTATAACACAGCCATTTTATTTAAGTTCTGCTTCAAGGATTTCTGCGGCAATACGGACACATTGAACACAGGGGCGTTTGGTATAATATTTTTGTGTGCGCTCTTCGGAAACCGGAGAGTCCGGAGCTTGAGAGGGTAATGAAAGAAGTTCGCGGCAGATGATTGAACCGCATTCATCTTTAAATTTTTGCGTAAGTTTTTGTGCTGCGGCATATTGTGCATCTTTAGCTGATTTATCGGCTTCATCGGGATAATTTATCATGCCTGAAATGAGAAACATGCCGCTTACACAGCCGCATACTTCGCGGAGTCTTGCCATGCCGCCGCCGAAAGATGAAGAAAGTTTGCAGAGTGTTTTTTCGTCAATTCCGCTCTCATCGGCGAATGCGCAGGCGACGGATTGGGCGCAGTTGTAACCGTCACGGAAAAGTTTTTCAGCAAGGTCGGCTTTGGTACTCATAAAAGTTCTCCCTGTATCATTTCTGTTTTTTTCTGTTTTTGAACAATTTCAACGATTTTTTTCAATTCAACGGCGTGTTTGTAAGTTGAAGTTTGATTTTGACTGCGGCGCGGTTTTTTGTCGTTGAGGTAAATGTTTACTGTCTTTTCTGCGGCAAAAAGAAGCCGTTTGACCATTGTCTGTGGTTTGAATGCACGGCTTATGACATCGCTTGAGGCAAGAGAGGCTTTAACTTTGTAAGTTTCCATATCTTTTATGATAAAAGGCAAAGTCAGACATGCCATGGCAAGAGAAATACTGTTGCGCAGTGTTCCTTCACTGACCTGACAGTTGCGTTCAAAAATGAGGTCCAGAGCCTGTTCTGTTTCCGGAGTATTCCATCTGTCGGCAAAAAACGGCAGGAAATAGGGCAGCAGACCGAAGTCGTGAAATGCCTCAAGCATAGTATCAACATAACCGGAACTCAAAACTTTTTCCAGTTCCAATGTCATGCGTGAGACGGGCACATGGCGTATTTTGTCCATATTTGCAAAAAGACTGTTTTCGCATGCGTTATCCATGGTAAAACCGAACCTGCCGACCAGTTTCAATGCACGGAGCATACGGACGGGGTCTTCCTCAAAACGCACATCAGGATTGCCGATGACACGGACGGTTTTTGCCTGAATATCGGCAAGACCGCAGTTGGTATAGTCAATTATTTCCTCTTTGACAGGGTCGTAAAAAAGAGCATTGACAGTGAAGTCGCGGCGGAAAGCATCTTCTTTTGAAGAACCGAAATTATTATCATCTACAATCATTTTTGAGGGCAGATGTGCAAGTTTCGGATGATTTTTTATTTCTGATTTGCCGGGAGTACGGCGGAAGGTGCTGATTTCAATGATTTCTTTGCCCATTCTGTAGTGAACGAGTCGGAAGCGTTTGCCGATTATGAGTGTATGCCGTCTGCCGAAAACCTGACAAATCTGTTCCGGTGTGGCGGCGGTTGAAATATCATAATCTTTAGGCTCATGTCCGAGCAGGAGGTCACGCACTGCACCGCCTACGACATAAGTTTCGTAATTTGCATTCTGCAGCTCTTTTATAATATGTATTATTTTCGGGTCAATTTCAAGAAAATGGTGCATTTTGAGGAAACAAAGTTATATTTTACGGGTGATATCGGTATCTGTCATTTCCAAATCAGGATCGGTTGAGGGGTAATCTGCGTTGAAGTGCAGACCGCGGCTCTCTTTGCGCTCCAGAGATGAGTCAATGATAAGTTCGGCAACTGTCGCAATATTGCGCAGTTCTATCAGATCTCCTGTAACGAGGAAATCCCAGTAGTATTTTTCAATTTCCTTACGGATAAGTTTGATGCGTGCTTTTGCGCGCTCAAGGCGTTTTGTAGTGCGGTAAATGCCGACATAGTCCCACATGAAACGGCGTATTTCATCCCAGTTGTGGGTCAGAATTACGATTTCATCGGAATTTGTGGCATTGCCGGATACCCAGTGCGGAATGAGTTTGATATCCGGGAAAAGTTTTTTCAGACGGTCAAACTCTTTTGCCGCGTCGTCAGCGGAAGTTTTGGCAATAACGAGAGCTTCAAGCAGACTGTTGCTTGCCAGACGGTTTGCACCGTGCAGTCCGGTACAGGCACTTTCGCCTGCGGCATAAAGTCCGTCAATGCCGGTTCTGCCGTTGACATCGGTTTTGATACCGCCGCAGACATAGTGAGCAGCGGGAACAACCGGGATCGGGTCATGTGCCATATTGACACCGACGGAGAGACATTTTTTGAAAATGTTGGGGAAACGCTGTTTGAGTTCGTCTTCAGATTTGTGAGTGATATCAAGATATACACATTCATTGCCTGTGCGTTTCATTTCATTGTCAATGGCACGGGCGACAACGTCACGGGGGGCGAGGCTTTTGAGCGGGTGATATTTGTGCATAAATTCAACGAGGTTGCCTTTGGCATCTTTGTATTTGAGAATGGCACCTTCTCCGCGGACGGCTTCGCTGATGAGGAAGGAACGCTCCTGGACATCATGGAGAATAGTCGGGTGGAACTGGATGAATTCCATATTGCTGATAGTAGCTCCTGCACGGTATCCCATGGCGATACCTGCGCCGCATGCAACATCGGGATTGCTGGTATAGAGATATACTTTGCCGGCACCGCCGCAGGCGATATGCGTTGAATAAGCAATAAAGGTTTCAACTTTGTCCTCATTGATATTCAGTACATAAGCACCGAAACAGCGGTTTGCGCCTCTTATGCCTATGCGTTTGGAAACAATAAGGTCAATGGCAAAGTGGTATTCAAAGATTTTGATATTCGGATATTTTTTGCACTCTTCAATAAGGGCGCGTTCAACCTCCGCTCCGGTAATATCGCCTGCATGGAGAATGCGGCGTTTGAGGTGTCCGCCTTCACGTCCGAGGTCATAAGAGCCCTGTTCTTCGGTATAGCCGAGTTCGCCTCTGGTGGTAAATTTGACTCCGCGTTCGACCAGTTCTTTAAGTACGGACGGACCGTTTTCCACGATTACACGGACGGCTTTTTCGTTGCAGAGACCTGCACCTGCATTCAATGTATCAATAACGTGTTCGTCAAAAGTATCATCATTATCAGTGACACAGGCGATTCCGCCCTGAGCGCATTTGGTGTTGCAGTCGTCAGTTTTGCGTTTTGTGACTACTGCGATAGAGCGTCCTGACGGTGCGAGATTGAGAGCAGTTGACAGTCCTGCGAGGCCGCTGCCGATAACCAAATGGTCAAATTGTAATATTTCTGACTTTTTCATTGTGCTGATTCCTGAAAAATAAACTCTTTTTTTATTGAAAAAGGGTTCATCGGTTTGAAAATAATAATATATGTATTAAATTACACTCATAAAGAATTTTTTCAATTATTTTTCGGAAGGAAGATATGTTTTTTTTCAAGAAAAAAGCTGTTTCATACAAAGGGTACAATGTGCCGTATGATGAATCGTACCGTATTTCACGGTCAAACAGACTGATGACTTTGCTGCTTATGGTGCTGTCAGGGCTGCTTTTAAGTTCAGCATTTCCGCCGTTAAATTGGGAGATTGCGGCATTTGCAGCTCTTGTGCCGCTGATTGTGCAGATAATTAAAAATCCCGTGTCATGGCGGCTGTTCGGTTACGGATATGTGTGGAGCTTGTCCTGGAGTTTTGCAGCTTTTTTCTGGCTGAGGGAGATAAATCCTTTTATTCCTGCTGTTCTCAGTGCGATTATCGGTTTATGGGGAGGAGTTTACGCATGTATTGCATCATTTGTTTTCCGCAATGTGATAATTGACGAGAAACGCGCTCTGCAGGATTTCAAAGCGCGTGAAATTTGCGATATGCCGTGGTACAAAGCGGTGCTTTTCAGTGCATTTTCCGGCGGACTTTTTATTGTTCTTGAATATATCCGTATCGGGATGTTCCCGTGGAATTTTATCGGAGTCTCGCAGTACAAAATGCTTTATCTTATTCAGATAGTGAAGTTTACGGGGATTTACGGTGTAAGTTTTCTGGTTGTTGCCGTAAACGGCGCACTGGCTCTTTGCGTATGGTACATGATTGAAAAAATGCGCGGAAAAGAGGTTAAGTTCAAAGGCGTCGTCATCAATGCCGTCTGCTATGCAGTTTTGCTGTTTCTCTGCTGTTTTTACGGATTTTTTGCAGTAAAAAAAGCAGAAAAAGTTCCTGTAAACGGCGTAAAAGTAAAATTCGGAATAGTGCAGGGGGATATCTCTCAGCGCCGTGCCGCAAATTCGGAAATGGCACTTGAGGCGTTGAATATTTATCTTTCCATGTCGCATGAACTTGCCGGCAAGAAACCGGATATAATCATTTGGCCCGAAACAGCAGTTCCTTATCCTTATTACGGAGGGCATAAAGTTTGTGCATTATATCGCAGCGGTGTTCATAAACTTATTACAGACAACAAGATACCGTTTCTTGCCGGGACTCTGGATTTCATTATGACAGGCAAAAATTCTTATGAAATGACCAATTCCGCATTTTATTTTGACAAAGATGCAGTTCTGCGCGGAAAATATGCTAAAATAAATCGTGTTCCCTACGGTGAATTTGTTCCTTTGCGTGAGTTTTTGCCGGAAAAACTTGCCGACTCTCTCGGTATGGGGCGGGATTTGAAAGCCGGCAGTGACCCGTCGCCGCTTGAGATTTTGCCCGATGTCCGTGCAGGAATGGCGATTTGTTATGAAAGTATTTTTGCTTCGCTTGCCCGTGATGAGGTCAACCTCGGTGCAAATGTTTTGCTGGCAATCAATAATGACGCATGGTATCCGGTAAGTTCCGAACCGGAACAACATGCCGCCAATGCGCTTTTCCGCTGTGTTGAAAACAATATTCATGCTGTCCGTGCAGGAAATAACGGTGCAAGCGTTCTGATATTGCCGTCAGGACGCATAAGTTATTGCCTCAGCGGTAAACTGCTTAACCGTGAACGCAAAACCGGGATTATTGAAGTTGTTTTGCCGAAAAAAGTTGAGAAAACTTTTTACAGCCGTTATTCGGATGTTTTTCTGCTTGCGGTCTTTATCGGTGTCTGTGCCGTACTTATATGTGGTATTTATCAATATTTTTCCGTGCTTGCTGTATTGCGGAAAAACAACTCAGAGGAGTGATTTATGAAAAACAGCAAAGAACATATTCTTTTCCGTCATGTCGGTTCATGCC
>JAZOSO010000158.1:0-3522 GCA_045657185.1 Victivallaceae bacterium | reverse complement strand
GTTCCTTGACGACTTTTTCAATACGCTTGATTATTACACCAAGATTGAATGGAAATTCTTCAATCGGCTTGCCTGTACGCAAAAATTCTTCTGCGATGAAGCTCATACGCACAATCACTGCCCGGTCAAGAGACACTCTGGCATGACGCCAGCGTTTCAGACGAACAGGATCGGAAGCCAAAATTTTCTCTCCGCGGTCAAACAAGTCCTGCATATCTTTCAGAAAATCCATTGTAAGATAGGTGAATCGTCCGTACTGCGGGTCCCACGGAATATACGGATGCCATTTTTTCTGAATTTCAGCCAATCTGCTTCTGTATTCGAGGAAAAGTTTTCCTGCCGCTCCGTAATAATCATTGGCAAATTCAGAAGCAAGTTTTTTGAAATCAAGTGACGGATTTTCCAGCAATTTCAAGTAAAGATACTGCTTGTAATCAAATACATCCATTCTGCCGTCATAAAATTCCATTTCGCTGAAGACCATTGAAACTCCGAGTTTCTGAAATGCAAGAATGTCTTTTGCTGTATTTCCTTCAGTGGCACACGGAAGATCTCCTGCCAGATCTGAATTATGGAAATTGTAAGTTATCCAATAATCCCAGACCATGACATTTTTGGCAATTTCGGTCCATGCTTTGAGTGAATCAAGAAAAAATGTATTGTCTGAATGTTCGACTGAAGCAACAACATTGCTGGTGGTATCGCACATCTGGACACATACATTGTCGGCGACTTTGAGACCGACGGGAGGTTTTTCCGTATAAGTATAGGCGAGCGTCTGGAAAATGACATTCGGGAACTCTTTTTTCAATTCAGCTGCAACTTCATTGATAAAATCAATATCGCAGGCGCAAAGGGCCTGATACTTTGCTGCAAAATCTTTGCATTTCTGACAATGGCAATATTCCTGATGATCCATGTGTGAAATGTTTACAAGCTGCATGGCACCGAGCGGTTTTGTATCAGCCTGAGCATACCGTTTACGCAATGCAGCACGCACTTCTTCAATCATTGCCTTACGGGTTTCGGGATTCATCAGACATAATGCCCCCTGGTATCTTTTGCCTTTGGAGTTGAGGGCGAATATTTCAGGATTTTGTTTGAAATATTTTGATCCGTTGACCCAGCGGCAATGAGTATGGACACTGGGGCCGATTTGTGTAATACCATCGTAAACGGAAAATTTCCACCCTGAAAAATTTGAATTCTGACGGTTGCGGGAAAGGAAATGACCGTCATAATCATGAGCTTCTACATAGAGAGAACGGTAATCAAAAGCAGGTTTGCCGGAAAGAAAAATATTTTTTACAGGCAGAGTTTTCAATTTCGGGATTTTTGTTTCTGAAACGGTGTACCAGCGAACGCCGCAAATATTCTCAAGATAATTGTAAACCCCGAAAAGAGTACCGCACTTTTCACCTCCGCCGATTATCACTCCGTTTTGTACAGATGAAATCTGCCATTGTTCAGGAGTGAAACGGGAAAAATCGAAACCCTTCTCCTGTGCTTTTGCGGTGCGGCCTATGAAAAAAGTTGCATCTGCTGTTTTTGACAGATGTTTTTCTGAAACAACAGGAGGACGTTTATCGGTCATTTTCTGAATATGATTTGCAAGTTCCTCCGCTGCAAAACTTTCAGAAGGAAGAGCATTTTCAGGCAGGACAATCAGCGTCTGCTGACTGTCTGTCTTTTTTCTTTCTTCACGCACATAAGGATTTTTGATCGCAGCATTGGTCTCATCCTTGAGCAGAATCATAAACTGAAAACTTTTGACAGGTTTCGGAAGATTTACGGTCTTTTCAAGTTTCTGCCAATCATCTGCTTTAAGAGGAATGGGGATAAGGACTTTGGGCCAGCTTTCCTTTGTGCCGTCCTGATAAACCAGATTGGCGAGGATTACTGCATGCTGCCAGCCTTTGGTTGCACAAGTGCCTTTGTACTCCACGCCGAAATGGATTGGAGCTCTTTCTTTCTGGTCCAGTATGACGGTTGAGCTGAAAAGCTGAAGTTCATTACCTTTCGGCAGGGTGATATTGACAACACCATTTTGAACTTTGCAGGAATTTTTCTTAATTTCCCAGCCTTTGACCAGGTTGTTTTGTTCTGTAAAGTCAGGATTTTCAAGCAGATTATTTGCGCTTAAAATTATGCCTGACAACAACAGAATAAATACGGCGAGTTTTTTCATTTCATATTCCTTTCATTGTTGGTTGGTTATTTTTTACTGTTCAAATATTCAATTGTCATAATTTTTTCCAATTCTGCGGCAGTTATTTTCTGCTCAACAGTGAAGCTGACAATTTTTTCTCTGCCGGGAAGCAGCATGAAACTGTTATCGGAGAAAATTCCTTTTATTCCCGGAGTTTCCAAAGTTACATAAAATGCCGCTTTATTGCTTGAAAGAGTTATTTCAAAAGAATTGTCAATTTCCTTTATTTTTGTCTTTATATCACATTCAGGCAATTCAAATGCCTTGTACGGCCGACGGCAGAAAACATTTTCATGTGCAAAATTTCCTTTTGCACTTTCTGCATTGGTTCTGATGACGAAAAATGTTTCCGTATCTGGATATGCACTGAAATCTTTTTCTTTGAATGTTTTGATACAGCGGCATTCTCCTGGAGCAAGAACAGGTTTGAATTTGACAGTATCAATAATTTTTCCTGTCATATCGACAACATCCAGCTCAATTGAAACTTTTGCTTTGGCATCGACATCGCTGATGCAGAAAAGTTTGTAAGTTTTATCCTCCGGATCCTGATACATCACACTGATAAGCGGAGCATAAAAACGTTTGGCATGATACATAAGCTGTTTCCAATTACCGTAATATTCCAGTGATGACCAGCCGACGACGGGCCACGGTTCATTGAGCTGCCAGAAAAGAGTTCCCATACAGCGCGGCTTGAGAGACCTCCAGTATTCAACCGCAGTTTTTATAGCAATTGACTGCTGCAGCTGGGACAAATATACCACCTTTTCAAAACTTTCCGGCATACGGAAGTGACTGCCGAACATGCCGATAATGGCGGAATTACCCCTGAAGTTACGCTGATGAAAATCCATTACAGGAGAAAATGCATTAAGCTGATTTTCCGGACAGAATTTTTTGATATTTTCCATTGACGGAAAAGACGCATAACCGAACTCAGAACAGAATCTCGGTTTGATATTATAATAAGAACTGAACGGCTCACAATCCTGCCATACCGACCAGTAGTGCATATCACCGCAGGAATCATCATGCCAGCCGTCATTCAAACTTCCGGGACCGCCGCATGGTGAACTCGGCCAGAAAACACGATCGGGGTCAAGACATTTCACAGCTTTGCCGATAGCAGTATTCAAACGATCATAATTGATGAGCCATTGAGTACGGTTGCCGCCGTACCAGCCTGTTGCGCCGAGACCTTCATTATCGCCGCACCACATGGCAATAGAGGGATGAGATTTCAGGCGCGGGATTTGATATTCAATTTCGTCCATGACATTTTCAATAAAGTCATCAGTTGAGGGATAAAG
>JAZOSO010000157.1:0-5078 GCA_045657185.1 Victivallaceae bacterium | reverse complement strand
AAATCTGCAAGAACTTTGTTGAGCAATTCTGCCTGATTGAGAGTACGGGGGAAACCGTCAAGGATAAAGCCTGCTTTGCAATCGTCTTTTGCGAGGCGTTCTTTGACCATGCCGACAACGATTTCGTCAGAAACGAGACCGCCGTCTTTCATGATTACGGCAGCCTGACGGCCGAGTTCGGTATCGCGTTTGATTTCATCACGGAGGATGTCGCCGGTTGAGATGTGGGCGAGGGGGGCAAGTTCCATAAGCAGATTGGAGATTGTGCCTTTGCCGGAGCCGGGAGCACCGATGAAAATAAGATTCTTTTTGTTCATGGAATTATCCTTTCATTTATAAATTAAACAAGACTGTCATAAATTTTTTCAATGGAAACTTTGTCTTCCGTACCGTCGGTCATATTTTTGATGACGGCGCATTTTTCGGCAAGCTCATTGTCGCCGCGGATTACAACGAATGAAGCTCCGGCGTTATTGGCTGAACGCATTTGAGCTTTCATTGAACGGTTTTCCACTTCAAGGGCGACATTGAGACCGCTGCGGCGGAGAATGCCTGCAAGTTCTATATTGGCTTTGCGTGCATCATCGCCGAGAGAAACGAGGTAAACAAGGTCTTTTTTGTTGTCTTCATTTTTGATATTGAGAGCATCCTGCACCATCAGCAGACGCTCAATACCTGCGGCAAATCCGACACCTTTGACGGGGCGGTTCTGACCGGGAAGGTATAATTCGTATCTGCCGCCGCCGGCAATGGCAATGGAACTGCCGAGGCAGTTGTGAGACAGTTCAAAAACGGTATGTACATAATAGTCAAGACCTCTAACCAGCATCGGGTCCACAATATACGGGACTTTGAGCGCGTCAAGAGTTTCACAGACGGTTTTGAAATAATTGCGTGATTCTTCGCTGAAATACAGACGGTAATCGGGAGCATCTTTGATAATATCGCGGCAGGCTTGCTGTTTGCAGTCAAGGATGCGCCAGATATTTTTTTCAAGGCGGACTTTGCAGTCTTCGCACATATCGTTGATGTGTGCGGCAAAATATTCTTTTAATGCTTTGCCTGATTCAACTCTGTCCTCAGCCACACCGCGGCTGTTGATGCGGATTTCAACATCGTTGATGCCGATTTCCTGCAAAAAGTGATAGAGCATGGCAATACATTCAGCGTCAAGTTCGGGGGCAATGCGTCCGACATTTTCAACGCCGATCTGATGAAATTCACGGCGGCGTCCTGCTGCGGGGCGTTCGCCGCGGAACATTGAACCGTAATAGAAAACACGTTGTTCAACACCGTTCATAACATCGGTGGTAAGCAGTGCGCGCATGACACCGGCGGTACCTTCCGGACGTAGGGTGAGGCTTCTGCCGCCTCTGTCTTCAAAGGTGTACATTTCTTTCTGTACGACTTCGGTATCATCGCCGAGGCCTCGCTGAAAGACTTCAGTGTATTCAAAAGTCGGTGTGCGGAGTTCTCCATAGCCGTAACGACCGAAAACATCTGCACCTGTTTCTTCAATTTTGCGGTAGCGGGCACTCTCTTCGGGGAAGATATCCGCTGTACCCGGAACGGGTGAAAATTTACCCATAAATAACCTCTTGCTTAAAAAAATAAAAAAGTCATTGCATGAAATTCAATGACTGAAGGACGATTTAAAATCGCTTTTAAATCGTCCTTGTGAAAACAGATTACTTGATTTTTTTGGTGTTGAGTTTTTCAACAGCTTCTTTGAGTTCTTTGCCGGCGCGGAATTTGACAACAGCGCGTTCGGGAATAACAACTTCATTTTTGGGCTTGTTGGGGTTGCGGCCTTTGCGGCTTTTGCGTACTTTGATCTCAAAAACACCGAAATTGCGGAGTTCAATAGTGTTGCCTGCCATAAGGTCGGCAGCAATAAAGTCAAGGGTGCACTGTACAACGTTTGCGACATCACTCTGAATAAAACCTGTTTCTTCGGCGATTTTTACAACCAAATCTCTTTTTGTCATTTTCTTTTTTCCTTTTTTTCTGTTATAATATATAATAAATAGAATTTAGATAACTCAACAGCCATTTTTTCAGTCTCAGGCGACAAAAAAATTGACATCTATATAAAATAATACAAACTTTCAGATATTCAACACTTTAAATGAAAAAAAACTGATTTTTTTTTATGATTTTTTTTAAAAATGGACTTGAAAAATAAAAAAAGTGTTATATATTGTAACTGTGCAATTTGCAGAAAGGCGCATATCGCTTTTCCACCGCTCGTGTGTCTTCTGCGAAAAAAGTGAGAGAAAACGCTTTTTTGATTGCATAGTGTAAAACTTGGCATTGGTTACCGTTTTCTTTAAAAAGAAGGAAATGGCAATCCCGAGTTTTTTGTGTATTTGTAACAAACTGATTCCGGATTGTAAAAGATTCGGAGCTTGCAAAAAGGTACAGACAGCCTTATTGCAAAAAATAATCCGTAAAGGGGATTTTTTATGAAAGTCAGAGCATCAGTCAAACGCAGATGCGAGTATTGCCAGATCGTCAAACGCAACGGCGTGATCCGTGTCATCTGCTCGCATAACCCCCGCCATAAACAAAGACAAGGTTAATAAAAGGAAGTAAACTATGCCTCGTATCATTGGTATTGAAATTCCGGGTAACAAATATGTCGAATACGCACTGCGTTACCTCTATGGAATCGGTCCTGTAAAAGCTTTGGAAATCGTTGAACGCTGCAATATTCCCCGCGATATGAAAGCCAAAGACCTTACACCCGAAATGATTTCTGCGATCACTGTTATTCTTCAGAACGATATTCTCGTCGAAGGTGACCTCCGTCGCGCTATTTCTGCGGATATCCGTCGTCTTCAGCAGATCAACTGCTACCGCGGTATTCGTCACCGCAAAGGACTTCCCGTCCACGGTCAGCGTACAAAAACTAACGCCCGTACACGCAAAGGTAAGAAGTCCACAGTCGGTGCTATCCGTGACAAAACTCAGCGTCGTTTGGCTGCCAAAGGATAATCCTGAGGCTGCTTAGCATGAGTACCGCACAAGCGGTAATTAAGATTAACACTGAAATTAAGTTAGGAAATATATCATGGCTGAAGAACTCGATAAAAATATCGAAGCTGCCGCAGAAACTGCCGCTGCCGAACCCGCAGTTAAACAGGGTCGTGCAAAATCCGGTCGCTACATTCCGTCCGGTATCGCTTTTGTTTTGGCGAGCTTCAACAATACTAAAGTCACCATCACTGACCTCCACGGCAATGTTTTGTGCTGGTCAACCGGTGGTAAAAACGGTTTTAAAGGATCTCGTAAAAGCACCGCTTACGCAGCTCAGGTTATCGCCGGCGACGCTGCCAAAAAAGCTCAGCTTCTCGGTATGAAAGAAATCGAAGTCCGTATCAAAGGACCCGGCGCAGGTCGTGAATCTGCTGTTCGCGGTATCGCCGCCGCAGGTCTTGAAATCAACTGCATCAAGGATATTACTCCGGTACCTCATAACGGTTGCCGTCCCCCGAAAAGACGTCGTGTCTGATTCTCTTATTTGTATGAATTGTTAATAAATAGTCTAAAAATTAAATACGATTGGAGGATGATATGACATCAATGATCGGTTTCCCGATGCCCAAAGCTATTGAGATTGACGAAAGTACTGCAACTGATACTTACTGCAAATTTACCGCTGCTCCGTTGCAGACCGGTTTCGGTCATACTCTGGGAAATGCTTTGCGCCGTGTTTTGCTCTCATCTATGGAAGGTGCAGCTATCTGCTCAGTCCGTATTGACGGAGCCAAACATGAATTTGATTCGCTTGAAAGTGTTGTTGAAGATGTTACCGAAATTGTCCTGAACCTTAAAAATGTTCATCTCAATCTCATCGGTGCAAACAGCAAAACACTTGAAATTAAAAAAGACAAAGCAGGTGCAGTCACCGCTGCTGATATTGTTTCAGACGGTACTGTGGAAATTCTCAATCCTGACCAGTTGATCTGTACTTTGGATAAAGATGTTCCTTTCCATGCAGAAATTGAAGTCATCAAGGGAAAAGGCTATATCCCTGCTGAAAAAAGTGCTGTTGCACGCACAATCGGTACTATTCCGGTTGACTGCCTTTTCAGTCCTGTCACCCGCGTGAACTATCAGGTCGGTTCCGCCCGTGTCGGTGAAGAAACTGAAAAAGACAGCTTGGTTATTGAAATTTGGACTGACGGCCGTATTGCTCCCAAAGATGCTTTGGAACGTTCCGCTCAGATCCTGCGCGAACACTTGCAGGTCTTCTTCAGCGGAGACGACAGCAAGAAAGACAGCGTTTCATTGCCCGAAGATGAGATGAAGCTTTTCCGCGTTCTTGCTCAGGATGTTGAAGTTCTTGACTTCTCTGTCCGCTGCATGAACTGCTTGAACAGCGCAAACATCAAACTCATCGGTGAATTGTGCAACAAGACTGAAAGCCGTATGCTCAAATACCGCAATTTCGGCAAGAAGTCTTTGGATGAAATTAAAGAAAAAATTGAAAAGATCGGGTTGAGCCTCGGTATGACTTACAGTGACAGTATCACTGCCGCTCTTGAAAGAGAGTCCGAAAAGGCCCGCCTCGATAACGAGGAGAATAAATAATGCGTCATCGTAAACATACTTTCAAAATCGGTCGTACCGGTTCTCATCGCAGAGCTTTGCTTGCCAATATGGTCAGCAGCCTGATCGAACACGGTGAAATCAAAACTACCGTTGTCAAAGCCAAAGAAGCAAGAATTTTTGCTGAACGTTTGGTCACTATGGCTAAGAGCGGCACTCTTCATCATCGCCGTCTTGCCATCGCCCGTCTCCGCAATGTTGAAGCTGTCCGCAAACTTTTTGCAGAAATTGCTCCCAACTATGCAGAACGTAACGGCGGTTACACCCGCATCATCAAACTCGGCCGTCGCCAGGGTGATGCTGCAGAAATGTGCCTCTTCCAGTTTGTTGAAGCCGGCGCACCTGCAAAAAAAGAAGCTAAAGCTGAATAATTTCAGACTTTCATATTCTTGATATAAAAAACTCCGCAAATTTGAATTTGCGGAGTTTTTTTTATTTGCAGGAAAAGAATTGTATAAAAAGGC
>JAZOSO010000156.1:0-5397 GCA_045657185.1 Victivallaceae bacterium | reverse complement strand
GCTTATGGTATTGCCTAATATTATAGCTTTGATTGCTCTCTCTTCCGTTGTCGCCAAAAATTCACATCGATAATCAAAGTTTTTGCTTGAGTACAAAATCGTTGGGAGAGATGCGTTTGTAAAGCAAATTATCAAACTGTGTTACAGGGAACCCTTCAACAGCTTCAGGGAAAAATCCGTTTTTGAGCTGATACAGTTTAAGGTGCATAAGTATTTGCAGTTGAGACTGTACAATAGATTTTTGTTTGAAGAAAATATCTTTTTCAAGCGGCGGATTGCGTTTCAAATCTGCGGGGAGGGGGTATTGCATTAACGCTTCGCGGAGTTCTTTGGTAAATTCTTTGATTGAATTGATATAATTTTTGTGTTTTTGAATAAGATTATCACCATATAGCGGATTGACAAGTGCGATTTTTAAATTATTGTAACGGACAGTCAGCTGCGGGCAGTATTCAAAATCGAGAGATTGAACCAATTTTTGCAGGGCAAGATAGTATTCTTCATATCTTTTTTCCGTCGGTCCGTAATGTACAAGTGTATCAAGGGTGGAAATCCATAAATCCTGCCGCAGATATTCACAGCTTGCCAGATTTTGACGTTCAAGTGAGCGGTTAAGTGTGATAAGGTTTTGGAAAATAAGCAGAACTTGCAGTTTATCCCCCTGCGATGCACTGAATTTCAGGTAATTTACATAAAAATTATGGAGGCGTCTGATAAGCTGCAAACTGCGAGCTGAATTGCTGCGTCCGGTGCCGTATCCGAGGTCAAACTTTATATTGTAAGGAATAGACGGCAGATTGTTGGCGATGGCTGTAACTTCGGGATTTTCCCAAAACTTTTTCTGTTCATCAACGGAGTGATTTCTGTTGAGTTCAGAATTGAGCTTGCGGTCAAGTTCCTGCATTTCAGGCGGCAGTTTATCCAAAGCGGCGGCGATTTTTTCAAATTCGGCAAAACCGTTGCGTTCCGATGGGATAACCGGATAGGCTTTCTGCATATCTTTTTCAAAGTTCAGCGAATCGGCGACATGGAGCAGGTATTTGGCTCTGGCAATGATTACAGCATCTGAAATCGCAACTCCGAGTAAAAAAAGCAGTACGAAACAGCACAGATAAATCAGGATTTTTTTGATATTTTCTTTCATTTTATCTTCCGAATTTTTGATTTCTTGAGTATGAATTGCCGCCTGACGGCACGAACCGTACTTCTTTGCATATATCGGCACCGAGCTTTTCATTTATTCTTCCGAGCAGCAAGTCGGAACTTTTCAGCAGTTCTTCCTGCAGAAATGCACTGTGCCGTACCTCAAGATAAAGCACACCGTCATCGTCAAGAGAAGAAAAATTAAGCATGGCAGCCAGCGGCGCAGAAACGATTTCCTGCCAGTGCGAGGAGAGTTCAACGCTGTATTTCATATTGGCAGGGAATGCGGACTTCAGAAACTCTTCGTTGAGTTCACACAAATTCCGTATGGGTTTATCATGAGCATTTATCTGTAATGCTCCGTCACGCTCGCCGTACCATTCATTGAGCATTTTTTTCAATCGCTCACGCTCGGCGATTTCCTTATATTTTGAAAGTGGAATCGGCATGACAGCCTCGCTAATTGACAAAACCTGTGAACTGTATCGGCAAATACAATACATCGGCAACTACTTTGAACGGAGCGATAAGCCCTTTGCAGACATTTCTCATGCCCGGACCGAGACCGCCGAAAGGCAGACCGAGGGTCATTTGCACAACGCCCCACGGGAGATAGAGTATCTCAAG
The DNA here is from genome assembly GCA_045657185.1 of Victivallaceae bacterium. GTDB lineage: Bacteria > Verrucomicrobiota > Lentisphaeria > Victivallales > Victivallaceae > RGIG5270. Next base: position 3,627 of record JAZOSO010000156.1, on the reverse strand, counting down.
TGTATCTTTGCCGGTTTGTATCAGCCCTCTTGTGCCTGATATAAGACCTCTTTGAATATACGGACGCATAACTTGCGCTGCTTTGATGGCAATGGGGGCAAGTACGGCAATGGTTACAGGGTCCATCGCTTTTGCCCGTTGCGGGATAAAGGTAAAAAAGCAGATTGCGGCACATGTTGCCAATGCTGTACGCCGTAAACTCAACATTTTTTCGCCTCCTGATAAAGTCCTTCCATTTCGTCAAGCGAAGCTTCTTCAAGTGTTCGGTTGCGTGATTTGAGCTCCTTTTCAATATATTGGAAGCGTTTGATGAATTTGCTGTTTGCACTGCGCAGCAATTGTTCGGAAGTTTTCTGTTTGCGGTAGCGTATCAGATTTACTGTTGCAAAGAGCAAGTCTCCGAGTTCTTCATTGATTTCATCATCATTGCCGTTTGCCATGGCAATTTCAACTTCATTGAGTTCTTCTTTTATTTTCAGCAGAATATCATTCTGGTTTTTCCAGTCAAAGTCGTATTTTGCGGCTTTTTTCTGAATTTTCTCTGCTGTATTTAATGCAGAGAGGGCAGGGGGGATATTGCCCATTACGGAGTCGGATTTGTGTTTTTTCTTTTCTGCTGCTTTGATTTTGTCCCAGATTTTCAGGACATCGGTGGAGTTTTCTGCACTGAGGTCGCCGAAAACGTGAGCGTGGCGGCGAATCATTTTGGTACAGATATCTTTTTGCACATCTTCCCACGTGAATTGACCTTTTTCCTCAGCGATAACTGCCTGAAAGATAATGTTCATTAACAAATCTCCGAGTTCTTCACAGAGAAGTTCCGGGTCTTTAAGGTCAATGGCTTCAAGTACTTCAGCGCATTCTTCAGCCATGCATGAGCTGACACTCTCGCTGGTTTGTTCTCTGTCCCACGGACAGCCGCCGGGTGCACGCAGAATGCGTATTACTTCGTATAAATTTTCAGGTTGTTTTTGCATCAGAAAGTAAATCCCATGTTAAAGTGGAAGCGTAATTTACTGTCATAACCATCCTGATTGTTGAGGATCGGGTATGCCAGATCAAGTTTGATAGGTGCATTGAGGTAGGGCAGGAGAATACGCAGACCGTAACCGACTCCGATATTGACATCGCCGAGTTTCCAGCTGTCCTCCCAGGTATTGCCCACATCAACAAAAACTGCACCGCGTATGAAATCCCAGATGGGATGTGAAATTTCTCCTGTAACTACAAGCATAGTTTGACCGCCTTTGCGGACACCGTGTCTGTCACGAGGTGATATTTCGCGGTATTCAAAACCGCGGATGGAGTCGCCGCCGCCGAGGAAGTAACGTTCAAAAATCGGAGCGTCTTCGCCGTTGAAACCGCCGACTACACCGAATTTTGCGCCTGCCATAAGGATGATTGCTTTGTCAAACAGCGGATAATAAACACTTCCTTTAATTTCCGTACGGTAGAACCCGTTGGTGGAACCGATGAAGTCAGGAGCAAATGCGCCGAGGATATTGATATTATAGCCGCTGGTAGGCATCATCATGCTGTCGCGGGTATCGCGGTCAAGCATGACTGAGAACTGACTGACCAGATTATCGCCTGCATATTTCTTTATCTCTCTTGATGCGAACCAGTTAAGATTTTTGACATCAACATTTTCAAACTTATAAGCGAAAGTTATGCTGGTAAAGTCATCAAAGATACGGCGTGTAAGCGAAGTTCTGACACCGACTCTGTTTTCGTCCCAGTCGTCAAATTCGGATTGATTCATGTACCCGTTAATATCAAATTTAAGCGGCATATCCAGCAGCCACGGTTCGGAGAAGTCAACATTGAAACCCATTAGTTCAATACCGAAAACCACTTGAATACGAAGTGTTTGCCCGCCTCCTGTAAACCAGTTCCACGGGTCAAGCAAATCAAAGTTGTTATTGGAAAGTTCAACCATACCCATCAAACTGTTGACGTCAGAGAAGCCGGCACCGAGTCTCAAGTTGAACATATCTTTTTCTTCAACTTGAATATTGACATCTTTTTCATTGATAGAGTCTGCATTTGTTACAACTGTCTTAACATCAGTAAAATAGCCCATGCCCATAAGTCTTGCTTGAGTGGCTTCGATGCGGTTTCGGTCAACCGGGTCTCCGGGCTGGATTGCAAGTTCGCGGCGGATAACTTTATCTTTAGTAACCATATTGCCGGAGATAACCACATCGCGGATGGTGTACTTGCGGCCTTCTTTGACTACGAAGTCAATATCTACAACTTTTTTCTCAAAGTCAGAGCGGCGGACAGGTTCGCAAACGACATCGGCATAACCGAGTTCTTCGTAGAGAGCGGCGATTCCTTTGCTTGAAGACTGCTCTTTGTCAAAATTAAAGATATCGCCTTTTTTGAGTATAACAAAGTTGGAAAGGTCTTCAGTTTGATAGACAGTATTACCGGAAATATGCAGCTCTCCGACGCTGTACTGGTGTCCTTCATCTATAACAAAGTGAATATCAACGAATTCCGGATTATCAGCATTGGGAGTAATTTTGAGTTCTTTTATTTCAAAGTCCAGGTATCCTTTGTTCCAGTACAATTCGCGGATGCGGGCTTTATCAAGTTCAAGTTCTTCTCTGTTAAGCAGTCCGACCTCAAAAAGTCCGCTCAAAGGCGACCATTTATTCTGAATTGCGAACTTGAGTTTCAAATTGGAAAAAACTGTGTTACCCTCAAAAGTAACATTGTTGACCTTCAAACGCATTTTTTCGTCAATACTGAAGGTAATATCAATTTCTTCATCTTCGGCTTTGTCAATTTGAAAAATGATAACTGCGTCGTTGTAACCCTTTGAACTGTAAAACTTTTTGAGATTTGTCAAACTTTCCTGCAATCTGCTGTCGTCAAGCGCAAGTCCTTCAACTACAGTGACTTGCTTATACAGGTCATGATTGTTAAATTTAGCATTGCCCTGAAATATTACTTTGCGGACACGCGGTTTGGCGGTAAGCATATAGGTAAGGGCAACGGAACCGTCTTTTTTTGTAACTGTTTCAGCTTTTATATCTTGAAAGTTTCCTGTTTTGAACAGGCGTTTGATGTCTTCATTGACCATTTTCGGGTCATGCGAAGCTCCAATTCGTTGCTGGATATGGAGTAAGAGCTGTTCTTCCGGGATTTTGACCTTGCTTTTTTGGATGAATTTCAGTTCTGAGATATTTGCCGCAGTCAAAGCATTTATTGTCATCAACAACAGAAAAGAGTATTTAAGTGAATTTTTCATTATATATAATACCTGTTTTAATTATCATTTATATTATTATATAAGATAACACCGATTTTGATTTTTTCCAATCTGTTTTTGCAAAAAAAGCTTTAATCTTCAAATAGCAGTCTGTGCGCCGGGGATGAGAAAATATACTAAAATGATTTTTTTGTAAAAGTATGTAATTGTATCTTGTTGAATAAAAAGAAATAAGCATTGCTCTGTTTAAAGATGAGCGTATGTGAGCTCGGCTGCATGGTGATGGAAAAATGCAAAAAAACGCATATTTTTTGAGAATTGAGCTTGACAAGAATGAGAATTGGTGTATATTAAACGCCGTGTCACTGAAAGAGTGCATGGTTGATGAAAACTGAAGATTACGGATT
>JAZOSO010000155.1:0-2851 GCA_045657185.1 Victivallaceae bacterium | reverse complement strand
TCAAATATAATTAAAAGGTTTGGAAAAAGATGAGGGGGTGCAGGGGGAGAAGAAAAGAACCTTTCCTCAAAAGGTTTTTGCTTCTCCCTCTGCAATAAATCAGTTATCTTTTATAACACAGCTTTGTTTTATATCCTGTTTTAATGATAAAATGGTACCCGGGAGAGGAATCGAACCTCCGACCAAAAGTTTAGGAAACTTCTGCTCTATCCACTGAGCTACTCGGGCACTTTACTATAATATAGCGCAACAGGTGTTTTTTTCAACAAAAAATAAATTTATTTTTCCCTATTTGCTGAAAATATCAGACATTTATTTCAAACCGCTTTTCCGGAATGTTTGCGGTACTGTTTGCTCTTTTATGCGGCGGCTGCGGAAAATAGGCTGCAATTACATCAAATTTGAAAGATTGAATTGACCCGCACTTGAAAAGTTGCAAAAATGTATTATATTACAGAAAGTTAGTTGTAAATTTATTCTCAACTTGAATTTCAATTATTAAAAGAAAGGTTGTCAACATGAGTTGTGCCGAATGTTCTCATGAGGTCCAGAGAATGTGCCGCCTTGCCAAAGGCGCCAAACATGGTCCCGCTCCCATCCCCGAAGAAGGTAAATGGGTAAAATCCAAAGAAATCAGCGATATCAGCGGTCTCACACACGGTGTGGGCTGGTGCGCTCCCCAGCAGGGTACTTGCAAATTGACCCTCAATGTCAAAAACGGTATTATTGAAGAAGCTCTCGTCGAAACTCTCGGCTGCTCCGGTATGACTCACTCTGCAGCTATGGCTGCCGAAATCCTCCCCGGCAAAACTCTTCTTGAAGCTCTCAACAGCGACCTCGTCTGTGATGCTATCAACGTCGCTATGCGTGAACTTTTCAAACAGATTGTTTACGGCCGTACTCAGACTGCTTTCTCCGAAAACGGTCTTCCCATCGGCGCAGGTCTTGAAGACCTCGGCAAAGGCCTCCGTTCTCAGGTCGGTACCATGTTCTCAACCAAAGAAAAAGGTCCCCGCTACCTCGAAATGGCTGAAGGTTACATCCTTGAAATCGGCGTTGACAAAAACGACGAAATCATCGGTTACAAGTTCGTTCACCTCGGCAAAATGATGGACGCTATCAAAAAAGGCGTTGACCCCAAAGAAGCATTGGAGAAAAACACCGGTACTTACGGCCGTTTCTCCGAAGCTGTCAAAACCCTTGATCCCCGTCAGGAATAATTCACGAGAGGAGAATATATAAAATGATTACTTTTGAAGGTTACAGCCGCCGCATTGACAAAATTGAAAAAGTCATGGCTGAATATGGTATCGCTTCTCTTGAAGACGCTCAGAAAATCTGCCTCGATAAAGGCATTGATGTTGATAAAATCGTCCGCGGCGTTCAGATGATCGCTTTTGAAAACGCAATCTGGGCTTACACCCTCGGCGCAGCTATCGCTATCAAAAAAGGAAGCAAAAACGCTGCTGAAGCTGCTGAAAACATCGGTATCGGTCTTCAGGCTTTCTGCATCCCCGGTTCTGTTGCTGACCAGCGTAACGTCGGTCAGGGCCACGGCAACCTCGCCGCTATGCTCCTCCGCGAAGAAACCAAATGCTTCTGCTTCCTCGCAGGTCATGAATCTTTCGCCGCTGCTGAAGGTGCTATCGGTATCGCCCGTACTGCAAACAAAGTTCGTAAAGAACCCCTCCGTGTTATTTTGAACGGTCTCGGCAAAGATGCTTCTTACATCATCAGCCGTATTAACGGTTTCACCTATGTTGAAACTGAATACGACTACTACACCGGCAACCTCAAAATCGTCGAAGAACGCGCTTTCTCCGACGGCGAAAAAGCAAAAGTCAAATGCTACGGTGCAGATGATGTTTCCGAAGGTGTTGCAATTATGATTCACGAAGGTGTTGACGTTTCCATCACCGGTAACTCAACCAACCCCACCCGCTTCCAGCACCCCGTCGCAGGTACTTATAAGAAATGGGCTATCGAAAACGGCAAAAAATATTTCTCAGTCGCTTCCGGCGGCGGTACCGGTCGTACCCTCCATCCCGATAACATGGCTGCAGGTCCCGCTTCTTACGGCATGACTGATACCATGGGCCGTATGCACGGCGATGCTCAGTTCGCTGGTTCTTCCAGCGTTCCCGCACACGTCGAAATGATAGGTCTTATCGGTATGGGTAACAACCCCATGGTCGGTGCAACAGTCGCTGTCGCAGTTGCTGTTGAACAGGCTAACTGATTGAAAATGCAAGGTGTTTAACACTTTCTGATTTTTCAAAAATAAAAGATACGCTTTTGAACGAAAGTCAAAAGCGTATTTTTTTTGCTGTGTTATGAAAGATTACTGATTTGTTGCAGGGGGAAAGGAAAAAACTTTTTGAAAGGCTATGTTCCCAATATGGGGAGATAGCTGTATCTTGTGCTTTTTTTGCAGGGGCTTACGCCGCCCCTGCACCCGGCGCCGGGTACGACCCGGTGCGATATGACGGCATAGCCGTGATGTCAGCGACTGGGTAGTGTCAGGCATTATTTGCGGTGAAGTATTTGCTTCATCCTTCCTCTTTTTTGAGGAATGATGAACCAAATCTTTCACCGCGATTAGCCACAATTGGGGTATTGCGGTTCATTGGTATCGCAATTCACTATAGCCCAAACCTCTCAATTTTTTATTCTTTAAAAAATAATTTCATTATCTACCCTCAATGGGAATAGAGCGTTTTGAAAAAAGTTTCTTTCCTTTCCCCCTGCAACAAATCAGTAATCTTTCATAACACAGCAAAAAAAATACGCTTTTGACTTTCGTTCAAAAGCGTATCTTTTATTTTTGAAAAATCAGAAAGTGTTAAACACC
>JAZOSO010000154.1:0-6952 GCA_045657185.1 Victivallaceae bacterium | reverse complement strand
CTACGATCCGACTTAAATGGTGTCTTTTTTGGTTATGCCGTAGGTTTCAACGTATTCCAGACGGGGATTTTCGGCATCGGCGATGTAACGCCATTTGGTAACACCGAAGTCGCCGCTGCTCCAGAGACATTGGCGTTTTTTATCCCAGACGACACCGTGTGCGCCCTGCAGGAGATATTGATTGAACGGAGTTGCGCCCGGCTGTTTGGGGTCAAATTTTCTGATGTTGTAAAGTTTGAGATAATGACCTTCACTTGAAGCAGTTACGACGTTGCCGTCGGGGAGAAGTTCAGCGGAGTGCGGATTTGAACGGGGGTAAACGTGCCAGATGATTTTTTTATCTTTGATACGGACGAGCAGAACGCCGCCGAGAGAGTCAACGCAGAGCAAATGGGTTTTGTTGAGTACGACTTTAACATCGCTGGGGGCAAGCCAGAGGTCATCGCATTTGCGGTTTTCGGGGTCGTTGACGCATGGCTGCTGCATAATGGGGTCAAGTTTGGGATTGAAGCTCCAGAGTTTTGCTTCAGGTTTGCGCCAATCCTTGCTGAAATCGTAAATCGCCCATTCGGAGGTACGCTGATTGCCGACGACGATATTGGGAGTTTCGGCGGAGATAAGAGAAGTTGCGGCAGTCAGAGCCGCCAAAGCAGTACAAGTTTTCATATATAAATCCTTTCAATTATAGTTCATTCTTATTAATATAAATTGCAAAAAACTTATTGCAAGAATATTTTCTTTTTTTTTAAAGATATTTTCTTGAAAAAATTATTTAAGAGATTATAGTTTTTTAAAATGGAGGTTTTATTATGAGATTAAATCAGGATTTTCATATTCATACACATTGTTCATGCGATTCTGCAAACGGTCAGATACCTTATCTTTCGGAGACAGTTGAGAGTCTGGGGATAAAGCATTACGGTATTTCCGACCATCTGCATACCCGCTTCAATCTGCCCGATATTGAAATTTCCCGCAGGGAATTTCTGGAATACGGTAAAAAAGACAATTTTCACTTCGGTATAGAGATAAGCTGTGCGACAGCATGGGAGTGTGAGAAAATCGCCAAGCGTGATTATGCTTCATGCTTTACCTGTGAGGTAAACGGATATAAATTTCAAACGATGACTCCGATTGACGGTGTGATGTACGGCGGACCTGCGAACGGACCGCTGGCATTGGACATTACGGAGGAGGAGATAAAACGATTGGGGATTGAGTATCTTATCGGCGGTGTTCATAAACCGAATTATACCGACCAGAATCCGAAAGATATGATAGATGATTTTTTCAATCAGTCCTGTTTTCTTATTAAGCATGAATTTATTGATATTCTGGCTCATCCGTGGGATATGCTGGCATTCTGGAGCGGGTGGAAAGTTGTTACCAAAGACCCGAAGGACATGCGTTATGATGCTTTCGGCATGATTCCGCAGGAGTATTGGGACGAGATGGCAAAACTTTTTAAAGAGCATGATACGCTTGCTGAGATAAATTTTTCGTTGAATTTGCCGGAGGATGTTTTTGATTTGTATATGAGCCAGCTTGCCGCATGGCGTGAAAAGGGGGTTAAATTCACTTACGGCAGTGATACACATTGTGTACCTTACAGATTGGAAAAACTGCAGAAAACAGAAGAAGTACTGACAAAATACGGCTTCACCGAAGATGATTTCGCATTGCCCAAGTTCCGTGTGTAAACTGTGCAGACATAGATAAAATCAAAAAAAAGTACATTCATTCTTGCATAAAATACTTGTTGTGCTATATTATGGCAGTATGGTACAACAAGGAGGTGCAGAGTGAGTGTACACAGTGATATTTCAAATGATATACGTTCCCGTATAAATAACGGTGAATTTAAAAGGGGAGACAAAATTGACTCTCTCCGCAATCTTGCGGCGCAGTACAAAACTTCGCCGGAGGTTATCCGTCTGGCATTGGATATTCTGCGCCGTGACGGATTGATTTATTCTGTTCACGGCAAGGGTAATTTTGTCTCGGAAAATCCGATTTTATTCCGTGAAGTTATGGTTATAACTCCGCTTGACGGTCATGTCAATCAGGATATTGTTTCTGAATTTATCAGCCGTTTCAGCGAACATCCCGAATGTCGGTTGATTGTTGAAGATATCAAAATGGGCGATAATCAAATCGACTATGATTATATTGAAAGACGCAGTAATGAGCTGCGCCGCATTATTGACGACCGTCTCGCCAACGGCAAATTGGACGCGGTGTTTTTCAACGGTTCCAGCCGTATCAGACTCAGATTTTTGAAAGAATACATCAACAAGGTCAAACTTTTCTGTTTTTATGATATTTCACAGCTGGTTGAAGTTCCCTGTCCGTCGGTGTCTATTGACTATTATCACGGCTACTACATCGGTTTGCACCATCTGATTGACAAGGGGTGTAAAAATCTGCTGGTTATCGGCTTGCCTGAAAATGAACAGATTTATTCATTCCATGATGATTTGCTGACTAAAACTTCAATCGCAGAGTGCGCCGAAGCCGGAGTTGAATTGACTATAAAACATACCTCCGAAGAGGCTTTTGAATATCTTGCCGCCCATCCTGAAATCGACGGCATTTTCAGCCATGCGGACTCCTGTTATATCAAACTTATGAAACGATTTAAAGAACTTGGCAGAGTTCCAGGCAAAGATATTGCCCTTATCGGTTTTTATAATACGCCGTGGTCGGAAATGTTTGACCCCGAACTTACTTCCATTGAGGTTTTTGCTGAAAAAATCGTTGACGAAATCATTATGATGTATTTCTCCGAACCACCGTATAAATCATTCGTAACCAAAATCCGTCCCCGCCTCATTGAACGGGCAAGCAGTGCGGATTTTTTTAAGAAGTAATAACAGGAGTTAAAAATATGCACTCAAAAATTATTGAAATGTATAAGGAACGTTACAAAGAATTCCTTATTTTGCTGAAACGTGAAATTTATCCTGCAAGCGTGCCGCTGCAAGCGGTGTTCGCCTGTACCGATGAGCCGGTGAAGTTCGCCGACAGATTGAAACTTGATTACAAAAAGATAACTCAGGGCGAAGTCTGGGGACATGAATGGCAGAGCGCATGGTTCAATTTTTCAGTCGAAGTACCGGGAAGTTTTGCGGACAAGGAACTCTGTTTGCGTATTCATACCGGCGGGGAGGGGCTGTTGTTTGACGACGAGGGCAATCCGGTTTATGCCTTGACGGGGTTTTCGATTTATGACGCGAATTTTTACCGCGACAGATATGTTATCGGGCGGAAAAATGCGGGTGAAAAGCTGAATTACTGGCTCGAAGGCGCAGCAAACGGACTTTTCGGTATTATGCTCCCTGACTTCCATGAATTGCAGCCGGCGAAAAAACACGGAACTTTTGCTCCTGAAATGAAACGCATGGAGCTTGCAGTTTTCAATCGTGAAGCATGGAAACTTATGATCGATGTCACGGTGATTGAAAGTATGATGGAAGTTGAAACTTGCGAAACCAGACGCGGTATGCGTATGCTTTATGCTTTGAACAAAGTTATTGATATTTACAATTTCAATCCTGCCAATATTGCTGCTGCCCGCAAATATCTTGCGGATGAAATTTTCTCCAAAAGTGCTTCAAGTACGGCAATGACGGTGACATGTGTCGGTCATGCGCATATTGACGTCGGCTGGATGTGGCCCGTGCGTGAAAGTATCCGCAAGGCGGCAAGAACTTTTGCCACACAGCTGGCTTTGATGGAGAAATATCCTGATTATGTTTTCGGTGCGTCGCAGGCTGAACTTTACATGATGGTCAAGGAAAATTATCCTGCATTGTATGAACGTATCCGTGAAAAAATCAAAGAAGGACGCTGGGACGTTCAGGGTGGTATGTGGGTTGAAGCGGACTGCAATTTGATTTCCGGTGAATCAATGGTACGTCAGTTTTTGTACGGCAAAAACTTTTTTATGGATGAATTCGGAGTTGATGTCCGCAACTTGTGGATTCCCGATGTTTTCGGGTACTCTGCGTCCATGCCGCAAATAATCAAAAAGAGCGGCTGTGACTTTTTTCTTACTCAGAAAATCTCATGGAGCCGCATAAATCAATTTCCGCATAATACTTTCCGCTGGCGGGGTATTGACGGGACAGAGGTTCTCACGCATTTTCCGCCGGAAGACAGTTACAATGCTCTCTGTACTCCGAAACAGCGGATTAGTGCGGAAAACAGCTTGCGTGAAAACGCTTATCTTGATGAATTTATGTCGCTGGTCGGTATCGGTGACGGCGGCGGCGGTCCGTCCGAAGAGTATCTGGAACGCAACGAGCGCATGCGCGACTGGGACGGCTGTCCGAAAGCGCGTTACGGCACTGCCGCAGGATTTTTTGACCGTCTGGCAAAACATGAAAGCGAACTGCCCTGCTGGAACGGTGAACTTTATCTTGAAATGCACCGCGGTACACTGACTACACAGACGGCGACCAAAAAAGGCAACCGTTACTGTGAACAAGCATTGGCGGCACTCGAATTTTTCGCTTCATGTGCGGATTTGAAAGATTATCCGTCACAGATGATTGCAAAATCTTATCGTGATTTGCTCCGCAATCAATTCCATGATATTCTGCCGGGTTCATCTATCAAAATGGTTTATGACCGTACCGAAAAAGAGTATGCCGAAACACTCGAAAACTGCAAAAAAGCAATGGCGGCAACTGCGGCAAGACTTTTTGAAACAGCTCCCGACTGCTGTACGATTGTCAATACTTTGTCTGTGCCGTGGAGCGGTGTGTTGGAATTGCCGGAGTCATGGCGCGGCTTTGATGTTGCAGGGGCGGCGGCGGTCAATGAAAATTCTATCCGCATAACTGTTGATGCCGATTCGTTTACGGTTATCAAAAAAGGCGATAAAAAGAGTTTCCGCAGTACAGTTTTGTCTGAACCTGTGCTTGAAAATGATTTGGTACGTTATGAATTTGATTTGAATGGTGCGCTTGTTTCCGTTTTCGATAAGACGATAAAGCGTGAACTTATGGCAAACAGGGGCAATATTATGGCGTTTTATCAGGATTTGCCGCCGGTTTATGACGCCTGGGAAATGGATATTTATTACAAGCGCAACGCTATTGCGCCCATGCAGGGCGAATGGATTTCAGGTTCAGCAAATGATGTAAGTTCCGAATTGAATTTTGTTTTCCGCAGTGAAAAATCTGTCTTGACGCAAAAAGTTGTGCTTCGTCCTGACAGTGCCGCGCTGGATTTTGTCACTCATGCGGATTGGCACGAGAACCATGTACTTTTGCGTACAGAGTTTCCGACAATTATTCAGGGCAGGGCGTTTTTTGATATCCAGTACGGACAGATTGAGCGTACAACTCACAACAATACTTCGTGGGATGAAGCCAAATTTGAAGTCTGCGGTCAGCGTTATGCGGATTTATCCTGCCGTGATTACGGTATGGCTCTTTTGAATGACTGCAAATACGGTTACAGTATCAAGGACGGAGTTATCGGTATGACTTTGCTGCGTGCGCCGAAACATCCTGATTATGAAGCAGATATGCGTGAACATGATTTTGTTTATACATTGCTCCCGCATGCGGGCGAACTTGCCGACAGCAAGGTTGTTGAAGAAGCCGCCATGCTAAATCGCAAGCCGTATCTGGCGGAAGGTTTTGCTGCGCCTGCAAACTTTGATTTCCCCTGCCGCATTGAGTCTGACGGTGTTTCTCTGGAAATCGTCAAAAAGGCGGAAAAGAGCGACGCCCGCATTGTCCGTCTGGTTGAATTCAAAGGCAGACATTCAAAAGCTCTGCTCAAATTCGGCAAATTCGTCAAAAAAGTTTCTCATACCAATCTGATTGAATGGGAGAACGGCGCAGAACTCAATCTTGACGGCGGCAATGCGGAAATTACATTGAAACCGTATGAGATTGTGACACTCAAACTTGAGAGTTGAATGTTGAAAAGTTGACTTTCAACTGTGTAGTAAAAATATTCAATATCCGCATTTTTGAACTCAACTGTTAATTGACAGTTAAAAAATGCGGATTTTTTTGTTTTTTTGTGCTTGCATTATTGTTTTATTGGTGCTATATTTAAGTGTTTTAGAACTGTTTTGCAATAATAATATAGTGTTTATACACAGTTTAACACAGTGAAATATATTCACTTCAAAATGAAAGGACAGAATATGAAAAAAACATTCACACTCATTGAACTGCTGGTAGTAATTGCCATAATTGCAATTCTCCACGCAATACGGAGAGAATGTCTTCTGCTTTTCCCATTTTTAAAGGAGTATAATATTGTAATGACAACACCAAAGCAGTAATACAAATTCAGGGAATAATATGAAAACAATGAAAAATCTTCTAATCGCAGCGTTGATCGCTGCAACCTCTGCCGCAGCCGCCAATGATATTAAAATAAATCTGCAGCGGCTCAATACAAATTTCAAAGGGGAAGTGTGTTTTATCGCTCCACGTGCCGCTATAAGACCAGACGGAACCGGTATCATGACGACGGGACTTCTTGATTTATATGGGGATGATGTTGACTTGGGAATACATATACTTGAGACTGCAGACAAAGGAAAAACATGGTCAGCAATACGCCCGAGCAAAACGCTCACACAACAGAAGCTGCCCAACGGGTATCATATTTCATTCGGAGATGCAAATCCGATTTACCACAGAAAGAGCGGCAAAATTCTTCTTCTCGGCCATTCTGCGCTTTATGATAAAACCGGCAGAAAATTGGCTCCGCCGCCTCGACCGCGTTTTACAGTGTGGACAGTTTATGATGAAAAAACAAAAGAATTTGAACCTTACCGCTATCTCAAAATGAAAAACGAAACAGAATATTTTTCCTGCGGCAGCGGCGGCGGTGCCCAATGCCATGAACTTGAAAACGGCGATTTGCTTATTCCTGTCTATTACAGATCTCTTGAAGCGGCAAAAGATCCGTGGCGCAC
>JAZOSO010000153.1:0-6182 GCA_045657185.1 Victivallaceae bacterium | reverse complement strand
CTTCGGTTAACCTCGCTGCTCGGCAATTTCTTGCCATCGCTTACTTCGCTTCGCTCGTAACCGCTTCAGACCTCGCGGCGCTAACCGCGCTATTGTTATTACAAGAGAGCTTATATACTCTATTCAAAAAATACTCTTTTCTTTTTTGAAAAGGTGGAGGGTTTTAGGGAGGCGGAAAAATCTTTTTTTCTTTTAATCAAGAAAAAAGTTTTTCCGCTTCCCTAAATAACTTCCGATAATACACATTCTGTTATTTTGCAAGCTCACGGATTTTTTCAGTGTACTCAACGACGGCGAATGCTTCTTCAAACTTGATGGGGAAGGGGACGCCTTTTTTGATTGCAGCGGCAATGTGTTTATAAGTGTCGTTCAGAGTTGCGCCGTTGGCAGGTGTGCAGTCAAGAGTTTCTTCAATCCAGACCAAGCCGCCGACATTGTCAAAAACAGCACGGTCGGCTTTGGCATCACGCTTGCTTGCATCTGCGCCATAATCACCGAGTTTAATCGGGGGGACTGCTTCAGTTGCGGGAACAGGAGCGGAACATTTTTCAAGGTCAAGGCGTTTGATTTTGAGTTTCTTTTCTTCAATGACCTGAATTGAACCGTATTGACCGTAAACGGTACAAATCGGCATGCCGTAAGCAACACCGCCGGAAATTTCAATATCAACAACTCTTCCTGATTTGCCGCGGAAAACAGCTTTGATATGGTCTTCGGCATCACCGGTGGCTGCAACAAGCTGCAAGTCTGCCCACAGACTTTCAACTTCATAATCAAGATACTGCAAAGCCTGGTCGATAAGGTGCGGACCCCAGTTGTTGAGCTGACCGCCGCCGCAGGATGTAAGAGTTTGCCAGTCGTTGCGGCGTGAATAGCTGTGACGGCAAAGTTTGATTTCGTAAACTCTGCCGAGAACGCCTGAGTCAATGATTTCTTTAACATACTGGAAATGTTCTTCAAAGCGGCGGTTGTGACGGCAGAAAAGTTTGCCGGGATATTTTTTATTTGCTTCAGCAAGGATTTTTGCTTCTTCAACGTTCAAGCCGATGGGTTTTTCAATCAAAACGTATTTGCCTGCATCAAGAGCTTTTACGGCGTATTCAACGTGAAATTTTGAGGGCGGAGCGACAACAACAAGGTCAATTTCAGGAGAATTGATCATATCTTCGTAATTGGGATATGCTTTGCATCCGGGGAAACGCTTCTCCATGGCTTCCATGCGTTCAGGAACGATATCACATGCGCCTTTGAATTCAAAATCATCAGGATAGAGAGCAACTTCGCCGAGGTGCATTCCCCAGCCGGCACGGCCGATACCGCACAAACCGATTCTGATTTTATCCATTTTCAAATCCTTTCTGCTTATTATTTTCCGAATATTTTTTTCAATTCATTGATGCTTACTGCCAAATCTTCAACGGGAGGATTCAAATGAGTGTCGTGTTCAACAAGAACCCATTTGTCATAATTTTTGTCTTTAAGGAACTGAGCGACACTCTGATAGTCAAGATTGTCGTTGCCGCCGCCGAGTTCGCAGAAACGGAGGCGTTCGCTCCATTCAGCAGCATCTGCTTTTTTGATAAAAACATCTTTAAAATGGATGGAAGCAAGGCGGTCGTAATATTTTTCAAGAGCCTTCATATTATCGCCGTTTGCGCCGTGGAGATGACCGATATCCAGCAGAAGAGCTGCATCGGGGCATTTTTTCATAAAGTAATCAAGTTCATCCTGGGATTCAATAACTGAGCCCAAATGGTTGTGAAGAGCGGCTTTAAGGTTGTATCTTTTGCAGACTTCGATAAGTTTATTGGCACGGCGGCAGAAAACGTCAATGTTGACATTGCGGGTTGCGGGACCGACAGTCACCCAGACATATTCACAGCCGAAAGCTGCTGACCAGGTGAGAGCCTGTTCCATTTTGAGACCGCATGCGGTTGCAAAACTCATACCCATTTTACGGAAAGTTGCGGCATTATGAATAGCAAATGCACTGTCTGAAGCATTCAGACGCTCTATGCCGTTATACCCGATTGATTTAAGCATGGCAAGGCGTTCTTCAAGACTGTAAAAGTCTCCGTCATAAACATTCATTCCGTAATCTGCGACACCGTATTTCATAAAAAATCTCCTTGTTTTTTGTTTTTTTTGATTGAATTTACAGTTTCTATGTATATATTATACACTATAAAGTAAAAAAGTAAATGGATAAAATACGCTTTTTTTTGGAGTTTTTGAGCAAAATGGCACTATATTCAGATTTGAAGTTCCTTTATTGCGGGGAATGTAAAAATTATGACGATACCATGGAAAGGTATTTTGACAGTTTCGGCATACAGTATAATCATGAAAGTCAGATAGAATTTGCCATAGATGATAATCCGCCCAAAGTGTATAGCGGAAGTTATGTTTTTATCTCAAAGCCGGGATATTTTTTTCATTACGGCATCCCGAAAAACGGAACGGGACGCGACCATAGATTTGTGACATTTGAGGGGCAGCGGGTAAATGAGTATCTGTCAGAAGGCTTGCTTGATACGGCAAAACCTGAACTTATATCAATACATGAGCCTGTAAGGTTTGCGCAAATATTACATCTTTTGCATCTTGAATATTCCCGTGACCGCAACTCCGCAAAAGCAGTAAATCTGCTTGAACGCCTGCTTTTTATTTTGCAGGAAGAGAAATCTTATCAGTCAGAATCATCGCAGCATTATGAGAAAATATTGATTGAATGTGAAGAGCATATTATAGCACACCCTGAGCTTGAACACGATTTTCGCATGTGGGCAAAAAAAGCAGGAGTTTCATATGCGCATTTCCGTCGTCTCTTTCAACATCACTGCGGCAGTGCTCCGAAAAGTTTCATGCTTCACAACCGCTTCAATACAGCAGTAAGGTATTTGCTTGAAAGTGACAAAAGAATTTCAGAAATAGCAGATTTTTGCGGTTGGGATGATGTTTATTTTTTCTCTAAACAATTTAAGAAAAAATTCGGAATTTCGCCTTTGCAATTCCGCAAAAACGGGAAGTGATTTGTTCATTATGAAAAAGGGTCTGGTGCTTGAAGGCGGTGCAATGCGCGGTATTTTTACCGTCGGAATTCTTGACGCAATGATGGAAAATGATATCAATTTTGACGGCATTATCGGGGTTTCTGCCGGTGCAGCTTTCGGCTGCAATTTCAAGTCTCGCCAAAAGGGCAGGGCTCTGCGTTACAACAAAAATTATTGCCGGGACAAACGCTATTGCAGTTGGCAATCGCGGCTGAAAACCGGAGACCTTTTCGGCGCTGATTTCTGTTACCATGAACTGCCGAAAAAACTTGATATTTTTGACATAAAAACTTTTAACGGAAATCCGCAGGAGTTTTATCTTGTCTGTACCGATATTGAAAACGGCAAACCTTATTATCACAGGTGCGAAAAAGCAGATGATAAATGTTTTGAATATATGCGTGCCTCTGCATCTATGCCGCTGGTTTCAAATATTGTTGAACTTGACAACAGAAAATTTCTTGACGGGGCTCTGACTGATTCCGTTCCTCTGAAATTTTTTGAAAATATCGGCTACGACCGCAACATCGTTATTCTGACTCAGCCTGAAAATTATATAAAAAAACCATCAAAAGCATCGGTGCTTCTGAAATTTATTTACCGTAAATATCCCGCATTACTGAAAGTTATGTCAGAACGCCATATAATGTACAATCAGCAGATAAAATATATTGAAGAACAGGCAAAAAATGGTAAAATTCTGCTGCTCCGTCCCGAAGAAAAACTGCCTGTCAGCCGCATTTGCCATGACCCCGCTTTGCTGCAGAAAACTTATGATATCGGATATAATTATGCTTTAAGAAACATAAACAACATAAAGGAATTTCTGAAAAATGAGTAAAATTTATCTCTGGAGTGATGAAAACATCAAAACAAAAGTTGACCGCCCCTCAATTACCCCTTTTCTTGTTAAAGATAACGGCAAAAAACATCCGGCAGTGCTGGTAATTCCGGGCGGTGGGTACGGGCTGGTCTGTGAACGCACCGAAGGTTCACCTATTGCCCGCAAGTTCAATGAATTGGGTTATCATGCTTTTGTTCTTGATTACCGTACTGCTCCTGAGCGTTTTCCCGCACCGCAGCTTGACGCCATGCGTGCAATCAAAATAATCCGTGCCAATGCAGACAAATGGAATATTGACAGCGACTGGATTGCTTCATGCGGTTTTTCTGCAGGCGGTCATCTTGCCGGCAGTCTCGGAATGCTTTGTGACGGACTCAATGCCGATAACGGAGATGAAGCGGATAAATTTTCGCATAGAGTAAATGTAATGATTTTGTGTTACGGCGTACTTGGTTTTGAACCGTGGAATCATCATGGAACTCAGGAAAATCTGCTGGGTGAAAATTATGCAGATATTGCGGAGAAATATTCTCTTATCCGTCTGGTTGATGAAAATACTCCGCCCGCATTTCTTATGCACACTGTCTGCGACCAGCTGGTGCCTTACCGCAACAGTCTGGAATTTGCTGATGCCATGGCGAAAAACAAACGCCCCTGTGAACTTGCTCTTTATTATTGGGGCGCACATGGTATGCTGCTTGGCAATAATACTTATGATGTGGGCAACTGGCCGCGTCAGGCAGTAGAATTTATTGAAACATTGCGTCGTGCCGAACTTGACCCGGATTTTGCAAAATACTACACTAACGCCTACCAGGGCAAAACATTCTGATTAATTCTGTGCGACAGCGCAGATATCAGTCGGACATGTCCGACAGGTCAGACATGTCCGATACTATGTCCGGCTTCAATCAGCCGTCCGACTTTCGGCAAGAGCAGATTGCAGTTCTGAATACGGCAAGTCTGCAGGCGTAAGTTTTTTTGCGGCAGAAAGAGCTGCTGCAATACCCGCAGATTCTCCTGTCATTGCGGCAGTCGGAATTACACGGTAAACTTCCCACGGATTTTCATCGCAAGCACCAATACAGCGGCCGGCGGCAAGGAGATTTTTCACATCGCGCGGAATCAATGAACGGTACGGAGTGTCCCATACATCTTTTTCTTTGCGCCAGTCTCCCGTCAATCCGACGGAATCTTCAAAACGTCTGCCGTTGTCGTCATCGGTCAGGTTGTAAAGTGCATCAATGCGGGCGATTTTCCGCAACTGCGGCATGGCGGCAAGGTGAACGGGATAATTTTTCTGCCGTTCATCAATAGTTTTAAATTTATCATAATGATAACGGATAAGTTCCCATGAATCGCGGATAAAAGCGGATACAGCCTTGCCATCAACGCATGTTTCATAACATTTGGCAGTATCAAAAGTATCCATAGAGTCAGTGGAGGGATTTTCCCATGCCCCCTGTATATGCAATGATTCAGTAAAGTGAAAAATGTTATGCTTTTCTGCAATTTCAATTACCCACGGGGTAACATAATTTGGAGCAGAGACGGTTTTTGCACCTGCAAGTTCTGCAAGATACGCACCTCCAGTGGCATCAACAAAACATTTTGCATTGATTTCTGTCATGCCGGAAGTATTGAATACAGTTATTGATTTTAAAGTATCTCCGTCTTTTTCAGCTTCGCAAACTGCACTGTCAAGCCATAAATCAACACCGGCTTCGACAAGCATTTTGTCAAGTGTTAAAGTAAATCCGGCAGGAGAAAATGAACAGCGGAAACGCTCACTCGGAATTCCCTGGAAGCCCCCTGCAGGTCCGCCCCATTTTTCTGGAACATCAAAAGGCCCGTATTCGGTACTGCGCCGTATCATCTCTTCTGATATCCCGAAAATCACCTGATTGCCGCAGCCGTCGCACAAAGGCAGGTAAACATATATCAAACCGGAAGTTGCCAGACCGCCTATGAGACACTGTTTTTCGATCAGTGCTGTTTTTGCACCCTGTCGGGCGGCAGAGACGGCAGCGGCAACTCCTGCCACACCTGCGCCTGCAACAACTACATCGTAATTTTTTTCTGACATATTTTATTCTCCGAGAGGGGGATTGATTTTTCTGTTATTCTCCAGAGTAACATTGGCATTTTCTGTTTTTACAATATCGCTCTGCCAAACACCGGAGGCGTTCTGCCATGCAAAAGTGCTGTCGCGTATTACAATATTTTGTGCATGACGGATAAAAAACGGCCACGGAATACCCGAATACGGCAAATCGCACCACAAG
>JAZOSO010000152.1:0-2534 GCA_045657185.1 Victivallaceae bacterium | reverse complement strand
GGGTGGTATCAGGCTGTTTTTCGGCGGAATGTTCGTTTTGTCCCTCATCATATAAAAGCGGGTGGAACGCCCCTCAAAAACCCTCAAATTTTTATTCTCAAAAAAATAATTTCATTATCTCCCCTCAAAGGGAACAGAACGAAAAAATTAAAGTTTTTTTTAATTCTTGTTTTGAAAAATGGCTGAAACGGGTGTATAGTAATTTAATTATTATGTAAAAATAATAGGGACTTTTTGTGTCCTGACGACAAATAAGGAAAAATAAAATGCAAAATTTGGAACAAACCTGCGGTTTTATGGGAAATTTCACTCCCTCCGCAACTCTCGCTATCGCCGCCAAGGCAAAAGAACTTCAAGCTCAGGGACTTAATGTCGTAAGTATGTCTGCCGGTGAACCTGATTTCGATACCCCGCAAGTTATTAAAGATGCATGTATCGATGCTATCAATAACGGAAAAGTTTATTACACTCCTGCCAGCGGTTTGATGGAACTGCGTAAAGCTGTTGCTGAAAAATTCAAACGCGAAAACAACATTGACTGCTCTTTTGACCAGATTGTTGTTGCTCCCGGTGCCAAATTTTCCGTCTTTTCCGCTGTTGCCGCTCTCTGCGGTGAGGGTGATGAAGTCATTATTCCCGCTCCTTTCTGGCTCAGCTATCCCGAAATGGTCAAAGGCGCAGGCGCAACTCCCGTTACTATCGCTACCAAAGCAGAAAATAACTACGAACTTGACCCTGCTGAATTTGAAGCGGCTATCACTGAAAAAACCCGCTTGCTGATTCTTACTACACCTTCCAACCCCACCGGTGCAGTTTACCGCCGCAGCACTCTTGAAAAAATCGCAGAAATCGCCATGCGCAAAAATATCATGGTTCTCGCTGATGAAATCTACGAAAAACTTGTCTATGATGCTGATAAACCCCATATCTCCATTGCTTCAATTCTCCCCGGTATGGAAAATCACACCATCACAGTCAACGGCTGCAGCAAAACTTATTCCATGACCGGTTGGCGTATCGGTTATCTCTGCGCTCCCAAATGGCTCGCCAAAAAGATTATCGCTTTCCAGAGTCATGCCACCAGTAATGCAACAACTTTTGCTCAGTGGGGCGCACTCGCTGCTGTCGAAGGTAAAGCCGATGCAGATGTCGCCGAAATGCGTACTGAATTTGCCAAACGCCGCGACCTCATTTATGATTTGGTAAGCAAAATTGACGGTATCAAATGTATCCGTCCGCAGGGTGCATTTTATCTGCTTTGTGATGTAAGTTCTTTCGGACTCGGTTCTGAAGAATTCTGTTCCAAACTTCTTACAGAAAAACAGATGGCGGCAATTCCCTGCTGGTCATTCGGTGCGGAAGGCAATATCCGTTTGTCTTATGCCTGCAGTGAAGCAAATATCCGTGAGTCAGTTAAACGTCTCGCTGAATTCTGCGCTTCATTGAAGAAATGAGTTTTACTGCAAAGTAAATATCATTGAAAAAATACGGCTGCTGCAAAACCTCTGAAAGGTGAGCAGCAGCCTTTTTTTATTGATTACTGAAAAATGTTTATTCGGCGTAGCCGGTACCGAGGTAGTATGCCATAGCTTCCTGAGTTGTATCAAGTCTGCCGAATTGACAGACGATCGGTGCTGAAGCTGTGATGCGCAGTGCGTATTGAGTAAGCAGCGGGATTTCTGCACCGTTCAAGTCGTCAGGATGGTCCATGCGAAGAGAGATAATGCGCTCTGCAGGAATGTTTACCATTATATTTTTTATCGGCGAGCAATCACTGAAGTAGATATCTATAACTGCCTCAATGTCATTTTCTGAAGTGTTGAAAAGCATCAATGCTTCGTGTGCCTCCAATGCGCTCGCCGGATTTTTTGCGGGTAAGTATCCGTCTGCGAAATACCAGATTTTTTTGCCGCCTTGTGCCATAGTAAACTCCTTTTTTAAGTATGTTGAGAGTAATATACCGGGTTAATATAATCTTCATTGATTTAATTGCAAGTGTTAAAAAGAATTTTTATATTAAATATCCTGAAAATTCTATTGTCAAAGAAAGGCTTTTTTATTGTATTTTCTTGAAAAATAACCGTTTCGGTGTTATATTAAAATGATTATTATTTTTTGAACAATAAAAAGGAGTTTTTTATGAAGATTGCAGAACTTGCTGCTATGCTGTTTTACTGTGTGATTTTGCTTTGTATCGGTATTTATTGTTTTTGGCAGGAACGCAAAAAACAAGGTTCAGAGAAAGAATACTTCCTCGGCGGCAGAAATATGAACGGCTGGGTTTCCGCTTTGTCTGCGGGAGCGTCAGATATGAGTGCATGGATTCTTATGGGGCTGCCGGGGTCAATTTATCTTTACGGAGTAGGGCAGGTATGGATTGCAGTAGGTTTGCTTATCGGTACGGTTTCAGCGTGGCTCTTTATTGCACCCAAACTCCGCAGATACTCCATTGCGGCAAATGATGCGATTACAATTCCGCAGTTTCTGACCAATCGTTTCTGTACGGAACGGAAAGGAATTCTGGTGATTTCTGC
>JAZOSO010000151.1:0-3992 GCA_045657185.1 Victivallaceae bacterium | reverse complement strand
CGACAACCTCCCCGCCGACCGCTGTTATGAACAAGCCGCCGAAGGCATGAATACTATGAATGAAAGCTGGGGGTACAAAAAAGCCGATAAGGAATGGCGTAATCCGACAGAACTTTTTCGTAATCTTGCTCAAATGGTTTCACACAATGCCAACCACCTTATCAATGTCGGACCTCTGCCGGACGGAACATTTCCTGCTGAAGCAGATAAAATCCTTGCTGAACTCGGCAAACTTGCAATTCCCAATATTGAAGCGATAACAGGGGCGCACAGTGCAGCGAATCTTTTTACATGCACGGGAGCATTTCCGTGGGGCGAACTTACTTCAAAAGGCAATAATATTTATCTCTGGATATTCAGAAAAACTTCAGTCATTGACCTTTACGGTATTCGCAACAAAGTTGTAAAAGCTGAAATTCTGAGCAGCGGCGAACCTGTAAAAGTCATTGACGAAAGAGTTGAAGAATACAATTACTGCCGATTGATTTTTGAAGATTTGCCGTCGATTGAAACACCTTTTATCATCAAAGTTGAACTTGACGGCGCACCGCAGGTTTTTGAGCGTATTTACGATGCAGGTTTTACAAGATTTTAATATTAAGTAAAGGAAATAATATGAAATTCGATTTCAATATTTCAAATAATATATCAGGTTGCGCAGAAGTTCTGCGGAACGGGATTTTTCATATCCGTATTGCGCCGTTTGCCTGTGCAGATAAGATTTCCGCACTGGATAAGTACGGCTATCTGGAAAAACTTCCTGCGGATGAAAATGCAGGCGTTGAACAGAATGATGATATTTTGAAAATAAAAACTGCTGAAGCGGTTCTTTTGATTGATAAAAAAAGCGGCTGTTTTGAGCTTGCGGATAAAAACGGCAAAACTTTGCTGAAACAAAAAACTCTCACTTTCAGCAGTAAAAAAGTTAATGCATCTTTTGCTGTTTCAGCTGATGAGGATTTTGCGGGATTCGGTGATGTCAGCCGTGAACGCTTTTTTCACCGCGGCGAAAAAATCGTCTGTCAGATAAAAAATGTCAAAAGTTATATCTGTGTGCCGTTTTTCATGTCTACTGCAAATTACGGTCTTTTGCTGAACTCCACATACAGAAGTATTTTTGACATGGATTCAGCAAGTAACAATACACTTTCCGTAACTGACAACGGCGGGGTCTGGGATGTGTATCTTTTTAACGGTAAAGATTTCAAGGAATTGCTTACTGCTTATACTTCCGTTACCGGCAGACCGAATATGCCGCCTGTATGGAGTTTCGGTTTGTGGCACATCTGCAATAATATCTCCAATGCAAAAGACGCAGTGGATGATGCTTATCATTACCGTGAACTCAATATTCCCTGCGATGTCATCGGTCTTGAACCGGGCTGGATGGAGACGACTTACGATTTTTCCACCAAAAAGAAGTGGGACCCGGTCAGATTTCCTCTGATGCTTGAGCCGTTCAAGTTCCGCAAACGCACATTTATTGATGCAATAAAATACGGCATGGGTTATCACTTTGAATTGTGGCTCTGTGATGATTACGATTTGACTTATGAAGAAGAACGGAGATTAAGAAAAGATTTCAGCGTTGTAAAAGACGAAGTCATTACCGATACGGAAGAATTTGATATGCACCTCGGCAGTGATGTACGCAGCGACAAAATCACAATTCCCGATGAGCCGTGGTTTGAACATTTGAAAAGTTTTGTTGACTGGGGTGCCGACTTTTTCAAAACAGACGCTTCAAATCAGGTCAATATCCATTCCGACAGATTGTACGGCAACGGCATGACGGACGATGAATGTCACAATTTTTATCCGTTGATGCTCATGCGTCAGATGTATGAGGGATTTGCCGCACATACGAACCGCCGCCCCTTTATTTTCAATCCCTGCGGCTGGACAACTTTTCAGAAATGGGCGTCAACATGGACCGGCGACACCGGCGGCGGGCCGACAACGCTTTGCGGCATGTTCAATACATGTTTTGCGGGACACGGTTTTACAACCAATGACATGGACGCCAACAAAGTTGAGGGAATACATTTCGGATATCTCCTGCCTTTGAGCCAGATAAATAATTATTCATCATGGAAAATGCCGTGGCTTTGGGGACCGAAAATCATTGAACTGCACCGTTTTTATTCATCATTGCGTTCAAGATTGATACCTTATCTGTATTCATGTATGTACAAAAACACTCAGGACGGCGTGCCTTTGCTCATGCCGTTGGCTATGGAATTTCCGCATGATGTCAAATGCCGCAAAGTATTGAATGAACATCTGCTCGGCAGTTCATTGCTGGTAAGCTCATTTACCAATGAAATTTATTTCCCCGCAGGTGAGTGGAAAGATTACTGGACGGGTGAATATTTTGCAGGCAGCAGTAATTGTACTGTTGAATATCCCGCAAACCGCGGCGGCGGTCTGTTTGTCCGTGAAGGTGCAATAATCCCGTTCGGACCTGTAATGCAGTATCGCGCAGAGCGTGAAGTTGATGAAGTTGAACTTTACTGCTATGCCGCTGAAAAAACGTCGCATTTTAAATATTACGAAGATGACGGAATTTCATTTGATTACAAAGACGGCAAATACGCTTTGAGCATGATTGATTTGGTGCGTGATGATAAATCCGTCACTTCGAATTTAAAAGTTCATGCTGCAAGCCGTGTTAAAAAGTGGAGTGCCGTTTTTGCCGCAAAATCCGCTCCGCAAAAAGTAATTTCCAACGGACAGGAAGTCGCCTTTGAATGGGATTCTGACCGTCAGGAAATAAAAGTTTCAGTTATATATCCCGGTGAAACAATTCTTGAATTTTTCAAATAAATTTTACAAACCTTCAACAAACAGAAAGGAAAATACAAACAGGCAGTTAATATGCATTATCGGAAGTTATTTAGGGAAGCGGAAAAACTTTTTTCTTGATTAAAAGATTCTTTCTGAAAGAAAAGATGGTTTTTCCGCCTCCCTAAGACCCTCCACCTTTTCAAAAAAGAAAAGGGTACTTTTTGAATAAAGTATATAAGCTCTCCCGGAGTAAGTAAAGCGCGGTTAGCGCTGTAACTGCATCGGGCTTCAAAAAACGAAAGGATTTAAGAACAGAACAGTTTTTCTTTGTTACTTTCTTTTTGCAAAAAGAAAGTAAGTCTTGAGAATTTTAACCCATAACAGAAAGGATAAAAAAATGAAAAACAACCTCAAACAACATGACAAAGTGTATACTATCAGAAGTTGCTTCACTCTCATCGAACTTCTGGTCGTCATCGCCATCATTGCCATTCTCGCCGATATGCTGCTCCCCGCACTCAACAACGCCAGAGAGAAATCCAGAGCTGCCAAATGCACCAGTAACTTGAAACAGGTTATGCTTGCTCAAATTCTCTATATGGATGAGAATAATGAAGTTGCTTTTCTCTGTGATGTCAACGGACGTTTTGCCAACTGGATGATAACCCGCAATTATCTGCCCAAGAAAAGCCAGACTGCAGCATGCCCCTCAACTGATCCCGGAAAATACAACGACGGCAGTGATGACCAATACACATATATGATGCGTCATCCCAATACAATTCCCGGCGGTTTGCCTGCTTCTGTAAAAGACAGTGCAAAATCATCTTTTGCTTCAATGAACAAAATTGCATTTCCCTCAAAATTCCTCATGTATGCTGACTCTGTAAGTACAGGCAATATGAAACAGAACTCTCTGGCTTATATTTACAACTCATCTGCACAAACCAGCGGTTTTTATCTTGCACACAAAAACAGCGGCAACATAGCTTTCCTTGACGGTCATGCAGGTTCAATCAAAAATCATACTGAAGCCTATAATACATTTTTTGCTGAATTTAAAGTCAACGGCAGCAGTGACCAGAAAGGCGGTTTCACATTTTTCTATATCAAAAATTCAGGACAGGCTGTAAAATTCAACGGTTCAGGTACTGTCAACTGATTTTAAAAGGATAATTATTTATGCGTTTATTAACTTTTTTACT
>JAZOSO010000150.1:0-8104 GCA_045657185.1 Victivallaceae bacterium | reverse complement strand
AAAGGTGACGGCGACGGAAAATATTATAATGAAGCATTGCAGATTTGTGACTCTTTTCAGAAAAAATTTCCTGATGCCGCCGAAAATGATATGGTTAAAATCTGGAAACTCAAAGCCAAAGATGTACGTGCCGGACAGCTGCTTGATATGGCTGATTTTTACCGTAAAAGCGGCAAAAATACTCCCGCTATCCGTTATCTCAATGAAATTTTGACTAAATATCCCGATTCTGAATATGCTTCTGAGGCGGAAAAGCGTCTGGTCGATATGGATAAAAAATTTGTTCCCACTGTAATTTTGCCTGAGCCGGAGGACAGATTTCAGAAGTATGACGCTTATGCCGCACCGCAGGAAGAAAAGAAAATACTGGCAGCTCCGGGTGACAGCGATAACCGTTATCTGCTTAATGTCTATGATATAAATTACCGTCCCGACCAACAGAAAAAGGTGGAAAAATGAAAAAGATTTTGACTTTTGCAATACTTTGCTCCATGATGTTTTTGTGTACATCATGCGGTTATCACATGGGGAATACCATGCATCCGCAGGTGCATAATATTGCTATCGGTAAAGTGATAAATGATACTGCTGTTTATAACGCTTCAGTGCAGCTGCAGCAGGCGCTTGCAGAACAGTTTATGTTTGACGGAGATTTGAAAGTTGTTAATCTCGGCAATGCACAGAGTATTATTTACTGCCGTATTTTCAATATCGGTTATTCCATGTCTTCAGGTCGTGCCGCCGCAGAAGACGGTGTTTACCGTGCCGCAGAGTGGAGAGCGCGTGTTGCTGTTGAATTTTCAGTAATTTTGCCGGGTGAGCGTGAACCGTTGATTCCCCGTCAGGTGGTTTACGGCGAATCCTATTTCCGTCAGCAGGCGGATTTGGAAACCCAGCGGGCAAGAGGCGTACAGATGGCTTTGCGTGATGCCGCTAAAAAAATTGTTCAGAATACTACTGAAATGTGGTAATTTTATTTGGTATAAGGCATAAATAAAATGCTGATAAGTTTTATTAAAAAAAGTCAGTTTTATTTTATCTTTTCATTTCTTGCATTGATTGCAATCGGGACATTGCTGCTGCGTCTTCCGATTTTGAAAGGCGGCAGACAGCTGGAATGGATAGATGCACTTTTTACTGCGACAAGTGCGGTATGTGTTACCGGGCTGGTCACGGTTGATTTGACTTCGTTTTCACTTTTCGGTCAGATGGTAGTCATGCTGCTTATTCAGCTCGGCGGCATCGGCATTATGACTATGTCAGGTTCAATTTTTGTGATTATGGGCAAAAATATGAGCTGGGGGGAGATGAAAATGCTTTCCAGTATGACAGATGATTACAGCCCGAACGGAATTGAAATAATGATGCGTACGATTATTGCTTATACCATGATTGTTGAAACATTAGGTATGCTTTTGCTGATCATAGCGTTTATGCTTGACGATTTCAGTTTTATAGATTCACTGTGGAATTCGCTGTTTATTTCCGTTGCCGCATTCTGTAATGCAGGAATGAGTCCGCTCAAGGGAAATCTTGAGAATGTTTCCGGCATGGTCAAAATAATTGTTGCTCTGATGGTTATTCTCGGCGGTATAGGTATGTATGTAGTTTACGATATCAGAGAATCTTTCAAATTCAATCGCACTATGCGTATCAACAGCAAGCTTATTCTCATAACTACATTTATGCTTATTATTGTCGGGACGCTGCTTTTGAAATTTTATCAATACCGCAATGGGAATGCGATTTCATGGTTGGATGCATTTTTTCAGGCGGTCAGTGCAAGAACTGCGGGATTCAATACAATACCGATGGATATTATTTCATCCGGCGGTATATTGATATTGTGTTTTCTGATGCTTATCGGCGGTGCCCCGGGTTCAACGGCGGGAGGTATGAAAGTTACTACTTTTGCTCTGGTCATGGCGGCACTTTACAACACCTTTTCGGGTAACGAAAAAGTGTTGATTTTCAAAAGAAAAATAGCTACGGGGACAGTTTTGAAGGCGTTTACTATTGCTGTGACATTTATTGTATTGAGTGCAGTCGGCGCAGGGATTTTTCAGGGGCTGACCAAAGCTCCGATGCAGAAGGCGGCTTTTGAAGTCATCTCCGCTCTGGGAACGGTCGGTATGTCGCTCGGCATGGGGGAAAATTATACAGAAAACGGAAAACTGTTTATTATATTTTATATGTTTATCGGCCGTATCGGGCCTTTGACATTGCTGGCATTTCTGCTGGGGCGGGAGAAAAAGTCAAAACTGCTCTATCCGGAAGAAAAAGTTATTATAGGTTGATATTTTTTTAAGGAAGGATTGATATATCATGCGTGGAAATTATGCAGTATTCGGATTGGGGTCTTTCGGTTCCAAACTTGCCCTTGAATTGAGCAAGGCGAAAAATAATGTTGTTGCAGTAGATATTGATTCGCAGAAAATCAATGAGTGCAGAGAGTATGTCTCTGAAGCAATCGTAGCTGATGTCAGTAATGAAGATGTTATAAAAGAGTTGAATATCAGCAAGTTTGATGCGGTTATTCTGGGGATGAGTTCACACTTTGAAGACCAGATCCTTTCTCTGACTTTGCTGAAACAGGAGGGCGTGCAGAAAGTTTACGCCAAAGCAAACAATGTTATTCAGGAACGCATTTTGTACCGTCTCGGCGCAGATGAAATAATCCAGCCTGAACAGGATGTTGCGGAGCGTCTCTGCCGCAGACTTACTCTTGATAATATTTCCGATATGTTTGAGTTTAAAGGTTCCGCAATCGCTGAAGTTACCGTTCCTGCTGAACTGGCAGGCAAAAGTCTGCGCCAGCTTGATTTGCGCAACCGTTATCATATTACGATTTTGCTGATGCGCAAACCCGGCGGTTCAGAAGAGGACATCTGGAGTCCTGATGTAATTTTAGAGAAAGGCGACCTTCTTACTGTTTTCGGCAGCAAGCATTCAATTGTTGAACTTTTTGAAAAGGTAATATGATTCTCAATGAAGAAATCAAAAAACTTCCGGTAATTGAAGTATATAAAGATTTGTCAGCATCTCTTGCAAATGGGAATTCTGCTGTTTTGAAAGCGCCTCCCGGCAGCGGCAAAAGTACGGCATTGCCTGCATTGTTTCTGGCAGACGGACTTTTCGGTGACAAAAAAATACTGATGCTTGAGCCGCGCCGTATTGCCTGTATGATGGTTGCTCAGCGTATTGCTTATCTGCTCGGAGATGAGGTCGGCGGAGTTGTCGGTTATCGTATGCGCGGCGAGAAAAAGCTCAGCAACCGTACCCGTCTGGAAATAGTCACAGAGGGAACTTTTACCCGCATTATTCAAAATGACATGGAGCTTAAGGATTATGCTCTGATAATTTTTGATGAATTTCATGAGCGTAACATACATTCTGATTTGGGGCTTGCGTTGTCGCTGGATGTAAAAAATAATCTTCGTGAGGATTTGCGTCTGCTGGTTATGTCAGCGACTTTGAATGAAAGTGAATTATGTGCATTTCTGCCTGAATTTCCGTTCTTTGAATGCAGCGGCAAAATGTATGACTCTGTAATAAAATATGCCGCAGAATCTGTCCCGTCGGGAGAGACCGTCAATGCCGCTTACAGACAGGTAATGCAGATTTTGAATGAAAGTTCAAGCGGAAATATTCTCGTTTTTCTTTCAGGTGCGTATGAGATAACAACACTTGCAGCAATGCTTGAAAAATCTGTTGCAGATAATATTATTATTGCTCCTTTGTACGGTTCTTTGAGTAAAGACAACCGTATGAAAGCATTGAAAAAAACTGCGGAGAATGAGCGGAAAATCGTTATTGCAACCAATATTGCAGAGAGCAGTGTAACTATTGATGATATCCGTTTTGTAATTGATTCCGGGCGGGAAAAGCGGATGTTTTTTGACCCCGATGCGGGTATGGACAAATTAAAAAATGTGCGTATTGCCAAAAGTTCCGCCATTCAGCGGGCAGGGCGCGCGGGAAGAACATCAAACGGTGAAGTTTACAGACTTTATACCCGTTTTGAATATGAGGGGATGGCAGACTATCCGGTTGCGGAAATCGCCTCGGTTGATTTGGCGAATTTGTGTCTTGAGCTTGCTATGTGGGGATGTGCGGCGGATGATTTGCATTTTCTTACACCTCCGGCGCATGGCAGTCTGGCGCAGGGAAGGGAATTGCTTATTGAACTTGGATTGCTTGACGGAAACGGCAAAATCACTGAACTCGGCAGGCAAATCGGAAATTTTCCCGGCAGCTGTCGTGCAGGTAAAATGTTTTATGCCGCCCGTGAGCGTGATTTAACAGTACTCGGATGTGAGATTGCAGCTCTTCTGGAGGAGCGCACCTTGCCTTCGGCGGATATTTGTCATGCGTTGGAAATTATGCGCCGCAATCCGACGGCATCTTATCAGAAAAGTTTGGATAAATTGTTGAAAGACAATAAATTGAAATACCGTAAGGAAAATATTGAGTATGTCGGGGAATTGCTTTTTGCCGGTTTTCCTGACCGTGTCGGTAAACGGCGCAGCGGCTCTTTGAATGAATATCAGCTTGCCAACGGGCGTCTTGCTGTGACTTCAGAAATTTTTGAGGGTAAATCAGGTGAATATATAATTGCTCCTTTGCTCAATATGACGGAAAGTAAAACGGGAATTTTTGCCGCATCTTTTTTTGATTTTGAACTTTTGCCGCAGGAAATGCTGAAAACTGTAATTGAAAGTCATTTTGACGACAAAAGCGAAGTTTTTGTATCGGAAAAAGTCAGAACTTTTTATAATATGGTAATTGACCGTAAGCCGAGTAATGAATTTAATGAGGACGCGTTCAAAAAAGCTGTCCTTGCAGAGTGCCGTAAACGCTCAATTCAAGCTGTTTTCGGGTGGACGGCTGATGATGAGAATTTCTTTTACCGCTGTTGTTTCGCGCACTTCTTCGAGCCGGAAAATTTTCCTGAGATATCAGAGGCAAAATTGCTTGAAGACGGCAGATTGCTTGATTTTCTTGATTGTTCAGCACATTCGCTCGGCGCGCTTAAAAAAGTTTCTTTTAAAAATCTGCTGAAAGATTTTATCGGTTATGAAACTGTTTATGCACTTGACAAAAATTATCCTGAACGCTACCTTACGCCCGGAGGTTCAAATTTTAAAATCCGCTACGAAGAACAGGATGCAGTTTTATCTGTACCGATTGCAGAAATGTACGGCACCAAAGTTCATCCGCAGCTGGGCAAAAAGCATATTCCGCTGCGTATTGAACTGCTCTCTCCTGCTATGCGCCCTGTGCAAATCACCCGTGACCTGCCGAATTTCTGGCTCACGAACTGGAGTTATGTCCGCAAGGAGATGAAACAGCGGTATATTAAACACTTCTGGCCTGAAGACCCCGCTAATGCACTCCCCGGTCGTTCTATCCGCCGCGGTAATAATTGATATCGGTTATCACTATTTCAATTAGAGTTCTGCGTATTTTTTGCGTAAGGCGACTGCGTGGTTGCAGGTCATGGCGTCAACGCCGATATTTGCCATGGCAATACCGAGTTCATCGGTGAAAACGCCCCAGCAGACGATACGCATACCGAGTTTATGCAATTCATCGGCAAAGTTTTTGTCAGCAGAGAAATCGGCTTTGAAACTTACGCCGGTACAGTTGAGAGATTTCATATATTTTTCAACTTCGGCAGCGGTCGGAAACTTGCCGAATTTTTGAGTGAGGTCAACAAGGAGTACGCGGGGGAGGTCGGTAAATACTTCTGCAGCCTGTTTGATAGTTTCTTCTTCAAATGAGCTTACAGCGAGTTGAGAGCGGTCGCCCTGCCATAAATCAAGGATGTTTTTCAAGCCGTCAATGATGTGCAGGTCTGCGCCTTTGATTTCAATTTGGCAATGTTTCCCTTTTTTGAGAATGGCAAGCACATCTTTGAGAAGCGGTACGGGGTGAACTGATTGCAGTTGAGCAAGAGTAGATTCAGATATAACCATATCGGAATTTGCAACCCGTTTCAAATCCGCATCGTGAACTACAACGACATGATTATCGGAGGTCAGACGGATATCCAGTTCCAGACCGTCACTGTCACGCTCCATGGCAAGTTCAAATGCAGCAAGGGTATTTTCCGGAGCATCATCTGATTCTCCGCGGTGAGAAAGAAAAAGTGTCATATTTTATATCTCGTGTACAGTTTTTTAATTCATTTCTTTTATTTTGTCCAATTCTTTCATAAAGTCAATGAAAGCGGGGTCGATAAACCACTTTTCTGGTTCGGCACGCAGAAGTTCCATTGTGCGTTTTACCAGAGTTTTTGTTCTGATGCCGATAAGGTCGGCATCTCCGAGTTTTGTTTGCAATGCAGAACCTTCAGCAAGGAACAAAATCTGCATTTTTTCAATATCAAAATTGTTCCAGAATGTGTAGTGACGTTTGTAGTGAAGTCTTTCCCGCAGCTCCATATAGAGTTCATCGGGAAATTTATCCAGCAGTTCTGCGATGAAATGTCCTTCAATCCAGTGTTTCATGGTGCAGACATTCATCGTACAGCCGATAAAACAGTAAAGAGCATCTCTTTCATATAATTTTGTCCACGGTGACTTTTCAGAAAAAGCCGTTTCGTTCCACGGGTCCGGATAAAGTCTGCCCGTTCCGTGTTCGGAAACGAGTTCTGCCGCTCCCGCACCTATCGCACTTATTGAGTGGCTGTAATGATTGCTGCGCAGAGAACGTGAATCAGCACGTACTGCGTCAGCGATTGCTCCGTTGTATGCGGGTGAATTTTTTATATCGAATTTATCGGGAGTTTTTTCTTTTTTTCCATCCCACCAAAGAGTAGGGGCGGCGACTGTACCGTTCGGCCCTACAGCATCAATAACGCCGTTGATGACAGAAAGAGGACCGCCGTCAACATGCCCCATACTTTTGAGTGAGCTGTGAAAAATTACGGTATCGCCTTCAACTGTGCCGATATTTTTGAATGCGGAACAGACATCTTTCTGAAAAACTTCTGTCATAAGAAAATCCTCGGTTTATGCTTTTTCAAGCGGCAGCTTAAAGAAATCAATGGCGTTGTTGCGGCAAATCTTTTTCCATACAGTTTCAGGGAGTTTGCCTGATTCATGCAGTTTGTCAAACCAGAGTTTGCCTTGAAAATTGGCGTCACTCAAACTGTAACAGGCGTCAGTGCCGAAGAAAAGTCTGTCCTGGAATTTTACCATAAAATCAATGGCAAAATCTTCATCACGGCTCAATTTCCGCCATGCGTCAGAAAGTTCACCGTAAAGATTGGGGAAGGCTTCAAGAAGTTCATACGCCGCACTGCGGATTGATAATTTATCTTTTGACCCGCCCGGAGTACCGTATTGGAGTCCGTCATTGCGGAAAATAGGTTTGCATGCGGCAGGACGCAGACGGTCTGAAAGTTCAGCCCAGAAAACAGGACCGTGGGCAATAAATTTCAAATTCGGAAAACGCTGCAAAGTGTGTTCCAGCATCGGCAGTCCGGGGGCATCATACAGTCCGAAATCACCGCCGATACGGTCAGAACCGTCAGTAGTGACGGGAAGTCCGACTTTTTCAGCACAGGCAAAAAGGTTTTGCACCCGTTCATCGTCAAAGGACATATTGGGCATTATCTCTCCGACACCGAGGCAGCCGAGATTTTTGTAATACTCAAGAACTTTGTCAAGCTGCGCATCGGCGCGGTTGATAAGTGCGCGGGGGTCAACATTGCAGAAGGGAAAAAAGCGTTCGGGATTTGCTTCTGCCATATCAAGAATGTCTTCATTTGCCTGCGGAAGATAGATTTCTGAATTTACGACAGGCAGAAGGAATCCGGCTTCAATGCCGAATTTATCGTATTCGGCAAGAAGTTGTGCGGGGGTATGAAAATAAGTGACAAAAGGTATCGGCTTGCGGTAAGCATGAGCATGAATGTCAATGTATTTCATAAATTATTCATCTCCGTAACTGAAAGTATTTTGCTGGAAATATCTTGCTTTGTAAATTTTAGCATTGGGAATAAAACAGCGTTTTTCGCTTGCGGGGTCGTCGGGGAAATGGGGATTTTCCGCCCACCAGCGTTCCTGCGGTTTGAGCATCATGATTTTGCCGTTTG
>JAZOSO010000149.1:0-18786 GCA_045657185.1 Victivallaceae bacterium | reverse complement strand
TCCGGCGAAAGATTTGTTTCGTCATTCCGCAAAAAAGCGGGAGGACGAAACGAACATTTCGCCGAAAAACAGACTGACGCACCCAGCCGCTGACACTCACGCGCCAGCGTTACATCGCACCGGGTCGTACCCGGCGCCGGGTGCAGGGGCGGCGTAAGCCCCTGCAAAAAAGCACAAGATACAGCTATATCCCCATATTGGGAACAGAGCGTTATTTTAAATTCTTCATTCTTAATTTCTTCCGGTATATTATGAAAAATATTTTATCTGTTCTCTGTTCACTTTTCGCACTTTCATCATTCGGAAATGCGCGTGGAACGATTTGTTTTACATTTGACGACATCTATTTTGAAAACTGGGAAAATGCACTGCCGCTGTTCAAAAAATACAATGCGCATGTAACTTTTTTCCCATTCGGAACTTTGGATGAAAAAAAGATAGCTTCTCTTAAAAAATTGCAAAATGCGGGTCACTCAATCGGACTTCACGGCGTCAATCATGCAAAAGCGGTTGAATATTTCACAGCTCACGGCAAGGGTGCTTATACAAAAAATGAAAT
Organism: Victivallaceae bacterium; assembly: GCA_045657185.1. Lineage (GTDB taxonomy): Bacteria > Verrucomicrobiota > Lentisphaeria > Victivallales > Victivallaceae > RGIG5270. Next base: position 18,227 of record JAZOSO010000149.1, on the reverse strand, counting down.
CATGCCTCAGCTGGAAATCTGCCGCAAAAACGGTATAAAAATCCGCGCCTTTGCCTATCCTTTCAGTCAGCGAAATGCCGCTGCTGACGCTGAACTTTTTGAAAATTTTGACTTTCTGCGTTCAAGTCACCATGAAATAAGAAAAAACAGCACCTCTCTCGCTGAAATTGACGGCTGTTTTGTCAGAAAAGTCGGAAAAAAACAACTCTTTCACGGCTTTCCCGCCAGCGGAAACTTCAACGTCTCTGAAATAAAAGCCGCCATGCAGCGTGCCGCAAAAGAAAAATCCGTTCTTGTCTTTTACGCTCATAATATAACTTCAGAAATCCCGCCGAGTCACCATATTGCACTTTCTCAACTCGAAGAACTTCTGCAATATGCCGCCTCTCTCAATCTTGCCGTCAAAGGCCTGAATGAATTAAACTGACAAATAACACAAACGCATACGCGTCAATACAATAAAAAAGAAGGGCTGCCGCCTGACGGTGACAACCCTTCTGAAAAAATTCTCAGTTACTGCAATTTTTCAAGCATACGGAGAACTTCCAAACGAACCTTATCAGGAACTGAACGGTCATTCTTTGAAGTAAACTTGACTGATTGAGAGAGCTGTTTAAATCTGTATGAATCTTTAATATATGCGTCTCTGACGCGCTTGGGACCGGAGACAAGCAGCTTTTCGGCAGCATCAATATCTTTTGATTTTTTGCCGGCTTTTTTGAGTTCAGCTACACGGTCTTTGAGCATTGCCAGATATTCATAGTCCAGAACACCTTCCATTATACCCTCGGACTGTTTGGCTGCCATAACATCGGTTGCTGAAACATAGTACGGTGAGTAGTCAAAAGATTTCTGAACATACGGATACCATGTTTGACCGCTGGCACTGCCGAATGCCCAGAAGAATGAACCGCAGCCGCCGATATCAAATGACTGCCATGCCTGAGCGCGATAGTAATAAACCGGGTCAAGCAGTCGAGAGGGGCCGCCGCAGGAATACCACCAGAGTTCTTTACCTTTTTTGCCCAGATTGCGGTAAAAATCCCATGCCTTCTTGTTGCAGGCTGTATATTGGAGATTGGGACATATAATATCACAAACTTCAAACAATTCCGGCAATGCTTTAGTTGGGTCACCGTAAATCGGGTTGGCATAAGTTCTGAATTCAGGAACTGCTTTTTTGATGATTTTTGCCCAGCCGATCAACACTCTGTCGTATTCATGATTGCGGGTTTCGTCAACACAATGGAAAACAATTTGAGATGGTTTTAAACCTTTTTTGCGGATATGTTTGGCAAAAGCCTGCAAATATTCGGTAAATGCACGTTCAAATTCCTTGGTACCGAATTTGAAAGGTCCCCAATACGGTTTGCCGCGGGAACCCGGTCCCATAGTAAAATAGCGGGCATCAGGATAGAGTTTGATCCAGTTATCAAAACGTGTGGTATTAAGTTTATCAGGGTTGAGAAGTTTTCCTGTCTTATCATACTTGGCACCGGTGGGGAACATCGAACGTTTTGCAGCCGGGCTGTCAAGATAAATAGTATCCAGGAATTTACGGTTGGAATTGAAGCTGCCTCGATTGCCGTACCATGCGCCATGTCCGAGGTATTCCCAGCCGCCGATGTGCATACGGGGACGGGCGGGGAATTTGACAGTGCTGATTGCAAGTTCCAACGGAATAGTAACAGTCGGAGCATTTTCGGCAGTTGCCTTGACTGTAGCTTTGTAAACGCCGGGTTTGAGGTCGGGTTTGACAAAAGTAAACCAAATCTGACGGCTCATGCCGGGATAAATTTTAACAGTTACAGAAGAACCCTGACCGTCTTTGAGTGCATCGGCAACATACTGGAGCTGTTTAGTATCCATGAAAAGAACTTCACGGCAGTTGAGTTTTGCACTTGCGGGCATTCCTTCTACTGAAACTTTGTATTCGAGAACTTTGTCGGTCGGGTTGAGAAGGTTGATTGATTCACTGCGGACTTCACCTGCCATCATATCGACTTTGACTGCGGCGGGAGTTGAGCCTTTCGGCGGCAATGCGACGGGATGCAAATTCTCCCAGCGGTTGTTCTGCCAGAACATCGGTTGAGTATAACCGTTTGCTTTCAAAACGATATTATTGAGAGCGAAAATCTTTTCCTGTTCCTTATGCAAAGGAAGCATAGGAATAAAATCTTTATCTGCCGGTCTTTTAAATACCGCAGGATTTTTAAGAATTTCGTCAGCAGCGGCAATCAATTTCTGCTTTTGAGCAGCGGGAACATTTGCAGCATTGCTGATAATATAATCTGCATCCTGACGGAAATGATCAGCAAGCTGGAAACTGTTGAAGATTTCAACAAGTGAGTCAGCTTTGATACCAGCAGGTTCTTTGGCAAGCAAAGCATCATCGCCTTTGAAAATCATCAGTTCATCCGCAAACAAATGGCGTTTGGTAGGAATCAATTTCATCTGAAAACAGACATAACGCCCCTTGGTAGGCATATTCATACTTGCAGCACGATAAAGTTTGCGGACGGCACCGGGCTTGCCGAATTCTTTATAGCTGTTGGCAATCAATTCACCGGTATAATACCATGATTTGTTATCCAGACTGGTAAAAATATTGATTTGATAGGGGAAAGGTGAATCAGGAGTGGTATCTGCCACACCGCTGAACATAAATCCTTTGATGGGCTGAACTTTACCGAGGTCAACAGTAACTTTGATATCGGTCTGTTTTGTCCAGCCGAGTGAACTTTTCTGTGTCCAGAAATGACCTTTGGTGAATTTGCCGTCGGTCAGCTGAACTTTATCACCGTCATCCTTAGTCAGGCTGTACAGCGGCATTACAGACATGGTGTAAGGACGCTTCAAAGCGAGATTGACAGCATCTGCAGGAGGAGCAAAATTAACTTTTCCCACCTTTTTAGCTGCTTTTCTGTCTTTTGGAGTCATAATGCTGATATTATCAACTTTGGCATAGCCTTTTTCACCTTCAGCAGTTACAACAACAGTAATTTTTGTATTTTTTGCAGGAGTGCGGAATTTGACGGAATATTCATTCCAGACTTCATTTTCATTGCCGGGAGCTTTCAGCAATGCAATTTGATTACCTTTGGCATCCAGAACTTTAATGACAGGATTACATCCGTTATATTTAAAAAATGCGCTCAGAACATAGACTGTTTTTCCTTTGCAGTCAATTGTCTGCTTCATAGAGCCTTTGGCATTTTTTGCGGTATCATGCAATATTGCATTTGTGTCATCCACGCCGTCATTACCGATTTGCAGATAGCTTTTTGAAGCATCCTGCCACATCTGCGGCACGAAACCGGCATCATTGTAGTTTTTGTCAAACTTCCCGTTCTGCACTAAATCCTGCGCAAACAGCGAACAGGAAATAAGTGCCGTCAATGCTGTAATCTGTTTTAACATTACATCACTCCTTTTGTTGTTTTTTGTGTACTAATTGTATCAATAACAATTACCGAATTATTATCACATATACATTATACACGAAAAAATTACATTTTGCAAGTGATTTTTATAGGACTTTTGCATCATTTTATGAAAATTCGGCTCAACAAATATGCATTAAAATATTTTTTACAGAAAAGCGCACTTATTTCATAAATTTATTTCCTGCGGATTTTTATCAGAATACAGGCAGAATGGGAATCCGAAGAAAGTGTGATCGTATTGCCCGCAACAACGGCTTCTTCTGCAAGTGACAGATTGTGATAATTGTCAAGCAGACGGATTTCGCAATCTTCAGGTGCAACTTCAGCATCAAGAGTGATTTTGTAATCGTAATTTCCGGTCTTGAATGCGGAAATGAGCATTGCTTTGCTGCCGTTTTCATCTTCACCGGCAAGGACGGTTACGTTTTTGACGGAGCTTTCTGCCTGCAAACGGATGGGATAACGGACGATTTCGCCGAATGCTTTCAATCCGTACCATGAGGGGGTCGGACGGTTTGTGCCGGGAACATAACAGCCCCAGGCGCCGTTGTTGCAGGTGTAATATGCGCCGTAGGAAAGCGGAGTATCCTGCCACAATGCCATAACAGATGTAAGATATGCCGCGCTGTCAAGACCTTTCATTTCTTCCTCGTACATGTGAGTTTTGTATGCCGGGTCATTGCGCAGTCTGTGCCAGTCACCGGGAAAATAATGCCATTCGTTCAAATGGATTTCAGCATCGGGATAACCATTGTCATCGAGGAACTTGCGGATTTTTGCGGGAGTTTCCTGAATCCAGCCGTAGGGGTCTGCTGAATAACAGTGGTAACTGTAAAAATCCAGCGGAGCATTATGTTCCGCACAATACCTGATAAAGTTTAAATTGATGTCGGGCATACTGTCAAATCCGCAATGGGCGGGACCGCCTATCATAAGATGCGGGAAGCGTTTTTTCAGTCCTGTTGCTGCTTTGACATAAAATTCATTGAATTCGTCAATCGTACCGAGCCACATGAGATTTTTTGCATTGGGGTCAAGTTTTTTGTTGCCGCCGCATTCGGGTTCATTCCAGATTTCCCAGTATTTGATGTCATATTTAAAACCGTTCCACAATCCTTCGGTATAATGGCGGATGATATTGGAGCAGATATTTATCCATTTGTCAACATCGGAAGGCGGATTGATTTTGTATTTGTTTACGGAGTGGTCGATGGATTCGCCGAGGCGGTAAAAAACGGGAGTACCTGCATCTTCGATACAGTTTTTGATATAGTCGTCAGTGTAGCTGAAATCGTAGTTGCGCGGGTCGTTTTCGTCAAGATGAAAAAGCGGGAAAATATGGCTGATATCCACCAGGCGGCAGCCGCCGTTATTAAGCGGTGCATCATGCAGACGGTTAAAAGCCAGATTGAGTTCCTTAAAACTTTTGCGGATATTGCTTCCTGCCATTTCATTGGCAATATTGGGGCCGAGATTACCGCCGTTGAGTTTACGGATTTGAGTACCTGTTTTGCAATTTAAATTCCATTTGATTTCTGCGACATCATTCATTTCTTTTGAGCCTTTCTGCATAAATTTGCATTTGAAAAAATTTTTGATACTGCTATATTATACAGCAGTAAATGAAATATGGCAATGGCACATCGTGCAAAAAATTTGAGGTTTTGTGCAAAAAAATGGAATCTGTAATTTACCAACTTTCAAAATTGAAAAGACTCACTGAATTTTATTACCCTCTGGATGAAATAGGGCTCATGGTAAATCATTGTGTGGAATTGTCTGAAATAAAGATTTCACGCTATTTTTTCTGTTTTTCATTCAACAAGGAAAAATATTCATCTTCAGAAAAAAACTTGTACCCGACATTCTCAATACTTCCGCCGGGAACAATCCTCAGCAGTCAAAAACATATATTGCATGATGAACTTTTTTTCTCTTATTCCGAATCTCAAAACAAAAAACTGGCAAATCTGTTCAATGAAAAGACAAAATACCACAGCTTTCTGCTTCCTGATGACTGCTTCAAACAGAATTTGCTGAAAATAAAGGAACTTGTCTCCAAACGCAATCAAATCGGCATCGCTGACAGACTTGACGCTCTGGCAATGGAGATGATTATGACTGCGTATGCTGATTCAAAACAGGACAATATCAATCATGAAATTGAACCCGATGCCAAAATTCAGGATATTGCCGTCAGACTGAAACGCGGAGAAAAACTGGATTTCCTGCTTCGCAAATACGGTTACAGCCGACGCTCATTTTATTATGAATGGAACAAAAACTTCTCTGTTTCGCCCAAACATATTTATCTTGAAAGCAAATTGGAGCAAGCAAAAAAACTGCTGTTGACAACAAAATTATCAATAGCTGAAATTGCAGAAAAATGCGATTTTTCCAGCCACCGTTATTTTCATGAAATTTTTATCAAATACCACGGAGATACCCCCGGAAGCTACCGGAAACGCTTTACCGCATCTCAGGCAGCCGACTCGTCAAAAACTCAATCCTGAAACAGACAGTATATTACAGAAAATCAAGTTCTTCAATTTTCGGAATTGAGACAGCAGCACCGGCTTCGGTAATTGATTTTGCGGCGGCGCATGAGGCATGACGCAAGCATACTTCAGTTGGCAGACCTTTGGCAGTTTCAGCAACAAAATACCCGATAAAAGTATCCCCTGCTCCCGTAGTATCAACGACTTTTTCTACTTTGCATGCAGGAACAAAAATCTTTTCACCATTATTTTTCGGATAATAAGCCGCTCCTTTGGCCCCCATTGTCAGCAAAAGGTTACAGAAATCAAGTTGAGGACGGTGTTTTTTCAGCTCTGCCATTTCTGTTTCATTAACAATCAATGTATCAACCAGCTCAAGCGGAAAATCCGCAACATCATCACTCATAGGAGCAGGATTGAAAAATACTCTCAGCCCGCGCTTGTGAGCTTCATATATAACCTCAGCGGTAACGGAGATTTCATTTTGCAGAACTGCGATATCTCCGGCATCAAAAGCGGCAAGCACTTCGGCAGCTTTTTCTGCTTTTATTGCCTGATTTGCACCGCCGAAAAGCACAATGCTGTTTTCTCCGTCATCTGCAACCTGAATCAAAGCATTTCCGCTCGGAACATCCTCCGAAATATCCAAAAATGTACAGTCAACACCGTTTTCTTCAAGCAGATTTTTCAGAAAAATTCCATCCCTGCCAATCATCCCCGCATGATAAACTCTGACCCCGGCACGGGCAATGGCGACAGACTGATTCAGTCCCTTCCCCCCGGCAAAAACCGCATTTGAAACAGCAGATATCGTCTCACCCGGACGCACAATGTGAGAAAGACGATATACATTATCAATATTCAAAGAACCGAAATTCAATACTTTCATAATAAACTCCTTTCAAATTTTCATTAAAATAAACTCCGGATTGCAATTTGTCAAGCATTTTTTACCGTGAGCAAAAAATTTTTCCCACATATTCGCCTCCGATAGAATTTTTGAAATAAAAAAAGCGTTTTTTTAAGTAAAAAATCTTGTTTTTTTGAAAAAAAATGTTATATTATATGACTTTCATTGCAGATTTCGGAAAAAGCTGAATGTAAAAGAGTTGCACTTTACTTCAACTTTGAATTCAAAAACTTGACAAATGGAGGCGGCCGGGAGGCTTAGCCAAGTATCTAAATAGCTGGCTGTCAATGTTTTATGAATAGCTGCAAGGAAATTTTTCGCAAACAGGGACTTTTTGTTCCCGAAAACAACAAAAAATTACTAACAGTAAGGTGAATTTATGTCAGTAAGACTCAGATTGAAGCACACAGGCACCCGTAATGCCAAATGCTATCGTATCGTCGTCATGGACCAGCGCATGAGCCGCGACGGTCGTGCTATCGAAGAAATCGGATTTTATAACCCCCGCAGCAAAGTCGAAACCGTCAAACTCGACCGCGCTGATTATTGGATTGCCAACGGCGCTCAAGTCAGCGAAACCGTCGGTGATATTATTGAACGCGCCCGCAAAGGTGTTGTCCTCGCTGACCGCGTCCGCAAACCCGCTATCTCCAAAAAAGCCGCTGCTAAAATCAAGGCTGAAGAAGAAGCTAAAGCTGCCGCTGAAGCTGAAGCAAAAGCAGCTGCCGAAGCCGCTGCTGCTGAAGCTGCTGCCGCCGCAGAAGCTCCCGCAGAAGAAGCTAATGCTTAATGCAATAGACTTCTAAGGTTTTCGGTTAACCAAGGATGTTAGAAATGCTTAAAGCATTATTGAAATTTTTCGGACTCTCTAAAGCATCAGCAAACTGCTCTTGCGCAGCAACAGGTATCAAAGGCCTCGAAGGCTTCGTTGATTATGTTGTCCGCTCATTGGTAGATTCTCCCGATGCTGTAAAAGTTTCCACCGAAGACGGTGCCGACAGTGTTGTTATCCGCATTGATTGCAACAAAGAAGATATCGGCAAAATCGTCGGCAAACGCGGCAAAACCATTATGGCTATCCGCTCTCTGGTTCGCAGCGCAGCCGGCAAAATGAACAAACAAGTCACAGTTGAAGTCATTGACTGATATTGTGCATTTCCGGTAAGCAGAGTGATTTTATGAAAATTGATATTTTGACTTTGTTCCCGGAGATATTCCCCGGCCCGTTAGGGTCAAGCATCATCGGTCGGGCAGTAAAAAACGGAATCGTTGAAATCAACGCAATTGATCTCCGCAATTACGCGCACGACAAACATGCCTCAGTGGACGACAAGCCTTACGGCGGCGGTCCCGGTATGCTGATGAGAGCAGACGTGCTTTTTGAAGCATTGTCGGATTTGAAAAAAGACGGTACAGTCGTGGTTCTGACCTCACCGAGAGGTGAACAGTTTTCGCAGACTGCCGCCGCAAAAATGGCCTCGATTGATCATTTGTTGATCCTTTGCGGTCACTACGAAGGAGTTGATGAACGAGTCATTGAACGCTTCGTGGATTGGGAGCTTTCGCTCGGAGATTTTGTCATGACCAGCGGCAATATCGCGGCTATGGCAATGGTGGATGCAGCAGTGCGGCTGCTTCCCGGAGTCCTCGGCAAAGATGAGTCAAGTGCTGACGAATCTTTTTCAAACGGACTTCTGGAATACCCGCAGTACACCCGCCCCGCCGAAATCGAAGGAATGAAAGTCCCGGAAATCCTGCTCTCCGGTGATCATGCTAAAATTGCTGAGTGGAGACTCAGCAAATCTCTGAAAATAACCGCAGAGAGACGGCCGGATTTGTACAAAAAATATAAGAAATAATTTTTCAGGAGGATAAAAATGAGCACAGTCTTGGATAAAATCCGTAAGGAAAATGTCAGAACCGACTTGCCTGAATTCAATGTCGGCGACAGCATTAAAGTTTATGTTAAAATCGTTGAAGGTACTACCGAACGTATCCAGCTCTTCGCAGGCACAGTTATCGCTATGCGCGGCAAAGATATGGAGTCAACTTTCACCGTCCGCCGTGTTACTTTCGGTCAGGGTGTTGAACGTGTTTTCCCCTTCAATACTCCCATGATTCAGAAAATCGAAGTAGTCCGCAAAGGTAAAGTCCGCAGCTCCAAAATTTACTACTTGCGCGACAAAATCGGTAAAGACGCCCGCGTCAAAGAATTGCGTACCCGCTAATTTTGAGACAGAGGAACACTTACCGTGTCTATTGAGGGTTATTTACCCGCAGAACATCAACTCCTCGTTACGGAAAATGAACTCCGCAACGAGGGGTTTTCTTTTGTGGCGGGAGTTGATGAAGCAGGACGGGGACCGCTGGCAGGTCCTGTTGTCGCCGCTGCTGTAATATTTCTTGATTATTCCAAAATACCGCAGGTTTTTGACTCAAAACAGCTCAACGAAAAAACAAGAGATGAACTTTTTGAGATTTTGACCTCGCGGGAAGATATTGTTTTTGCCTGGTCTGAAATTGACAATAATGAAATTGACCGTATAAATATTTTACAGGCAACTCACCTGGCAATGCGTACTGCTGTAAGCAAATTATCACAGCAGCCGGATTTTGTTATTATTGACGGCAACCCCGTCAAATCTATGCCGTATCCCAATAAATCCATTGTGAAAGGCGATGCAAAATGCGCTGCGATAGCCGCCGCAAGCATTATCGCCAAAGTCCGCCGTGACCGATTGATGTGCCAATATGCAGAAATATACCCCGAATACGGCTTTGAGCTTCACAAAGGTTACGGCACTGCAGCCCATTTGGCGGCAATAGAAAAATACGGTCCCTGCCCTATTCACCGCAAAACCTTTTCTCCGATAAAAGAGATACTTTCACCTCTTGAACAGGGAGAGCTTTTCAGCTGATACAATCTTTAGTAATATGCGGAAAATAATACATATTGACATGGACGCTTTTTTTGCTTCAGTAGAGCAGCGCAATCATCCTGAATACCGCGGCAGACCGCTAATCGTTGCAGGCTCTCCGGAAAAACGTGGTGTTGTTTCCACCTGTTCTTATGAAGCACGAGCTTTCGGAGTTCACTCCGCCATGCCGACCAAAACGGCGATGAATCTGTGTCCGCAGGGCATTTTTATTGAAGGCGATATGCAGACTTACAAAGAAGTATCAAATCAGGTCTTTGATATATTTTACCGATACACTGAAAAAGTCGAACCCATGTCCATAGATGAAGCTTTTCTGGATGTGACCGATACTGCAACAGAGGAACGCAGTGCGACAATGATAGCCTCACAAATATTACAAGACATTTTCAAAAACACAGGATTAACCGCCTCTGCCGGAGTATCATACAATAAATTTCTTGCCAAAGTCGCATCATCTCTGCGCAAACCTGCCGGTCTTTCAGTTATAAAACCGTCGGGGGCAATTCCGTTTCTGGAAAATCTCCCCATTGAAAAATTTTACGGCATCGGCAAAGTTACGGCAAAAAAACTCCGCGCCATGAATATCAAAAAAGGAAAAGATTTAAAAGCTCTTGACTTGCAGACTCTCATCAGCCATTTCGGCAAGGCGGGCGCATTTTATTACAACATCGTCCGCGGCATTGATGAACGCGAAGTTGAAACCGACTGGGTACGCAAATCATACGGCAGGGAAACAACACTTATTTCCGATATTACCGATATCGCCAAAATCCGTATTTACATTCGCCGTCTGTCTATCAAAGTCGCCAAATATCTTCAACGCGATAAACTTGCAGGGCGCACAGTCACCTTGAAACTTAAATATTCCGATTTTCAAACCGTCACCCGTTCAAAATCCTTTGCACACGGCATCTCCGACTCTGCCGCTATAGGAGAAATCGCCTGCGAACTGCTGACAAAGACCGAAGCCACTACCCGTCCCGTCCGTCTTATCGGCGTAAGTATCAGCAATTTTCCAACCGAAACAACTCCCCTTCCCGCGGCCGACATTGAACAGCTTGAACTGCCGTTTTCACTCACTGTAATTGAATAACTCTGTCATAGCGTCAAAACGCGCAAGAGAATCTGTGCCGAATTTCAACATGGAACGGCGGATTGATTCAAGAGATTTTTCCTTCATGTCTCCTGATTTTGAAAAAAATTTATCCGCATAACAAATCAATTTTTCCAACTCTGTTTCAGGCAGAAAATCACGATGCGGCAGCGGCAAATCCTGTGCAATAATATTTCCGACAGTCAACCCGCTCCCGGTATGCCGTTCCGCAATACGGGCATAAATCTCAAGGTCAATATTATTTTCCCGTCCGTAATTCCGCAGCATTTCAGCACCGATGATACCGTGCCGTATATAATTTTCACTGCCGTTACATAGAATTGACGGAGCATGACATTTGATAATGCCGATATCATGCAGCAGCGCACCGTTTATTACTGTTTCACGGTCAATTTCAAGAGCGGATTTTTCAAGTATCTGCAACGCCTTGACTTTTACCTGATTTGAATGTTTGAGCATAACTTCCTTCAATTCAGGTTCATTTTTATAAATGAAATCAATAATTGCCAATGCGTCCATAATAAAAACCTCACATCATCTTGCGTTTATAAGGAATGGAATTCAAAAAATTCCTGCCGTAAAATTTAGAAACAACTCTTTTATCCAGAATAGCAATTATCCCCTTATCAGTTTTACTGCGAATAAGTCTGCCGATTCCCTGGCGAAAACGCAAAACCGCATCAGGAATACTGTAATCACGGAACGAATTTCCGCCCTGTTTCTCAATTTCCTCACACCTTGAGGCAATCAACGGATGCGACGGCACTGCAAACGGCAGCTTGGTAATAATAACATTGCTCAATGCCTCACCGGGGACATCGACTCCCGTCCAGAAACTGTCAGTTCCGAAAAGCACCGAATCCACATCATTTTTAAACTCTTCCAAAAGCATACTGCGGGTCAAATCCCCGCCCTGAACCAGCAAATTTATATCTTCCGCTTCAAAAAATCCGCGCATAGTCTCCGCTGTTTTCTGCAAAAGTGAATAACTCGTAAAAAGGACAAAAGCCTTGCCGTGAGTCATTTTGACAAAATGTTTTATATATGCAACAAGTTTTTTGAAATGCTCTTCCCCCTGAACTTCCGGCATATCATCCGGAATATACATCGCCACCCGCTCAGGGTCAAACGGAGAATCCAGTACCAATGTCTTGCCGTTCACAAATCCAGTCCGATTGAAAAAGAAATCAAATTTGCCGTTGATAGTCAAAGTCGCACTTGATAAAATCACCGGAAATGATGCATCAAAAATCTCCCGTTTCAATATCTCTGCAATATTCAGCGGCGCACCATGCAAGGAAGTATTACGATTATCACACTCAATATAATAAACACTTTTTTCATTGCCGAGCAGCAAAAATTCACTGATTGCATCAATCACTCCCGCTACACGGTCAATGTACGAACCGATTTCAGTCTGCACTGAAGCATCCTCTTCCAATTCATCAAAAAGCTCATCAAGCCGTTCTCTCAATTCGCCCATTGCAGTACCGAGTGAGTTGTCAAATAACCCGGTCTGCCTGACACGCAGAGCTGTTTCATGACGCTCCTCACAATAATTCTCAAACTGCTTGAAAAAAGTATAACTCACATCTCTTGCTTTGGCGCAAATCTGACGGCACTCCATAGCCTTTTTGCCGTTTCGTACCAGCAAGCCTTTGCCGTTATCCGGATTATAAAGTCGGTTAAGAAGAGAAATGACACCGAGTTTAGAAACACTCAATCCGAGATGGTCGGCGGCATTTGCCTCCAATGTATGCGCTTCATCAATAACCGCCATGCCGTATTGCGGCAGCAGCGCAGTATCACTCATATCCTGCATTTTTATCCGCAAATCAGTAAAAAACAGAGCATGATTGGCAACAATAATATCAGCAGTCTCCCATTCACGGCGTGCGCCGAAGTAAAAACATTTCTTATAAAAAGGACATTTCGGACCGAGACAGTTACCTGCTTCAGAGTGAATCATCCCCCACAAATCTGAAGATATACGGAAATTAAAATCACTGCGCTCTCCGTTGGTACTGTTTATTTTTGATTCAATTTTTTCAAGCTCAAAAGCAAGTGACGGAACGGGCAGCAAAGCCTCTCTTTCCCCCTGCATAACCAATGAATAACGGCGCATACAGAGATAATTGCTTCTGCCCTTGGCAAGTACGGCTTTGAAATCCACGCCGGTAACTTTTTTCAGAAAAGGAATATCTTTATGAATAAGCTGTTCCTGCAAATTTATGGTCTCAGTTGTAACCAATGCAGGATATTTGGCAAATTTGGAACGATAAATCAAAGGAACCAGATATGCAAAACTTTTACCGACACCGGTCGGAGCTTCAACAGCCAGATTTTCACCGTTGGCAAGTGCCTCCACAATGGCACTGCCCATACGCATCTGCTGAGGGCGGAATTCATAGGGGCGGTGCGCATCATGTATGGCATGCTGTTTCAAAACTCCGCCGGGGACAAAAAATTCCTCAACTTCACGTCGCAGATTATCCAGACATTCTGCCTGTTTGGCAGTTTCATGCTCCGCCGCTGCCTGCCCCTGATAAAAAGCCTCCTCTTCCGAAAAATCCGACGGGTCAAAGTCAATTTCCGCCTCAGTCAAAAACTCGGGGATATCGATTGAGTCATCTGTATCAAAAGGTGTATTTATCGGCTTTATCATTCGCTGATACGCACGCCCTTCAGATAGCTTTCAATAAATTCATTGATTTCTCCGTCAAGGACAGCGGCAGTATTGCTGGTCTCAACACCTGTACGCAAGTCTTTGACCATCTGATAAGGCTGAAGAACGTATGAGCGGATTTGACTGCCCCAGCCGTTTTCGGACTGTTCACCTCGTTCGGCGGCGGCGGCTTCACGGCGTTTATTTTCCTCAAGTTCATAGAGGCGGGCTTTCAGCATTTTCATAGCAGTAGCTTTATTTTTGTGCTGTGAACGCTCACTCTGACATGCGGCGACCAAACCGGTAGGCAAGTGTGTCAGGCGGACTGCGGAGTCGGTTGTATTGACGCCCTGACCGCCTTTACCGCTGGAACGGTAAGTATCAATACGCAAATCTTTTTCGTCAATTTCAATATCAATATCATCATCAACTTCGGGATAAACTTCAACTGAACAGAAAGATGTATGGCGTCTGGCATTACTGTCAAAGGGAGAAATTCTGACCAGACGGTGAACTCCGCGTTCACACTTCATATAACCGTAAGCGAAATTGCCCTGCACAAGCAAAGTGACACTTTTCACACCGGCTTCTTCACCCATCTGGATATCCATTATCTCATCTTTCCAGCCCTGGATTTCAAAATATCTGCGGTACATACGCATAAGAATTGACGCCCAGTCACAAGACTCCGTACCGCCTGCCCCTGCATGAATTGAAACATACGCACCGTTTTTGTCCAGTGCGCCGCTCAAAAAGCTCAAAAGCTCAAGGTCATCAAGATGTTTCATAATGCGTTTTGCGGCGATTTCAGCTTCACCCATATAATCGGGGTCGTCTGCGGCAAACTCAATATGCACGGCAAAATCCTCCGCCTCTTTGAGCAATGCCCCGTAAGGCTCCGTAATTGCCTTTTCTGCGGAAAGTTTGGCAACAGTATCCTGTGCTGCTTCCTTATGGTCCCAAAAGTCAGGCTGAGCCATTTTTGCTTCAAGTTCAACAATGGCTTCTTTGTGTTCGTCAATATGAAGAAACTCCTGCAGATGCTCAAGTCTCTGTGCAACATCGGATTCAACATTTTTAAGTTCATCAAGTGTCATAAATATTACCTTTCATTATAATCAAGAGTAATTTAACACAATATGGAATATTGTCAAATAAATTAAAAACTTTTTCACAGATTTTTTGATTTCAAGTGCAGATAATGCCCTTTTGTTTCAGGAGCAAGGAACATCAGCAAAAATGACACTACTGAAATGCAAAGCAATATTCCGAAAACCGTAATATACGCCTCACGCGGATAAACAACCGCCTGACCGGCAATTTTTTCCGCAGAAACATAGGAGTCCAGCAATTTACCGATTCCCCAGGAGCCGACAGCAACAAAAAGATAATTTCCCATATTGTTGAAACCGGTTGCCGTAGTCATCAAATCACGCGAATTCATCTCCTGTCCTGTCATGGTAAACGCCATTGCAAATGCCGAAGCAAAAGCATAAAGCAGATATCCCGGCACAAACAGCCAATTCGGAATACACTCAAAATACAGTGTTGAAAACATAAGTATTGAAGTAAAAAGATTTACCCCTGACGCAAATCTCATCATCGGGCGGCGGCGGTTGCCGATAAGACGGATGACAATTCCGACCGCCATAATCGTCAGCATACAGGTCAGAGTAAGGAACATAATAACCGTTGCCGCTGCTTCTGAACTGAAGTTGCCGCAGTCTTCAAGGAATTTTTTACCGCAGAAAGACTGAATTATATAATACATGCCGAAATTGACACTGGAACAGAAAAGCACCAGCCATGAATAAGGATTTCTCGCAATCGCAAAAAGCGGTTTCAATGTCAGAGAAATTTTTGAAACAGGCGGAAACGGTTCACGGCGGACAGTGATAACAGTAATAAAAAACACATACGCCAGAAGCGATATACCGCCGATGACAATCAAAACATTACGCCAATAAAAAACATTACAGAGCCACACAAACGGCAATGTACCGAACATACCGCCGATATAACCGACACTGTAAATAATGCCGAGGAAAATGGAAAAATTTTTGCGTCCGAAAAGCCTGTCCGTTTCTTTGACCAGACAGAGATACATCGTACTCCCGCCCAATCCCATAATGATACGGCAGATATTTATCATTGCCAGACTTTTGCACATCGGCATAAAAAGCGAACCGAGACCGAGCAGCAAGCCGCCGATTACAACGACACGCACACCGCTGAATTTATCCGCCAGCATACCGACAAAAAGCTGGGAGAGCGAATAAACCAGAATGAACGATGCCGAAATTGTGGCTATCTGTTCCGCAGAAAATCCCTCCTGCGACAAGCGGTCAAAAATCTGCCCCGGCACTGCCGTTCGCTGAAAATACGAAAAAACATACAAACTCAACAGCGGGATAAAAATCCATAATCCCTGACGCTGTTCCTTCAAATCTTTGAAAAATGCCATAAAAGCTCCGTTTCAACAAAATGCTTAATAATAATAAATTCTATTAATATACAGCATTTTGTTGAAAAATCAACAGAAAAACATTACGCGATGAGCGAAATTTCATAATTTACGGAATTCATTTCATTACGCTCAATCTTGAGAATGTAATCTGTTTTTGCGTCAACCATTGCGATATAATTTCCGTCGGCATCAGCAGAGATGACAGAACTGTTAAGAGTAACTTTATCGGCACCTCCGAAAAGTTCGCCGCTGATTTTGATTGCACCGTCTTCTGAAGCTTTAAATCTGATAAAGTCAACGGTATCCTCAAAACCGATATCGCTGTTGAGCCAGCCGGTATAATCGGATTTCATATCCCATTTGACAGCTTTCTTTTCGGTATTGTCGGCAAGTTCATATTGGGTATTGCGGAAGCCTTCGTAAGTCTGACCGAGATTGAGCAAGCCGTTAACTTTGCCGCTCAATTTTTCGTAAACTTCTGAAGTTGCCGCAAAATTGCCTTTACCGGAAAGTGTCTCTGCATTGATTTCAAAATCACTGCCGAAAATCAATGTTCCGCTATTGACAAATCTGTCTTTGCCTTCACCGAAATCTGCACTGTTCAGGACAAGAACTGCATTTTTGCCGATGGTCAAAGTATCATTTCCGACAGTACCGGCAAATTTTTCAAGCGTATTGAATCCCTTTGATGCTGTAACGCTCTGTACATTCAAAGCATTGCCGATATTACTGTCGGTCATAGTAACTTTTGAATAATTCTCAATAGTGTCAGCTTCAGCACGGACAAGGGTGACAGAGCCTGCAACTTTTCTTGTCTCTGTGCCGTTTACGATTTTTGTTACGGCAAAGTTTGAAATCAATCCTGCACTTGAATCAGTAATTTTGACTGTTTTGTAATTCTTTACCGAATCAACGGCAGAATTATTTTTCAAAATAACAGTTCCGCCGGTAATGAACTGTTCTGTACGATTATTGCTTTCCGCAGAACCGACAGTTTTGACAGTTTCGGTAAGTTTGTATGCGTTATTTTCAATTTTGCCGACAGAACTTCCGTCAAGAGTTACTGAACTGTAATTTGAAATAACAT
Organism: Victivallaceae bacterium; assembly: GCA_045657185.1. Taxonomy (GTDB): domain Bacteria; phylum Verrucomicrobiota; class Lentisphaeria; order Victivallales; family Victivallaceae; genus RGIG5270. The sequence continues at coordinate 1,101 of JAZOSO010000149.1, read as the reverse complement.
CTGCACTTGCGCTGCTCAAAACAGCTTTGCCGGAGGCAGATTTTGTAACTTTATGCGTAACAGTTTCGTTTTTCACGCCCTTTTTGTACGAAGTTTTAACAGTATATGTACTTGAGGCTTTGCCGCCTTCAATACTGTTGACGTTCGCAGAGTTTGAAAGATTTACTGTTGCAAAATTTTCAAAAACAACATCACCTGTATCCTTACTGTTGATATTAAGTTTGCCGCGGACGGAACTTTGGGCAGAATAACTGTAATTATTGACTGTCATTTTTTTCTTCGGAACGGAAACATTTGCAGCCATAATACCGATATCAGTCAAATCCGTATTATTGAAAATATTCACCGCTGCATCAAGCATAACGATTTTTTCATCAGCTGAATGTTTGAAGTCATACAACGTATTGAACGCATTTTCCCCGTAAACAAGCTGAATACCGTTTTGTTTTTTGTTGCGGGTATTTTTTTCTGAATATTTTGCATTGACAAAAATGTATTCAGTAAGTGAACTGTCTGCAACATCATCAATTTCTTTGACCACAGCAGTTGCCACAGCAGAATAATTACCTGCAATGTCGCATGAACGGAAGAAAACTTCTCCGTTTGCACGGACATACAGCGCGTCAGTATAATCAAACCAGTCAACACCGTTAAATGAATACTGCCTGAGTGCTGAATTTTCCGCAAAAACTGCAGAAACAATAATCGGGTCATTGGAAATATAACCGCATTCCTCAACTGTAACTATCGGCATATCGGGAGCAAGTTTATCAATATTGGAAACGATATATTCTGCATAAATTTCATTGCCTGCCTCATCGGCGGCTTTGAAATAAACAGTACCGTTTTCACTCATTATCACTCCGTCAAGATAATCAATCCATTCGCCGTCATTGATTTTGTATTGAGCAATAAAGCTGTTATTATCGGAGAAGTCGGCAGTAACTTTGACATCAGACTGAGTCATGTCTGTAATATCTGCCGCAACATTATCAATAACCGGAGCTGTTTTGTCAATCTTATCGACAACAACTGATTTTTGAGTGACATTTCCTGCTTCATCGGTGACACGGAATTGATATGTTCCGTTTTCTGCAGCAG